>JBJDXC010000001.1:0-5481 GCA_051866475.1 Phascolarctobacterium sp.
TAAGGAAGGGAGGGCGCACATGGCAGAGGAAACGATTAGCGCCGTGATTACTGCTTTAGGCGAAGGTGCCGTTGGCATCGTGCGCATTAGTGGCGAGCAGGCATTGGACGTGGGCGAGACACTGTTTAAGGCAGTCTCCGGCAAAAAATTAGCGGAATATAGTAGTCATACCATGGTCTATGGTCATATTTACGATGTAGATGGTAGCTTGGTGGACGAGGTTTTGGCTGTGTATATGCGCGCACCTCGCTCCTACACGGCAGAGGATGTAGTGGAAATCCAGTGCCATGGTGGCCTGCAATCCTTAAAGAAGATTTTACAGCTGACCTATAAGGCAGGAGCGAGACCTGCGGAGGCCGGCGAATTCACCAAGCGTGCCTTTTTAAACGGGCGTATCGATTTAACCCAGGCCGAGGCTGTGATGGATATTATTCGCTCCCGCAGCGAGGCCAGCCTGAAGCTGGCGGCACGCCAGCAGCAGGGCCAATTGGCCAAGGAGCTGCGGGGCTTGCGCAGTGCTCTCGTAGATGTAGTAGTAAATCTAGAGGCAGTTATCGATTATCCGGAGGAGGATATTGAGGACGTAACTTATGGACGCGTGCAGGAAAGCATCGCTTCCTGCAATGGCGCCATAGACGGCCTTTTGGCCCACGCCCATACGGGCAAAATTCTGCGGGAGGGTTTGCGTACTGCCATTGTAGGCAAGCCCAACGTGGGCAAGTCCAGCCTGCTCAACGCTCTCTTGCAAGAGGAAAGAGCCATTGTCTCTCAGTACGCAGGTACAACGAGGGATGTCATTGAAGAGCAGCTGCTCCTAGACGGCGTACCCCTAGTTTTGGCGGACACGGCGGGCATTCGTAGTACTGATGATTTTGTCGAGAAAATCGGCGTGGAGAAAAGTCGCCAGCTGCTGCAGGATGCAGAGCTGGTTATCTGCGTAGTGGACGGCAGTGAGGGTCTCACTGCCGAGGACGAGTCCATCCTTGCCGCTGCCAGCGGCAAGCCCTGTGTGATTATCGTCAATAAGAGCGATTTGGGGCTAGCGGTGGATTTAAAGGCGCTCAAGGAGCGCTTCGGTCAGGACAAGGTCATGACCTTGTCCGCTAAGACGCTCACCGGCGTGGAAGCCTTCAGCGCTTGGATGAAGGATTATGTGTACGGCAGCGAGGGTACCCTGAGTGACGGAGCCTATGTGCAAAACGCTCGTCAGGAGCGTTTGCTAAGGGAAGCGCGTCACTCCCTGCAGGATGCTTTTGAGGCAGCGGAGGCCATGCTGCCCTACGATTGCATTGAAATCGATGTGCGCAATGCCATTGATTTATTGGGTGAAATCACCGGCGATACGGTGCAGGACGAGATTATTAACGAGATTTTCTCCCGCTTCTGTATTGGTAAGTAGCATTGAGCTTAGTAAGTTATTTGGCTACCAAGCCTTAGTATATAATTTGTTGATTAGTTTGATGAAAGAGAAGTAGCTATGAGTTATATTACGGATTCCTTTGACGTTATTGTGGTAGGCGCAGGTCACGCCGGCGTGGAGGCTGCCCTGGCAGCAGCACGCCTAGGCGGTAAGACCCTGCTGGCCACCTTGTCCCTGGACAACGTGGCTCTGATGCCCTGCAATCCCTCCATCGGTGGCCCTGCCAAGGGCCACCTGGTGCGGGAGCTGGACGCATTGGGCGGCCAAATGGGCCTTAGCGCCGATTTGGCCTGCATCCAAATGCGGCTTTTGAACACGGGCAAGGGCTATGCTGTCCACGCCCTGCGTGGACAGGAGGATAAGCCCTATTATCACACCCTCATGAAAAAAATCGTGGAGGAGCAGGATAATCTAGAGCTCAAGCAGCTGATGATTGATAAGCTGCTGGTGGAGAATGGTCAGGTAGTGGGCGTGGAAGCGGAAACCGGCGAGGTTTTCGAGGCTAAATGCGTTATTTTGGCCACCGGTACCTACCTAAGGGGACGCATCGTCTATGGTCAGGTTAATTATGAATGCGGTCCTAACGGATTACGCAGCGCCCAAAAGCTGTCCAGCTCCCTTATAGAGCACGGCGTGGAGCTGATGCGCTTTAAAACTGGTACCCCTGCCCGCATTGATGCTCGCAGCTTGGACTACAGCAAGATGGAGCCCCAGTACGGCGATAGCGAGGTTCGTAATTTCTCCTTTATGAGCGAGATAAAAACCAGGGAGCAGGTGCCCTGCTATTTAACCTATACCAACGAGGAAACCCATAAGATTATCCGAGCTAATCTACATTTATCAGGCATGTTCAATGGTATGATCGAGGGCGTGGGCCCGCGCTATTGTCCCTCCATTGAGTCCAAAATTGTGCGCTTTGCCAATAAGGACCGCCACCAGCTCTTCATTGAGCCTGAGGGACGCAGTACTAACGAAATGTATGTGCAGGGCATGAGCTCTTCCTTGCCTGCCCATGTGCAGCTGCAGTTTATGCAGACCATTCCGGGCCTAGAGCATTGCAAGATGATGCGCGCCGGTTATGCCATTGATTATGATTGCTTAAATCCCCTGCAGCTGAAATATTCCTTGGAGCACAAGGCCATCAGCGGTCTCTTTAGCGCGGGCCAATCCAATGGCACCAGCGGCTATGAAGAGGCAGCAGCACAGGGCTTAATGGCCGGTATTAACGCTATGATGAAAATTCAAGGTCGCGAGCCCTTGGTTTTGCGTCGTGATGAAGCTTATATCGGCGTACTTATAGACGATTTAGTAACGAAGGGTACTAACGAGCCCTATCGTATGATGACCTCCAGAGCGGAATATCGCTTGCTTTTGCGTCAGGACAACGCTGATTTGCGTCTGACGGAAAAGGGTCGCCAGATTGGTCTTGTGGATAATGCTCGTTATGCCAGCTTTACCAATAAACGCACGGCTATCGAGCGTGCTATTAGCGATATCGGTAAGCTGAACCTTGCTCCCAGCGAGGAAAATAATGCAAAGCTGGTTGCTATGGGCAGCACGCCCCTGCGCACAGGCACCAATATGCTGGATTTGCTGCGTCGCAAGGAGATTACCTATGCTAAGCTGCAAGCAGCCTTTGACCTGCCTGAGCTGAGTGAGCAGGTGGCGGAGCAAACGGAAATCTTCGCCAAGTACGAGGGCTATATTGCTAAGCAGCGCCAAGAGGTGGAGCGCTTTATGAAGCTGGAGAATAAACGCCTACCTGAAGATATGGATTACCACGCTATCAAGGAGCTGTCCAGCGAAGCGGCGGAGAAGCTGGATAAGGTGCGTCCCACCAATATCGGCCAAGCCTCCCGCATTAGCGGTGTGTCCCCGGCGGACATCAGCGTGCTGATGATTGCCTTGGAGTTAAGACGCAGAAGGGAGCAGGGCGAATGAGTGATGATGTTAAGCAAAGCTTTGCTACAATTTTAGTAAGCCGCGGTGCTGAGGCCGGCTTAAGCTTTAGTGAGCAGCAACTGGAGCAGTTTACCAAGTATTACGAGCTTTTGGTAGAAACTAATAAGGTCATGAATTTGACGGCGATTACGGAGCCGGAAGAGGTGGCCGTAAAGCATATGATTGATAGCCTCCTAGCCTACGACGAGGACATGGCAGGGAAGACCTTGGCTGATGTGGGCACGGGCGCCGGCTTTCCCGGCGTACCCTTAAAAATTTATTGTCCTGAGCTGAAGGTTACTCTGATTGACTCCTTGGGCAAGCGTTTGAAATTTTTACAGCAGGTGATTGACACTTTAGGTCTAAAATACATCCGTTGCGAGCATTTGCGGGCGGAGGATGCAGGAAAAAACGGCAAGCATCGCGAAAAATATGATTTAGTAACGGCTCGTGCTGTGGCGCGGCTCAGTGTTTTGGCAGAGTACTGCCTGCCCCTAGTAAAAAAGGGCGGACGGTTTATCGCCTTGAAGGGTAGCAAATACGCTGAGGAAATCACAGAGGGCACCGAGGCAGTGAAAATTCTCGGCGGAAAAATAATGAGCGCCGAGCCTGTGAAGCTGCCCGGTCTCGACGATGGACGCGCAATAATCAAGATAAGCAAAATTAAAACCACCCCGGCTCAGTACCCCCGCAAGGCGGGTACGCCGGAAAAGCAGCCCTTGGGCAGCAAATAGACGAGGGGGATGAACATGATTGTAGATGATGGCTTTTCTGTATTAGATACTGATTTTGGCGCTTTGGGCGAGACCAAGGCCGTCAACGAGGTAAAGGTAGTAAAGGTACCCATTGAGCAAATTTTCCCCAATCCTTACCAGCCCCGCAAGACTTTTGATGATGAGGCTCTGGCCGATTTGGCCAGCTCCATCAGTCAATACGGTGTGCTGCAGCCCCTGCTGGTGGCTCCGGCGGAGGACGGTCGTTATCTTTTGATTGCGGGCGAGCGCCGTCTGCGGGCTAGCCGCATGGCTGAGCTGACCGAGGTGCCTGTGATTATCAGCGAATACAGCTCCCAGCAGATTGCGGAAATCGCTTTAATCGAAAATCTGCAGCGTGAGGACCTGCACTTCCTAGAAGAGGCCGAGGGCTATGAGCAGCTCATGGATCAGTTCCATTTGACTCAGGAGGCTATGGCTGCCCGAGTTGGTAAGAAGCAGTCCACTATTGCTAATAAGCTGCGCCTGTTACGCCTTTCCGGTGAAATCCGTAAGCTCTTGGTAGAGCATGAGCTCAGTGAGCGCCATGCGAGAGCACTCCTGAAGCTGGACGATGAGGCTAAGCGTATGGAGGCCCTGCAGGTGATTATCCAACGTGGCTACAGCGTGCGCCAGACCGATGAGTACATTGCCAAGCTTCTTGCGGATAAGCAGCAGGAAAAGAAGAAACGCCTCGTCATCGTCAACGATGTGCGTATTTACTTGAACAGCATTAAGCAAGTTGTCAACGCCATTAAGGATGTGGGCATTCCCGCCAGCATGGAGCAGACTGTGGAGGGGGACGAGGTCATCGTATCCCTGCGCATTAAAAATCAAAAAAAGCCTAAGGGCGGCAATAGCAAGCCCCTGTTCTAAAAAGATATATTCCCCACCCCAAAATTTTCATTAGGGTGGGGATTTTTTACCTTCTTTTTGCTATAATCAGGTTAGAGAAGTAGTGTATTGGCATATCTTTAGTGATGTCTGTTTTCTGAAAGATATATGTAGCAAAGCATGCAAGGAGGTATATCATGAAAAAAGCTTGCATATTGGCAATATTGACCATGTCTTTATTCGGTACAAGTGGATGTCTTGGTAGCAATTACGATGCAGTGATTGATTATAGCACAAGGCCTCAGAATTTTATCATGCGCTTTGAGCTAGACAAAAGTTATTTGATTAAACGGCAGGGAGAAGAGTTCAAATTTGCTATTACAACGGGACTCTTAAATTCTGATAAGGTCAAGGTTACTTGGGATAAGCTAAAAGAAGAACGCTCCCTGCTGAGAGTTAAAGGGAGGGTACCCTATTTAGTGTATGTGGATGGCTTGGATTATATTTATCTGTATGAAGCAAGCACAGGTACTG
>JBJDXC010000002.1:0-5465 GCA_051866475.1 Phascolarctobacterium sp.
ATTAAGAATATCGAATTGCTGCACACTCCGAGCGGAGTCATGCAAAATATCGCTATTGCAGACAAGAAGATTACCTACGTGGGTAGTGATATTCCCGCTGGCTTCGAAGAAGCTGAGGTAGTGGATGGCAAGGGCAAGCTGGCCACCGCCGGTATGGTGAACACCCATGGCCACGTTTCCATGACCTTGCTGCGCAGCTATGCGGACGACATGGCTCTCATGGATTGGTTGGAGAACAAGATTTGGCCC
Source organism: Phascolarctobacterium sp. (assembly GCA_051866475.1). Classification (GTDB taxonomy): domain Bacteria; phylum Bacillota; class Negativicutes; order Acidaminococcales; family Acidaminococcaceae; genus Phascolarctobacterium_A. The sequence goes on from JBJDXC010000002.1 coordinate 250, forward strand.
ATTGAAGCCAAAATGGACGCCAACGACATCTATTGGGGAGCTATGCTGGGCATTGTGGAAATGCTCAAGGGTGGCACCACCTGCTTTGCGGACATGTACTGCTTCATGGAGGATGTGGCCAAGGCTTGCTTGGAAACCGGCATTCGTGCCAACCTGTGCCGCGGTTTGATTGGCGTGGCTCCCGATGCAGATGTGAAGCTGGCCGAAAATGATGTGTTAGCCGAAAATTGGCAGGGCGCCGGGGATGGCCTCATTCGCGTTACCTATGGCCCCCATGCACCCTATACCTGTCCGCTGCCGTACCTGGAAAAGGTCATCAAGGCAGCAGCGGACCACAAGGCAGAAATCCAAATGCACCTCTGCGAGACCAAGTTTGAAGTGGAAAGCTACAAGAAGGAGCATGGCATCACTCCCATCAAGATGATGGATAAGCTGGGCATGTTCGAGCTGGGCACCATTGCGGCTCATGCAGTGCATCTGACCGATGAGGATATGGACATTATGGCTGCGAAAAAAGTGCGCGTAGCTCATAATCCCCAGAGCAATCTGAAGCTTGCCAGCGGTATTGCCAATGTGGCCAAGATGCTGGAGAAGGGTATTTGCGTAGGCCTGGGCACCGATGGCGCCTCCAGCAATAATAATCTGGATATGCTGGAGGAATGTCGTGCAGCAGCCATGCTGCACAAGGCAACCACCTTTGACCCGCTGGTTGTGCCCGCAGCTAAGGCTTGGGAGATGGCCACGGTGGACGGGGCCAAGGTTTTGGGCTTTAAGGATTTGGGCAAGCTGGAGGCTGGCCAATGGGCCGATATCGTGCTCTGGGATACCCATAAGCCCTATTGGTATCCCCGTCACAACAAGCTGTCCCAGCTGGTTTATGCGGCCAATAGCAGCGATGCCGACACTGTGTTCGTAGCCGGTAAAAAGGTGCTAGAGGGCGGTAAGCTCTTAACCTTTGACGAGGAAAAGATCTACGCTGAAGCACAGGCTTGTGCTGAGCGTCTTGTTAATAAATAAGCTTTTTACGAAGTAAGCAGGAGGAGAATTATGGCAAAAATCCTTAGTAAAGAACTCATCGCTCCCCAAGTCTACGAGATGGTTGTAGACGCACCCCTGGTGGCTCATAAATGCCAACCGGGTCAATTTGTCATCGTGCGCACCGACGAGTTCAGCGAGCGTGTGCCCCTGACCATTGCCGATTTTAACCGTGAGACCGGCACCATTACCCTGATTATCCAAGCCATTGGCAACAGCACCCATCATCTGTGCGAGACACTGAATGTGGGCGACGATATTTTGGACGTGGTTGGTCCCTTGGGTCGTCCCTCCGAGATGGGCAAATTCGGCACCGTGGTTGTTGTAGGCGGTGGCATCGGCGTAGCACCTGTTTATCCTATCGCTCGCGCTTATCATGAGCTGGGCAATAAGGTCATTTCTATTATCGGTGCTCGCGACAAGGATTTGATCATTTGGCAAGACAAAATGGCTGCCATCAGTGACGAGGTTATTATCACCACTGATAATGGCTCTGCCGGCCACAAGGGCTTTGTAACCGATCCGCTGAAGAAGATGCTGGAGGAGGGCATGCCAATCGATTATGTGCTGGCTATCGGCCCCGTCATCATGATGAAGAATGTGGCTGCTACCACCAAGCCCTTCGGTGTAAAGACCATTGCTAGCTTGAATACAATTATGGTTGACGGCACCGGCATGTGCGGTGGCTGCCGCGTCATGGTAGGTGGCGAGAACAAGTTCGCCTGCGTGGATGGCCCTGAATTCGATGCTCATCAGGTAGATTTTGCTAATCTGATGATGCGTCAAAGAATGTATCACGACCAGGAGGTTCTGGAATATAGCTGCGGAGGTCATTGCAAATGCGTGGAGGAATGAGAAACCCGATGCCGGAACAACCGGCCAATGTTCGCAATAAAAATTTTGAAGAGGTAGCTCTGGGCTATACTAAGGAAATGGCAGTGGACGAGGCACAGCGCTGCCTGAACTGCCCCAAGCCCCGCTGCGTTGGCAGCTGCCCTGTAAATATCGAGATTCCCAAGTTCATCCATGAGGTGGCTCAGGAGAATTTTGCGGAGGCTTATAAAATTTTGAAGCGCAAGAGCGCTCTGCCCGCTGTGTGCGGTCGCGTATGTCCCCAGGAAAATCAATGCGAGGGCAAATGCGTTCTGGGCATTAAGGGCGAGCCTGTGGCCATTGGTCGCTTGGAGCGCTTTGTAGCCGACTATGCTCGTGCTAACGGCCTTGATAATGATGTGGAGGCTCCTAGTGAGCGCAAGGGCAAGAAGGTTGCTATCGTGGGCAGTGGCCCCAGCGGCCTGACCTGCGCCGGTGATTTGGCGAAGATGGGCTATGATGTAACCATGTATGAGGCACTGCATGCTGCTGGCGGCGTTCTCATGTATGGTATTCCCCAATTCCGTCTGCCCAAGGAAATCGTGCAGCACGAGATTGCAGGCCTGAAGAAGCTGGGCGTAAATATCGTGGTGAACGCTGTTATCGGCCGAACCTTTACCATTAAAGAGCTGATGGAAGAGGAGGGCTTTAGTGCTGTTTATGTGGGCACTGGCGCTGGCCTGCCTCACTTTATGCATATCGAGGGTGAAAACTTGAATGGCGTTTATTCCGCTAACGAGTTCCTCACTCGCGTGAACCTGATGAAGGCTTATCAATTCCCTCGCGTAGCAACTCCTGTTTACGTAGGCAAGAGCGCTGCCATCGTGGGCGCTGGCAACGTGGCTATGGACGCTGCTCGTACTGCGAAGCGCCTGGGCGCTGAGCATGTATACATCGTTTATCGTCGTGGCGAGGACGAGATGCCGGCTCGTAAGGAGGAAATCGGTCATGCTAAGGAAGAAGGCATTGAGCTGCGCCTCTTGAATAACCCTGTAGCTATCTTGGGCAACGAGAAGGGCTGGGTAAGTGGCCTGAAGTGCGTAAAGATGGAGCTGGGCGAGGCGGACGCTAGCGGACGCCGTAGCCCTGTGGCTATTCCTGGCAGCGAGTACGTATTAGACGTTGATATGGTGGTTATGGCCATCGGTCAAGGTCCTAATCCTTTGATTAAGGATACTACTCCGGATTTAGAGGTTAACAAGCGCGGCAACATTGTTGCCGACGAGACCGGTGCAACCTCCATTCCGGGCGTGTTCGCCGGAGGCGATATTGTGACCGGCGCAGCCACTGTTATCAGCGCCATGGGCGCTGGCAAGAAGGCTGCTGCGGCCATTGATGCTTATTTGCAGGGCAAGTAATGTTTTTGTTGTGTTAATTGACAACTTTACATGAGACAGCGACAACTTTACTTGAGACATAAAAATTTAATCATTTTTGAATTTACAACTTTACATTAGACAGTTAAAACCTCTCTTAAACATTTTATGTAAGAGAGGTTTTCTTTTTATCAATTTGATTGTTAAAACATTAGAAGTTGTATTATTATAAACATTATCTCTATTTAAAGAAATAATAGTCGGCTTGGTGAGTTCTATTACAACGAATCGAATTTATTTATACTTTTCTGCAACGTTATTAAATTCTAAAGAGAGTTCTCTGCGGATTTGCTCAGGCGCAACAAGTTGGCAACTAGTGCAGTACTGTTTAGCAAAAATTTTAGCAGCCTCAGCTGTTGTGTGCACTGTAAATTCAATCTGTTTTGTATTATTTTTAACAGCTTTAATTTGAGCTCTATCTCCAAAAACATCCCACACATAATTGAGAATATATCGGTCAGCAATAAAAGTGATGCGTTCAATTTTACCATTAAACATAAGCACATGCTCACGCACATATTTGGGTAAGTCAAAAGATATACATCCGCTGTACCCCGTGATTTTCTCTAGGGGGATACGTTTCTGATTTTCCAAAGGCCTGATTTCTGTAATGTGGTCAATACGAAAATGCCTTAGCTCATTGTAATCAAAAGCACTAGCAATGAGATAATAGAAGCCATCCACACAAGCCATTTCGTAAGGATGAAGTATATAGATAAGTTTTTTATCTCCCTGCTTACGAGGTACTAATTCGCCCTTAAGACCAATATCGTTATAGGTACAGCTAATTTGAAGTCCTTTATTTATGGCAGTATCAATAATCTCTAGATTGTTAAAGAATTGTTCGTTACGTTGGTGAATATAGTTTTTAACAGAGCTGGTATTTTTGAGACCACGAAAATGCTTGTTATGTAAGGACTCCAATGCTCTAATAAGATTTTGAGCGTTTTCGCTGGGTAAGGATTTAGCGGTGGCCAATTGGCTTATCAATGCCTTTAAATGTATGGCTGGTAAAATTCTATCCACTAAATAAACGCCTTTATTGCCTGCTCCATACCTAATATCATAATCTAGACCATCTCGCAAAATATTGATATGGTTGGCAATAGTGTTGCGACTGGGCTTATCTAATCCAAAGTCCTTTTCTAACCTTTGGGCGATTTGCTCATGAGTTAAGGGATGTTCGGCATCAGTGTGGATTTCTAAGGTTTTTAAAATGCACAGCATAATAGCTTTTTTGTCAGCTTTATCAAGCATTATAGCACCACCTTTTATAAACAATGAAAGAGATATATTAAAACTTTATGACACAAGTATAACTGAAAACTTCTGCGAATTCAAGCAGATGTATTTTAAAAGCTTATTCAGTATTAGTATATAATAAAAATACCCCAATGGTATTGGGGTAAAAATTATATTTCTAAGCTCCATCCCTTGTGCATGGCTACTACATTGCCTACGGAAGAGAGTTTGCGAAAATCTTCCACAGCATTTACATGCATAGGAATAATAGTGGTGCGTTCATCCGCGCAGATTGAAAGAGTACGCTCTAAGGTATCGATGCTGGCGTGGCCGCCGCTATGCAAGGGGATAAACCGGTCGCCCCATAGCTTACTTAGAGCCTTGAGTTCGTCGTCGCGCTCCACATATCCCTCCCACAGGGAATAAATAATAGCGCTTTCGTTGCCATATTTTTCGTAGAATTTTTTTGCAAAACCTAATTGGCTCATACGCATGGCAATGACAAGACCATTTTTGTGGAAATCAGTGTTCTCGAAATCCTTCTTATAAAACTCAGAGCTGCTGTTCTCAGCTACAATCTGCAGGATATCTTTTTGGTAAGTATCAAGGCAAAGCTTTTTATCTGTATAATAAGAAGCGTTGCTGATGCTAAAAAGGCTGTCTATATTGGTGGAGGAGCCAAGGTAAAGG
>JBJDXC010000003.1:0-26288 GCA_051866475.1 Phascolarctobacterium sp.
CTTAAAGAAGTATGACCGTAAGGTCACCATTGCTGTGGTTGGTAAATATGTGGCTTTGCAGGATGCTTATATCAGCATTACTGAGTCCTTGCGTCATGCGGCTGTTGCCAACGAGGCCGAGCTGGAGATTAAATGGGTAAATGCAGAAGAGATTGAAGACGCTAGCATCGATATGGATAAGGTTATGGCTGGCGTGGACGGCATTTTGGTGCCCGGCGGCTTTGGTAATCGCGGCATCGAGGGCAAGATTAAGGCTATTCAATATGCTCGCGAAAACAAAATACCCTTCTTCGGTATTTGCCTTGGTATGCAGTGCGCTGTGATTGAATTTGCCCGTCACGTATGCGGCATGGAGGATGCTAATAGCTCTGAATTTGCACCCGAAACAACCCATCCTGTTATTGATTTGATGCCGGAGCAGCTGGATGTAGAGGATATGGGCGGTACCATGCGCTTGGGCCTGTATCCCTGCAAGGTATATCCTGGTACTCTGACCCAAAAGGCTTATGATAAAGAGCTCATTTATGAGCGTCATCGTCATCGTTATGAGTTTAACAATGCCTTCCGCGAGACTATCGTGAGCAAGGGCCTGCAGCTGGGCGGTACGCTGCCCAATGGTCGCTTGGTAGAGATTGTGGAGCTGCCTGAGAGCGAGCATCCTTGGTTCTTAGGAGCTCAGTTCCATCCGGAATTTAAATCCCGTCCCACCAATCCCCATCCCTTGTTCCGTGACTTTATCGGCGCTGCCTTAAAGGCTCAAAAATAATTTTGCTATATAGGTAAGCTGCGGGGCAACTAGAAGGAGGTCTTTATGCTAAAGAAAATTTTTATTAGTGCTGTGTTGCTTTTGGCAGTACTCAGCTTTGTTGTGTCACTGTTAAAGGGTAATAATAATAGCGAAAAGACTGTTACGGTCCCTGATCGCGTTGCCGTAATCAATATTGAGGGTACTATTGTGTGTGGTACCGATAGCAAGGAGAACCTGTTTAACCAGACCAGTGGTGTTACTAGTGGTAGCATTATGAAGCAAATTCGTGAGGCTGCTGCAGACGATAGCGTCAAGGCTCTGCTGCTGCGTATTGATAGCGGCGGCGGTAGCGCTACTGCTGCGGAAGAGGTGGGCCGGGAGCTGGCTCGCTTTAAGGAGCAGACAAAAAAGCCCATTGTGGCCACCATGGGCAATACCGGTGCCAGCGCGGCGTATTGGATTGCGGCCTGTGCCAGCGATAAGATTTATGCTAACGCTACTACTTTGACCGGCAGCATCGGTGTTTATATGCCCTATATGAACACCGAAGAATTATTTAAGAAAATTGGTATCACCAGTGAGAAAATCAAAAGTGGTCCCTACAAGGATATTATGACCTATGACCGCAAGATGACCGCAGAAGAAAAGGAAATTCTGCAAAATATTGTGGATGAAATCTATGACCAATTTGTCTACACCGTAGCTGCTGGTCGCCGCATGGAAACCAGCAAGGTGCGCGCTATTGCCGATGGTCGTATCTATACCGGTCGTCAGGCGAAGAATATCGGCCTGGTAGATGAATTAGGCGATTATTATGATGCCTTGGCTGAGGCAGGTGCTCTGGCCAAGATTAAGCCCGGCAAGGACGGGCTGCCCCCTGTGAAGGAAAGAGAAAAGCAACAGCCCTGGGAGTATTTTTTGAGCGCTGAGATTGCCGATATGATTAAAGGTCAATTGCTGCAGCATTTGCAAGCAGGCTTTGCCGGCGAGACTCCTGCTGTTCAAAACGTAACGAGGTGATGAGCTATGCGGCGCAAAACCTTTGATGTGCTCTTTGAGCCGGGCACGGGTATGGCCGCTTTGGTCAAACAGCCCTGCCTGTGGCGCAGTGCCTTTTATTTCACTCTCAGCGTGGGCTTTTTTACCGGCGTTATCACCAATAGCTGGCTCATTGAGCAGTCCCTGCACATTCGCTTTGCCATAATCATCTGTACGGTGTTAATTGCAGCTACAGCCCTTTCGATATATGGCTTTTTGATTCATGGCATAATGGAAACTTTCGGGGCCCTGGCAGGGGACCCGGTGGGGTTGATTTGTCTTTTGGGTTATACGACACTACCTTTTTTGCTGTTGACGCCGGGTGCGCTATTGGCAGGAAAAATGGGCTTGGGCGGACTACCTTTGTTGGGTGGAATTTTCCTCGTGGGCTGTCTATGGATGCTCTACCTTTTGGTGCGTTCCCTGGAAGCAGTGTACTTGGTGGACTGCGTGCGCGCAGGAGTAGCTTTAGTATTTAGTTTACTGCTTCTGTACATTGTTTTTGTACTGCCCTGGCAGATTGGCTTTAAATTGCTCAGCCTGAACATGTAAAATGGGCGGACGCTATAAATCCATTAGAGTATACTAATTTATGGTTGCTAAAATAGGCTGAAAGTGTCATAATAAGGTTAATAGTGAATTGTATTTCATTGAACTGAAGATATTAAGGAGTGATGAAGGTTATGAACAGAGAGCTTTCTATGGAGTTTGTACGTGTTACCGAGGCTGCAGCTATTGCTTGCGGTCGTTTGGTAGGTAGGGGCGACAAGAATGGCGCTGATGGCTTGGCTGTTGACGCTATGCGTGCTGCCTTCGATACTGTTAATATTAATGGTACCGTTGTTATTGGCGAAGGCGAAATGGATGAAGCGCCGATGCTGTATATTGGTGAAGAGGTTGGCGCTGGCGGCGTTGCCGTTGATATTGCTGTTGACCCTGTTGAAGGCACCAATCTGGTAGCAAAGGGACAACCGGGCGCTATTGCTGTTATTGCTATCGCTCCCCGTGGCTGCCTCTTGCATGCTCCCGATATGTACATGGATAAAATCGCTGTAGGTCCTCGCGCTAAGGGCTGCATCGACATTGATGCTCCCATGGCTGTAAATCTGGAGCGCATTGCTAAAGCTATGAACCGCAAGGTTGCCGATTTGAATGTTGTACTTTTGGATCGTGAACGGCATTATCCGCTGATGAAGCAAATTCGCGAAGCTGGCGCTCGTATTTCCTTGATTACTGATGGCGACGTGAACCCCATCGTTGAATGCTGCATCGAAGGTAGTGGTGTGCACATGTATGTGGGCAAGGGCGGCGCTCCGGAAGGCGTTTTGGGCGCAGTTGCTGTTAAATGTTTGGGCGGCGATATGCAGGCTCGTCTGTGCCCTGAGGATGACGCACAGGTACAACGTTGCTTGAAGATGGGTATCACCGATGTGAACAAGGTATTGACCCTGGATGACTTGGTAAAGGGTGATGATTGCATGTTTACTGCAACCGCTATTACCAACTGCAACATGCTCCATGGACTGAACTATTTCAATGACGGCGTACGTACCCACACTATTTCTGCTCGCTACAAGACTGGTACTGTTCGTTTTGTAGATGCTATCCATAGCTTGGATAAGAAGGTTTTGGCTGTAAAGCTCTAATGAGCAGAGTATAAGCAGAGTATTTTCAAAGATTTCATAAGGGTGTAAGGGCTACTCTTACACCCTTCTTAGTGTTTCTATTAGCGGCGCATGGAAAATTTATTACTTGAACAGGTAGTGCGTATTGACGAGGTGCAGCGCGCTGCCGCTTGGCAAAAAGAAAAGCGTGCCTGTATTTTAACCGGGTTGGCTGGTAGCAGCAAGCCGGTCTTTTTTGCTGCCTTGGATAAAATTCTTGAGGAAAAGGGCAGCTTAGCTTTTATTACGGCTTCTAGAGAAGAAATTCGCGCCTATCGGCGCGAGCTTAACTACTTCTATCCTAATTTGCCCATGCAGGAGCTTTATCCCATGCATCTGCCACGCATTCAGGTGGAAACCCAAAGCCTGGAGCTGCAGGCAGGGCGCGCAGCGGCCCTGCGCTTTTTGCAGGGCGAGGAGCGTGGCATTGTCTTCATCACAGCGGAGGCGCTGCAGCAAAGGCAGCTGCGTCCTAGCGGCCTCAGCGGGCAGCAGCTTGTGCTGAAGGTAGGTGAGGAGCGTGAGCAAAAGGATGTGCTGACCACACTGATTGAGCTCGGCTACGAGCGCACGGACCAAGTGGATGCCATCGGCCAGTTTTGCCTGAGAGGCGATATTCTGGATATCTTTCCTATCAATTGCAATGCGCCCGTGCGCGTGGAATGGTTCGACAATGAGCTGGATGCCATGCGCAGCTTTGATGTGAATAGTCAGCGCAGTCTGCAGACCCTGAGCGAGGTCAAGATTATGCCCTTGACGGTGGAAGGGAATGCCGTGTATGATGCCAGCGTTTTTGATTATTGCGCTGCAAGCACGCTGATGGTTCTGGATGAGCCTGTACGCACCTTTGAGATGCTGGAAAAGCTGGATAAGGAAAACAAGGATGATGCTGCGGACTTATTTACTAAGGACGAGTTGGTTGCCAAGTGCGCAGCAAGCGGCGTGCAGCTTGTTTCTGCCCTGGGCCACAGCTATTTAAACGAGCTGCCTGCATTGAATATTCCGGTACGATCGGTTTCTCCCTACAATAAAAATACCAATTTGCTGGTGGAGGATTTGCATAATTGGTTGGCGGATGGTATCACGCCGGTGATTATGCTTTCCAGCAGTATTAAGGCCCGAGGCTTTGCAGAAAATCTGCATAATTACGGTCTCAAGGGTATCTATTCCCAAGAAAATCTGCAGGGTGGTCAGGTCAACGTGATGTTTGGCGATTTGGACCATGGCTTCCGTTTTTGGGATACTAACTGGCTGCTGTTAACAGAAAATGATATTTATGGCATGCAGAAGCGCAAGCGCTTGCACAGCAAAAATCAAGGTCAGCAGCTGCAATATTTTTCGGATATTAAGGCCGGGGACTATGTGGTACATAAAATCCATGGCATTGGTCGCTATATTGGTGTCGAGAACATGGAGGTCGGCGGTATTCACCGGGACTATCTACTGCTCGCCTATGCCGGTGATGACAAGCTTTATGTGCCTGTGGACCAGGTAGGCCTCTTACATAAATATGTGGGCAGCGAGGGCACAGTGCCGCGCTTGTCCAAAATGGGTGGTACGGACTGGAAACGCACTACCTCCAAGGCTGCTAGGGCGATTACGGAGCTGGCGGAGGAGCTGCTCAGACTCTATGCTCAGCGCCAGATTGTACCGGGACATGCCTTTAGTCCTGATACGGAGCTGCAGCATGAGTTCGAGGAAGCTTTTCCTTACGAGGAAACGCTTGACCAGCTGAAGGCTATTGCGGAAATCAAAGCCGATATGGAAAGATCCCAGCCCATGGAACGCTTGCTCTGTGGTGATGTGGGCTATGGTAAGACTGAGGTAGCTATTCGTGCTGCCTTCAAGGCCGTGGTGGATGGCAAGCAGGTGGCGGTGATGGTGCCGACAACGGTGCTGGCACAGCAGCATTACCTGACATTTAAGGAGCGCATGCGCAATTTTGGCGTGAATGTGGAAATGCTCAATCGTTTTTGCTCGCTCAAGGAGCAAAAACGTATTTTGCAGGATTTAGAGGACGGCAGGGTGGACCTTTTGATTGGCACTCACCGACTGCTGCAGGCTGATGTGCAGTTCCGTGATTTGGGCCTTTTGATCATCGATGAGGAGCAACGCTTTGGCGTAGCACAAAAGGAAAAAATAAAAAAATGGCGCACTGGCATAGATGTGCTTACCTTGAGCGCCACCCCTATCCCGCGCACCTTGCATCTTGCTTTGGTCAATGGTCGCGACATGAGCGTGATCGAGTCGCCGCCGGAGGATAGGCTGCCAGTGGAAACCTATGTGAGCGAGTACAACGACGGCATGATTAAGGAAGCCATCGAGCGCGAGCTGCGCCGCGGTGGCAGGATTTATTATATTCATAATCGAGTTAGTGGCTTAGAGGCCATCGCGGCGCGTATTCGCCGCCTTGTACCGGGCATCAATATTAAGCTAGCCCACGGCCAGATGAATGAGGAGATGCTGGAGGACGCCATGATTACCTTCTACGAGGGTGGCTGCGACATGCTTTTGTGCACTACTATTGTAGAAAATGGCTTGGATGTGCCCCTAGCTAATACGATTATTATCGATGGAGCCGAAAATTTTGGCCTTTCCCAGCTGTACCAGATGCGCGGCCGTGTAGGCCGCAGCTCCCGCTTGGCCTACGCTTATTTCGTGTACAAGCCTAATAAAGCCTTAAGCGAGATTGCAGAGAAGCGCTTGCAGGCTATCCGTGATTTCACGGAGCTGGGTGCCGGCTTTAAGATTGCCATGCGCGATTTGGAAATTCGCGGCGCGGGCAATCTCTTAGGCAGCCAGCAGCACGGCCACATTGTGGGCATTGGCTTTGCGGCCTACTGCGAGATGCTGGAGCAGACCATTAATCGCTTGAAAAATGGCAAGGTGGCCGTGCCTGAGCCGGAGCCGGTCTTGGAAATTCCGGCGGAGGCATATATTCCTGACGATTATATTGAGGATCCCCGCTATAAGATGGAGATTTATCGTCGTTTGGCGGAGATGGAATACGCGCAGCGTGACGATTTATTGGACGAAATCATCGATCGCTTTGGCGAGCTGCCACCGGAGGTGGAGATGCTGTGGCGCTTGGCAAGTCTGAAGGGCTTGTGTCGTTTGATGCGCATACGTGGTATTAATGTGCGTCCGGGCACAATTCGCATTACCTTTGGAGAGCATGCGAATGTGAACACGGAGGTGTTCATGAAGCTGCTCACAGCCAATAAGAACAGCATGAGCTTTCAAAATGGTAAGGAAAGCCAGCTGCTGTACAAAACGAATGGACTCAAAGAAGAACCACTGAAGTGGTTAGAGAAGACGTTACCGCTTTTAGCTTTAGGAAATAAGTTTAACAAATAAATAGGTAATTAGCTTATCAGCAAGGGAGCTGTGATTTTTAGCGAATGAGTGGTTGGTACAATAGAAGCAAGGTTTCGAAAGCCATAATCATTATGCGAACAGATTGGACACCGCAGCTTCGTGATTGTTCCCCACGAAATTCGCGTTAAGAAAATCACCGCGAGTGCGCTGATAACTAATTACCCGCATTAGGTTTTATTAGTTTTATTATTTATATAATTACTTGAAAGAAGGTGAAGGCAGATGGCAAAAGATAAATTTTTACACGGCGCTATGATTTTGACGCTGGCTGGACTTGTTGTGAAGATCATCGGCTCCGTGAATCGCATCCTGCTTTCACGTTTATTGGGTGGCGAGGGCATTGGCCTCTACCAGATGGCCTATCCTGTATATTTGCTCTTGTTAGCCATATCTTCAGCGGGCATTCCCGTGGCCATATCCATTGTGGTTTCACGCTATTTGGCTAAGGATGACGTGGGCAATGTGCGCCGCGTCTTCCACCTAAGCCTGCGGCTCATGAGCCTGCTAGGCTTAGGTCTCGCGCTGGCGCTGGTGCTGGCGGCGGGCTGGCTAGTGGATAGCGGCATCATCAAGGATGGCCGCGCCTACTACTCCCTGGTGGCCTTGGCCCCTGCGGTGTTTTTCGGCACGGTGCTGGCCAGCTTCCGTGGCCTTTTCCAAGGCCACCAGCTGATGACGCCGCCAGCAGTGTCCCAAATTTTAGAGCAGTTCATCCGCGTGGTAACCATGGTAGTGTTAGCCTACGTGCTGCTGCCCTACGGCCTTGAATACGCCGCTGCCGGCGCTGCCTTTGGCGCTGTTCCCGGCAGCCTCATGGGCATGGTCGTGCTGGGCTGCTTTTATCGCTACTACCGCAAGCGTTGGCTGGCGGAAGCGGAGCTGAAGCCCTGCAAGGAAAAGCTCAGCTCTACGCAGCTAGTTAAGGAGCTGCTGCTCCTTGCGCTGCCCGTGTCCTGCGCCAACGTGCTAGTGCCCGTGACTAATAGCATCGACGTGTTGCTGGTGCCGGGCTACCTTATCGAAAGTGGCTTCACTGTGGAGCAGGCCACGACCTTATTCGGTTACTTGGCCGGAATGGCCCAGCCACTCCTGCTTCTAGCGACCATTCCTACCATGAGCTTGGCCACAAGTCTAGTCCCGGCTATCGCCGAGGCCTATACTCTGAAGCGTCCCGATATGATTGAAGCCAAGGCTGCTACCGCCATGAAGCTGTGCTGCCTCATCACCGTGCCCGCCGCCGTGGGCATGGCAGTTTTAGCAGAGCCCATCAGCCTGCTTTTATACGGCACGGGCAAGGCGGGCACGGCCATTATGCATTCAGCGCCCTCCCTGTGGTTTTTGGGCCTTCATCAGGTGACCACGGGAATGCTGCAGGGCATGGGTCATAGCAATCTGCCCATGGTGCATATGCTGGTGGGCATTATTGCTAAGCTTTTCGCCGTGTGCCAGCTGACCAATGCTGCTTGGAATATTGCTGGAGCGGCTTGGGCTACCAATATCAATTTTGGCATAACGGCGCTTCTAAATAGTCTCGTTTTACGATATTATAAAATTAGCTTCCACTGGTGGAGCATTTTGAAGATTATTTTTGCCGCAGTACTCATGGGTGGGGCTGCTTGGTGGAGCCAGCAGTTGCTTGTGCCTGTACTGGGCATGGTTTTAGCAACTATTAGCGCTATGCTTGTGGCAGCACTGCTTTATGCAGTACTCCTCATCATGATGGGCGCATTGACTAAACAGGAGCTACAGCAGCTTCCTGTGCTGAAAAAGATTATGAACAAGAGAAAGAAGGCGTAACATGGGTATGATTACAATCGTTGGCCTAGGACCCGGTGCCGTGGGTCATTTGTCCTTGGAAACTATGAGCATTATGCAGGGCTGTGAGCAGGTGATTTTGCGCACCGCTGTGCATCCTACTGTAGCTGAGCTGGCCAAGCAGGGCGTAAAATATAGCTCCTGTGATGATTTATACGAGGCAGGTGCATCCTTCGAAGAGGTTTACCAAAATGTAGTTACGAGAGTTTTAGCAGCCTCCATTAAGGGGGATGTGGTTTATGCAGTGCCCGGTAGCCCTCTAGTAGCCGAAAAAACTGTAGTGCTGCTGCGCGAGCAGGCTAAGGAGCAGGGCATTAAGCTAGTGATTAAGCCCTCCATGAGCTTTTTGGATTTAGCCTATGTGGCCTTGGGTATCGACCCCATTGCTGGCTTACGCATTATCGATGCTCAGGATTTTGGCGCTATTGCCGATGCAGGCCAATATCCTCTGATGATTACCCAAGTATATAGTCAGCTGGTGGCCAGCGATTTAAAAATTGCTCTGATGGAAAATCTGCCCGATGATTACGAGCTGTATTTCCTGCGTAATATGGGCCTGCCCGATGAAGAATGCCGCGCTGTAAAGCTATTTGAATTGGATAGACAGCCTCATATCGACCATCTGACCAGCGTTTATATACCGCCCATGGGCGAGGATGACGCGCTGCCCAGCGGTATTATGGCCTTTGGCGAGGATGAGGAAGAAGAAGAGGAAGCTCTAAGCGAGGCCATGGTGGATACGACTTCCTTTGATGATGTGGATATCCAGCCCTTAGTGGATGTAATGCGCACTTTGCGTGAGCCCGGCGGCTGTCCTTGGGATCAGGAGCAAACCCATGCTTCCATTCGCAGCAATATGATTGAAGAGGTCTATGAATACCTAGAGGCCGTGGATGCTGACGATACCGAGGGCATGCGTGAGGAGCTGGGAGATATCCTCATGCAGATTGTTTTCCATGCCCGCATGGCCGAGGAGGCAGGTCGCTTTGATTTACAGGACGTTATTGACGAGGTAGTGGATAAGCTGATCCGCCGCCATCCCCATGTTTTTGGCGAAACAAAAGTAGCTGGCTCCGATGAGGTTTTGGTAAATTGGGAAGCTATAAAGAAAACGGAAAAAACCGAGCGCAAGCATGTTTTAGATGGTGTAACCTATGGCCTGCCAGCTCTTTTAAGAGCCTACAAGCTGCAGAGCAAGGCTGCCAAGGTAGGCTTTGATTGGCCCGATACTAGAGGGGTGTGGGAAAAGGTACAGGAGGAGCTGGGCGAGCTGCAGGAGGCCTTGGCAAGCGGCGATAAAGAGGCTGCCGAAAGCGAGCTAGGCGATGTGCTATTTGCCCTGGTGAACTATGCTCGCCACCATAAAATTGAGCCGGAGGTAGCCTTAAATGGTACCAATAATCGCTTTGCTAGTCGCTTTAACTATGTAGAGCGCTGCGTAGAGGCTAGTGGTAAGGCTTGGAAGGACTTTGCTCTTGCAGAGCTGGATAAGTTCTGGGATGAGGCCAAGGTCATCGAGAAAAATAATTAGACAAAAATGTTTCACTAATTGGTAAGAAATTTGTGAAAAGGGCTTGCAGGAAAAGCCCATAAAGTGTAGAATACTATTGCTAGTCAAATTGAGTCGCGTGCTCGGAACGTCATATTTGCACGAAATAAACCAAAACTAAGGAGGAAAAATTATGAATAAGACTGAGTTGATTGCCGCTGTTGCCGAAAAAGCAGGCTTGACCAAAAAAGATGTTGAAAAAGCTATTTCTGCTACTCTGGAGACCGTAAAGGAAGAGGTAGCAAAAGGTGGTAAGGTTCAGGTTGTAGGCTTTGGTACCTTCGAAGCACGTACCCGCAAAGCTCGTATGGGCAAGAACCCTCAAACTAAAAAGGCTGTAGAAATTCCGGCTGCTACTGTTCCGGCTTTCAAGGCTGGTAAAGCATTCAAGGACGTTGTCAACGCAAAATAATGATGCTAAAGGTGCCCGGCTTTCTAGTCGGGCCTTCTGTTTTTTGTTAGATTTACAGGAGGTACAACATGGGCAGACGCAGAAGGCGCAAATCTAATGGCTTTAAGGTGTTCATGCTTGTGGTACTGGCTGTGTGCTTGTTTGTTTTGGGCAAGCAGGAATACAGAATCTATCAGATAAAGCAGGAACAAGCCGCCACGGAGCAGCGTATTGAGGCCTTGAAGAAGAAAAAGGCTGAGCTGGAGGCAGAGCGCAAGCGCCTGGATGATCCCCGCTATATTGAAAAATTAGCCCGTGAGGATTACAATATGGTGGGTAAAAATGAGGTGCCGCTTTTCATTGTGGATGAGCAAAAGCAAGCAGAACAAAAGTGAAATGCTTTGTTCTGCTTTTTTTGTTGACACTTATTAAAATTTAAGAGTATAATACAATAGTATCAAAGAATTTTTAAGGGGGATTTTTGTCTCGATGTCACTTGAAGTAGGTGCAATTGTAGAGGGTGAAGTCACTGGCATCACCAATTTTGGCGCTTTTGTCCAATTACCGGAGGGCAAGGTTGGCCTGATTCATATTTCCGAGGTATCTAATGTTTACGTTAAGGATGTGCATGACTTTTTAAAGGAGCATGACAAGGTAAAGGTTAAAGTGCTGAGCATTGACGAGCGTGGCAAAATCGGTCTGTCCATTAAACAGCTGACTCCGCCACCGGCAGCAGCTCCCCAGCCTAAACCCCAGCGTCCGCAAAACGAAAATCGTGAACGTCGTGCAGGTGTACGTGTCCAAAACGCCCGTCCTGTATCTCCATTGACCTTTGAGGATAAATTGTCCAAATTCTTGAAGGATAGCGATGATAGAATGCTGGATTTAAAACGCAATACTGAATCTAAACGTGGCGGTCGTGGCGCAAGACGTGAAAGATAAGCTTGGATGAGCAGGGCACTCTACTGGGTGCCCTTAATTTTCGTGTAAGCTTCACAAGCAGAGAGGAGCTTAAGTGGTAATCAATCCCTTGGTGTTTAAAGTGCATAGGGTGCTTAGAGAGGCGCTTGCGCCTGAAAAGCATTATCTATTGGCAGTAAGCGGTGGCTCGGACAGCATGGCTTTGGCAGCTGCCTGCTGGCAGCTGCAAAGCGAGGGCTGGGCGAGCTTTAGCGTGTGTCATGTGGAGCATGGACTCAGAGGAGAGGAGTCGCTGCGGGACATGGCGCTGGTGCAGCGCTTTTGCGCTGAGCACCAGCTGCCCTGCTACGTGCACCAAGTGAAGGTGCGGGAGCTGGCAGCTAGGGAGCATCTATCCATTGAGGCGGCGGCAAGGCGTCTGCGCCAGGCGGCGCTGGCGCAAACCATGCAGCAGCTAGGCGCCGCTTGTGTGGTCTTCGCCCACAACCTGGACGACCAAGCAGAGACGGTGCTGCTCAGGCTTTTACGAGGCACAAGCCTGACAGGCTTGTGCGGGATTCGCGCCGAGAGCGATAGTGGCCTGCACCCGCTCTTAGGCCTGCGCCATCGTGAGCTGGCGCAGTACTGCGAGCTCGTAGGCGTGGAGTATTGTCACGACAGCACTAACGATGATTTAGCCTTTACCCGCAATAGGGTGCGCCATGAGCTGCTGCCTTATTTAGAGCAGCACTTTAACAGCAATATTAAAGAGACGTTGGCCCGCATGGCTCAGCAGCTTGTGCCAGAAGAAGAGTTTTTGGATGAGCAAGCCTTCGCTGCTTTTGTGCAGGCGAAGACGGAGCAGGAGTCCCAAAATGCTTTACCTAACCAAGACGATGATGACGCTGAATCTAGCCATGGTGGTAAGGCACGGCGCGTAGTATTTGCCGAGAAGGAGCTTTTAAAGAAGCCCATTGCCATGAGAAGGCGTGTCATTAGGGAAGCTTATCGAAGCCTAGCCTTGGCAGAGCTTGATTATGAGCGCACACTGGCGGTGGAGCAGCTTTTGCTCAATCGCACCGGTGGCAAGCTGGTGCAGCTGCCAGGTGGTGTAACTGCTCAATATAAAAATAAAAAGCTTATTTTGGAAAAACAATAAAGGAGACTTTATCATGCATGAGGATATTAAACAAGTATTATTGACCAAAGAGGAAATCGCTGCCCGCGTAGCAGAAATGGGCAAGCAAATTACTGCTGATTACCAGGGTAAGGATTTGGTTGTAGTGGTACTCTTAAAGGGTGCTGCCTGGTTTGCTACCGATTTGACCCGCGCTATTGACCTGCCCCTGCGTGTGGATTTCATGGTTGCTTCTTCCTATGGCAATGGCACCAGCACCACCGGCAATGTCAAGGTAAAGCTGGACTTGGGCGAAAACATCGCTGGCAAGCATGTGCTCTTAATCGATGATATTATCGACAGCGGCGTAACCTTTGCTGCCATCAGCGATATGCTGCGCTTGAATAAGCCTGCATCCCTAAAGACTGTGGCTTTGTGCGATAAGGCGGAGCGTCGCATTAACGGCTTGGAGGCTGATTATGTGGGCTTCAAAATTCCTGATGAATTTGTTGTTGGCTTTGGCCTTGATTATGCTGGGGATTACCGCAATCTGCCTTATATTGGCGTATTAAAGCCTTCCGTTTACGCAAGAAAATAAAAAGTTTGTGAAAATGGTTGCTAGATATCACTTCCTATAATATAATAAAATATTATCGGTAAAGTGGAAGGAGGATACGTGCTTGAATAAATTTTTTAAGAACGTACTTTTTTATCTGCTGATAATCATGGTAATTATCTGGATGTTTGATTTCTATAATGAAAAGGGCACTAAGCCTACTGAAATAAGCTATACCAGCTTTATGCAGCATGTGCAGGCCGATGAAATTAAGCAAGTTAAGATTGTTGATAATGTTATCAGCGGTAAATTAAAGGATGGCAAAGAATTCTCCACCGTTGCTCCTAACGACAGCAAGCTGGTGGAAAAATTAGAGCAAAAGAATGTGGATATCAAGGCCGAGCTGCCGCCGCAGCCGCCCTGGTGGATGAGCATCTTAAGCAGTCTGCTGCCCATGCTGATTATTGTGGGCCTGTGGTTCATGTTGATGAACCAGGGCGGAGCAGGTGGTGGTAAGGTGATGAATTTTGGCAAGAGCCGTGCTCGTCGCTATGATGAGGACAAGATGAAGATTACCTTCAAGGATGTTGCCGGTGCCGAGGAGGCCAAGCAGGAGCTGGAAGAGGTAGTAGAATTCTTAAAGAGTCCGCAAAAGTATAACGAGCTGGGCGCCAAAATTCCCAAGGGCGTTTTGCTGTATGGTCCTCCGGGCACCGGCAAAACCCTGCTGGCTAAGGCTGTGGCCGGTGAAGCAGGCGTGCCCTTCTTTAGCATTTCCGGCTCTGACTTTGTGGAAATGTTTGTAGGCGTGGGTGCTTCCCGTGTGCGCGATTTGTTCGACCAAGCCAAAAAGAGCGCACCCTGCATTGTTTTCATCGATGAAATCGATGCTGTGGGTCGTCAGCGTGGCGCCGGTCTTGGCGGTGGCCATGACGAGCGCGAGCAAACCTTGAACCAATTGTTGGTAGAAATGGATGGCTTCAGTGCCAACGAGGGCATCATTATGATCGCCGCTACCAACCGTCCCGATATTCTGGACCCGGCGCTGCTGCGTCCTGGTCGCTTTGACCGTCAAATCGTGGTGGACCGCCCTGATATTAAGGGTCGTACTGAGATTTTGAAGGTACACTGCAAGGGTAAGCCCGTTGGTCAGGATGTTTCCTTGGATGTTATTGCTCAACGTACTCCCGGCTTTACCGGCGCGGATTTGTCCAATCTGGTAAACGAAGCAGCACTCTTAACTGCACGGCGTGATAAAAAGGTTATCAATATGCCGGAGATGGAAGAGGCAGCCGAGCGCGTTATTATGGGTCCTGAGCGCAGAAGCCGCGTCATCAGCGACAAGGAAAAACGTCTCACTGCCTATCACGAGGGTGGTCACACCATCGTGGGCATGCTCTTAGAGCATACCGATCCTGTGCACAAGGTAACCATTATTCCCCGTGGCCGTGCCGGTGGCTATACCCTGAGCCTGCCTAAAGAGGATAAGTACTATGCAACTCGCAGCGAGATGCTGGACGAGCTAAAGGTGCTCTTAGGTGGTCGTGTGGCTGAGGCCTTGGTGCTGAAGGAAATTTCCAGTGGTGCCAGCAACGATTTGCAGCGTGCAACTCAATTGGCACGCCAGATGATTTGCGAATATGGTATGAGCGAGAACATCGGACCTGTAACCTTTGGCCATCGTCAGGACCAGGTTTTCCTGGGCCGTGATATTGCCCGCGATAAGGACTACAGCGAAGAGGTGGCTGCGGAAATCGATAAGGAAGTACGCGCCTTCATGGAGGACGCTTATGCTGCTACCGAAAAGCTGCTCAGCGAGAATCTGGACAAGCTCCATGTCATTGCTAAGGCTTTGATTGAAAGAGAAACCTTGGATGAGGAAGAAATCAATCAGCTGGTAAAATATGGTCATATCCTGAGCGCGGAGGAAAAGCTGTACCTGGTGCAGCAGTCCGTAGCCGAGGAAGAGGCTGCCAATGCAGCTGCTCCTGTAGATACCATCAGCGCTCCTGTTGAGGATAATACCCAAGCTTAATAGCTTTGTTGTGCTCAAGTGTAAACTTAACGCCCGTAGTATGTACTACGGGCATTTATTTTAAATCATTGTATAAACAAATGTTTCCTACCGCGTTTCGCGGTAGGAGCAGTATTTGGGTATAGCTTTTAAAATAGCAAGAAAAATGCTAATTAAAAGCAATTTAAAGCATTTTACTTATTTTCACTCTAAGGGTATAATAAAATGACAAGCTATTAGGGGGATGGGAGTATGAAAAAATATCGTTCATTGAACACCTTATCGGGACCTATTTTATTTTTTGTGGTTTTGGGCATTTTGTCCCAGCTTATTAGCTTTAAGCAGGCTGCGGCCATCGCAACCATTTGCTGGATGGGGCTGTGGTGGGTACTGCGTCCTGTAAATATAGCGGTTACAGCGCTCTTGCCCATCCCTATTAATGCCTTTTTTGGCATGGTGCCCATGGATGGCATCATTAGCAAGTATTTTTCAGAAATCGTCGTGCTTTTAGTGGGCAGCGATTTAATTAGCCTGGTATGGGAGAAGACCCATCTTGATAAACGCTTGGCTATCAAAAGCCTTTGTGGCATCGGTACATCCATGCGCCAACAGATTACAGTGTGGCTGGTAGCTGCGACGGTGCTGTCTATTTTCTTACCCAATGTAGTTGTAGTTATGATTTTGGTGCCTGTGGCTGTAAGCATGCTGAAGTTTTTGGGCCAGGAAAATATTACCAATAATCCCATCGCTACCCCAATTTTGTTAGCCTTAGTGTGGGGGGCTGGCTTTGGTGGCTTTGGCTCTCCCTTGGGTGGCGCTTCTAATTTGGTTGCCATTAGCTATCTAGAAAAGCTTACAGGGCAGGAATTCATGTATGTGGATTGGATTATTCGCTTTTTGCCACTGCTTTTCATTATTTTACTCTTTATTTTGGCCTTCCTGCTGCGTTTGCCCATGCCTGTAGAGCATTTGGAGGGTGGCAAGGAGTACTTCCGCTCTGTTTATGCACAGCTGGGCCCTATGAAGAAGGGTGAAAAGCTGGGCTTGTGGCTTTTTGCGTTGGCTACTATTTTGGCCTTTATTCGTCCCTTGTATGTGGAATATTTGCCCTTGATGAAGCCTGCCTATGTTTTCTTCTTCTTTGGCATGCTTACCTTTGTGCTGCGCAATGAAACAGGACAGCTCCTGCTCACTTGGAACGAGGCAGAAAAAGGCATTATGTGGGGTATGATTTTCCTCTTTTCCGGTGGCTTGGCCCTGGGCAAGCTGATTACAGACACTGGCGCGGCTACGGAAATTGCTAAGGTCATTACCCTACTGCCTTTAAGCGGTGGTGTGGAAACTATGTTCAGTCTGACATTGTTCGCTACCTTCCTCACCGAAATCAGTAGCAACACAGCAGCCGCCTCCATTGCCATTCCCGTAGTGCAGAGTATTACCGAGGAGCTAGGTGTAAGCCCCGTGCCCTATATTTTAACTACAATCGTGGCTGTGAACTGTGCCTTTATTTTGCCGGTCAGCACCCGTGCCGTAGGCGTTACCTATGGCCTAGGCCCTGACGACCTTATGAAGCACGGCGTACGTCTATCCATTATGTGCATGCTTTTAGTGAGCGTCTTGGGCTATGTGTGCATGCAGTTCTGGCCCTTGTTCAACCATATCTAAAAGAGCTTCATTTCATCTTACTCTCCTTGCTTCCACAGTCCCATGGAGGCAGGGAGAGTTTTTGCGCGTTAATAAGTGCTTGACTTTTGGTTAACCTAGTGATAACCTTTCATATAGATAAAGGTTAACCAAGCTGGAGCTAATGAATAAACTTATAGATACATGGAGGCAATGAGCATGCGTAAGCGTATTTTAGAATTATTGCGTAACAGCGGTGGCGAGCCCGTCAGCGGCGAGGAAATTTCCCGCCAGCTAGAGGTATCCCGCACCGCTATTTGGAAGCATATCCAAACCCTAAAAAATGAAGGCTATGCTATAGAGTCCGTGCCCAAAAAGGGCTATATTCTGAAGGAAGCACCTAATCGCCTCTTTCCTCAGGAGATTTTGTCACGTCTGCAGACCAAATGGCTGGGACGTAATATCTGCTACCGTGATAGTGTGGATTCCAGCAATAATCTGGCAAAGCTTCTAGCTAACGAGGGCTGCGAAAATGGCCTTTTGGTAGTGGCTGAGGAGCAGGGCGCTGGCAAAGGACGCTTGTCCAGAGGCTGGATTTCTCCCTATGCCAAGGGCATTTGGTTCAGTGTTGTTTTGAAGCCGCCCTTCCTGCCCCAAGAGGCTTCCAAATGCACGCTTTTAGCAGCAGTGGCTGTGGTGAAGGCTATCAATAAAATTGCCGGAGTTAAAGCTGCTATTAAATGGCCTAACGATATTCTCCTCTTAGGTCGCAAGCTAGTGGGCATTCTCACAGAGATGAATGCAGAGTTTGGTCATATTAATTACGTGGTTATCGGTACCGGAATCAACACCAATGCTACTCCTGATGATTATCCTGATGAGGTTAAGTCATTGGCTGTGTCTATTTGTGATGCGGCAACTGAGCCCTTCACGAGAGTGCAGCTGTTATGCGACATTCTCAAGAATATGGAGGATTTATACGAAACTGCTGTCAGCGAGGGTTTCGGGCCTGTGCTGGATGAATGGCGTAAATATTCCTGCACCTTGGGGCAGGAGGTTAAGGTTATCGCCCCTGATATGACTTATTTTGGCAAGGCCGTAGATATTGATGAGGAAGGCCTTTTGATTGTGCGCAAGGAGAATGGTGCTTTAGAGAAGGTTGTGGCCGGTGATGTTTCCATTCGTCCGGCGGCAGCCAAGGGTGGCGCTTACGCATAAGTGAGATATTTGTGAAGTTATTGACATGGCTCCATAAAAGTTGTATAAGTAGAGTGAGCGAGACTGGAGAGGAGTAGACTATGAAGCAGATGATCTTGGCTGCGGCTCTGGAGGAAATCAATATGCGGGGGTTGCGGTTCACTATGCAGGATTTAGCTGCTCGCATGAAGGTCAGTAAGCGTTCCCTTTATGAGAATTTTTCCTCTAAGGAGGAGCTCGTTGGTTCTCTTTTGGATGATATATTGGCAGAAATGGCTAGGCAAGAGCAAGCAATTTGTGAGTCCATTGCTTCACCCAAGGAGAAGCTTGGGCAGCTTCTGACAGTGCATCCCTATGAGGCCGAGATGTTCAATAAAAATATCTATGAGGATTTAAAGCGTTTGTTTCCTAACCAATGGCAAAAAGTGGAGGCGTCTCGATTGGAGCGGCAGCAACGTATCGAACAGCTTTTACAGGAAGGAATTCAGCAGGGAGAGCTGCGTGCTGTGAATGTGGGCTTAGTGGGTGAGCTTATCAAGGATGCTTTTGAAAGCTTCACTTCCTACAGCTTTTTGGACAGCAATGGCTTGACCTATAAGGGGGCCATGCAGGACTTGCTCGAAATTCTCTATCATGGTATACTGATAAAAAAATAAACATAAAATAGAAATGCAGGTACTGCTTGCATTTTTATTTTACCATTCTGGTACCAATAAAAATGTTGCAGTACCAATAGTTTCAAGGAGGAATTTCTATGCTCAAGAAGAGTAAAATACTAATGGCTACTTTACTTGCGTTAACTGTTTTAAATAGTGGCTGTAGCCTTACGGCGCCACCACGGGAGCAGGCAGTTCTGTGGGGACAGGCTGATGCCACGGAGGTGGACGTGAACACCAAGGTACCGGGCCGCTTGGTGGAGCTCTATGTGAAGGAGGGCAGCCTTGTGCATAAAGGCGATAGGTTGGCAAAAATTGATGCACGGGAGCAAAATACCCTTTTTGCTGCTGCGCAAGCCAAGGTAGAAGCAGCCAAGGCGGCTCGCGTGCAGGCTCAAGCGAATTTGGAACAGGCTCAGAGAGATATCGCTCGTTATGAGGAGCTATATCAGAGAGGGGCTGTTTCCCAAGCTACTTATGAAAGCTATCGTAGCAAGCGAGATGTGCTAGCTGCCGTGTATGAGCAAAGTGAAGCAACTGTCTTGGCAAACGAAGAGGCAATGAAGCAATCAGGAATAAACTTGGGCGAGACCATGCTTTATGCACCCTTTAATGGCATTGTTACTACCAAGTACTATGATCCAGGGTCGATGATTTCTACGGGCATGCCAGTTTTAGCAGTACAAAATCCCATAGATAATTGGGTGGATTTTAAAGTAAAGGAAACGGATTTAGGCAAATACAAAATTAATCAAAGAGTAAAAATAGTGGGTCGTAATCAAGAACTTAAGCTTGAGGGAACTATTGTTGACATATCCAAAAAGCCTAATTTTGCTACCTATCGTGCTACCAGTGAAAGGAATAATGCGGAGGATATTATTACCTTTAATGTGAAGGTACAGGTCAATGATGAGCGAGTACGTCCTGGTATGCGTTTTAAACTACAGGAGTGAAGATTATGCTCAAAATGTTTTGGCTGGAATTTTATCAGAGCCTGAAGAGAGAGCTGTGGGGGAATGGGAGAGTAAATAAAACGGCTGTGATTTTGTTGGTGCTCATGCCTATGTTCTACACTGTGCTTTTTGGAGCAACCTATAGCGCCAATGTCTTAAACAATATACCCTTGGCCGTGTGCGATATGCAGCAGAGCAAAATTTCGCGTATGCTTATCAAGTATTATGATACATCGGACCGCTTTTGTATGGTGGAGCAGGTTAATTCCATGGAAGAATTGGAAAGCTCTCTGGTCGAGGGAAGAGCCAAGGTAGGAATTTATATTCCGCCGGATTTGGATACTAAAATCAAACGAGGTGTTCCTACGGAAATAGGCATGCTAATTGATAGCACCAATGTGGTCTATGGCAGTGCTGCTATGATTGCAGCTAAAGAAATTAATATCAATTTGCTTGTTGGTGGTGGACAAAAAATAGTGGAACGATTGGGATATTATGCTGATGAAGCCATGCGTGTTGTGTATCCTGCCGTTATAAGGGTACGCATCCTGAAAAATCCCACCAATAGTTATACTAATTTTATGCTTTTAGGACTCATAGGCAATGGCGTTCAGATTGCTCTTTATTTATATGGAGCTGCAGCTTTTGCGAAGGGGCGCTATTGGAGGCGCTATCCTGGATCAGCTTTGCTAGGAAAGGCTATGGGAATGGGAGTATATTCATTGCTTGGCTTTGTGGGATCGCTCATCATAGCCCAAGAGCTTTTTGCAGTACCCCTTCGTGCCTCTTGGCTTACTTTGCTCCTTTTGGGAGGAAGCTTTATCACCCTTTTTGTGTTTCTCAGTCTATTATTTGCACTTGTTTTTCCCAATGCAGTATTAGCCATTCAAAATACTTTGCTTTTTATTATGCCCGGACTGCTTTATAGTGGCCTGAGCTGGCCCAATGAATGGATGGGAGCTTTGCCTAGTGCCATTCAATTATTGTTTCCCATTACTTATTTAGCAGTACCATTAAGAGATTTATCACTTATGGGAAATTCCGACCTCTTGCTTCAGAATGTGAGCAAGATGCTGGCGGTGGCAGGAACTCTTTTTCTAGTAGACTATTTTTTGCTAGTGAAAAAGCATAGAGGTGAAAGCTGTCTATGAAGAAAATCTTAAGAATTATTAAAAATGAGCTGTTCCATATTCTAGTATGGGATAGGCGTCGCGGAATTCTCCTTATGTTTGCCTCGGTAGCCTATATGATGGTCTTTTCATGGCTGTATTATTGGGGAGTAGTACAGGGGATTCCTTTGTTAGTGGTCGACCAAAGCAATACAGCTTTGAGTAGGCAGTTGGTGCAAAGCTTTGCCTATAGTGATGGTTTTAGACTGGTAGGAGAGTCCCAAAGCTTGGCTGATGCAGAGGTTTGGTTGCAGAAGGGCAGGCATGGAGCTGCTCTTTATATACCACCGGATTTTGCGGAGCGAATACAACGTCGTAAGCAGAGTGAGCTTGTGATGGCTATGGAGGGAAGCAATCTTATCCTTACTAGCAATGGCAGTATTGCTGCTGCGGAAATTTTGCGTGAGTTCAATGCAAAGACTGCTCAGGCTACCTTGGCACGCGATAAAGCTCAGTTGCCTAGTCAGACTCGGCAAAGAACAGCGCCGGTGCATTTTAACTATCGCTTGCTAAATAATCCTCAGCTGGATTACCTTATCTTCTTTGTTTATGGTTTAGCGCTGGTGGCTTTACAGCAGGGTGTGCTGCTAGCTGTGGCGGCGGGCATACTATGGCCTAATAATAAGCATATACCAGAGGAGTTAGCGCTGAGCAAATATGCATGCTGGAGTGTAAAAACAACGATTTATTGGGCTTTGGGCATGCTATCCTATGTATTATGCCTTGGAGTGGGCTGGTACTGTTTTAGCTTGCCTGTGGGTGGAAGCTGGCTACAGCATTTACTCTTGGGAGGCTCCTTTGTTTTTTGCCTAGTGCAGGTTGGAGGTATGATAGCAGGAATGTGCAAGGAGGAACTGCTTTTTAGCCGCATATCAATTTTTTATACTGTACCTGCTTTTATGTTGTCTGGTTATACCTGGCCTTTGGAGGCCATGCCTTTGTGGGTACGGAGTATTGCCCAGTGCTCACCTTTTACTTACTTAGCTTCAGCAGTGCGGCAGCTCTGTCTGAGCGGCAACTGCCATGACTTGTGGCAACGAGCTTTAGTACTTTTGCTTTTGGGGATAATCTGTCTGCCGGGGGCTGCTCATTTATATCAACAAAGGTTGCACAGTGTCCGCAGTAATACTTCTGCATAATCTGAGAAAATATTGCAATACTTCTTGCATTCTGCCAACTTTGTGGTAAAATAAAAAAGGCTCTGAGGCCGTATTTTAAGGCGGAAACCACACTTCCGAGGAGGATTTAAGATGTTACTAGTAATTGATGTAGGTAATACCAACGTTGTTGCCGGTGTTTTTGAAGATAAAGAGCTGAAGGTGCATTGGCGTTTTTCTACCGACCGCTCTAAAACTGCAGATGAATTTGGTATTATGCTGCGTAGCATGTTTGATTATAGCGACGTGGAAATGAGCAAGATTGATTCCATTATTATTTCCAGCGTAGTACCCCCGGTGCTGATTCCCCTGTGCCACATGTGCGAGCGCTATTTCGGCATTAAGCCCATGGTTGTTGGCCCTGGCATTAAAAATGGCATCTTCATTCGCTATGATAATCCTAAGGAGGTTGGCGCTGACCGCATCGTTAACGCAGTTGCCGCTTTCCATAAATACGCTCATCTGAATCGGCCCATGATCATTCTGGACTTTGGTACTGCCAACACCTTCTGCGCACTGCTGCCCACCGGTGAATATCTGGGTGGTGCTATCGCTCCTGGCATTGGCATTTCTACCGAGGCGCTGTTCCAGCGCGCAGCTAAGCTGCCCCGTATTGAGCTGGTGAAGCCCAAGACTGTCATCTGCCGTAACACTGTCAGCTCCATGCAGGCCGGCGCCATTTATGGCTTCGTAGGCCAAATGGAGGGCATTGTAAACCATATGAAGAAGGAGCTGGGCGGGGATGCGCTTGTTATCGCTACCGGTGGTTTTGCTAATACTATGGCATCTGAGTCCGACTGCATCGACATTATTGAGCCGTTCCTGACGTTGGATGGGTTGCGCATTCTCTACGAAAAGAACGCGAAGTAAAATCGTTTATTATTAAATCTCTCTAGCCCGCTTTTACTAGCGGGCTTTTGTTTATAAAAGAAATTGATAAGAAAATATAATATTACTCCAATCAGATGGATTTCTTAACGCCAATTTCGTTGGGAACAACTACGAAGCTGCGGTGTCCAATCTGTTCGCAAAGTAAGTTTGTTTTTCGAAACCTTGCTTCTGTTATTCCAACAACTCATTGGCTAAAATCCATATTCATTCCGTAATATTATATTTCCTTATTCAAGTTTAGTTTTTTATGGTGAATTAAGGTATGAAAATAGGAAATATTAAACTTGATGCGCCTTTGGTGCTGGCGCCCATGGCGGGGATTACGGATTTGCCCTTTCGGGTGATTTGTCGTCGCTTAGGCTGCGGCATGACCGTTTCTGAGATGGTCAGCGCTAAGGGCTTGCTCTATAAAAATGTAAAGACTACGGAGATGCTGCGCATTGATGCGGGCGAAAGGCCTACGGCTATCCAGCTTTTTGGCAGCGTGCCTCAGGAATTGGCAGAGGCTGCCAAAATGGTGGAGGCCAGCGGCGCGGATATGATCGACTTTAATATGGGCTGCCCCGTGCCGAAGATTGTCAACAATGGCGAGGGCTCTGCTTTGATGAAAAATCCGCAGCTGGCCTATGAAATTTTAGCAGCCATGGTAGAGGCGGTGCAAATTCCGGTAACGGTAAAATTTCGCGCGGGCTGGGATGACGAGCACCGCAACGCGGTGGAGATTGCTTTGGCAGCGGAGCGGGCCGGTGTGGCGGCGGTAGCCGTCCATGGGCGTACACGTCAGCAGTTCTACGAGGGCAAGGCTGATTGGAGTATCATCAGAGACGTGAAGCAAGCTGTTCAGGTGCCGGTTTTTGGCAATGGTGATATTTTTACTGTGGCCGATGGCCTACGCATGCTGGAGGAGACCGGCGTAGACGGGCTCATGATCGGGCGAGGCGCGGATGGCAATCCGTGGCTTTTTGAGCAGCTGAAGGCTGTGCTGGCAGGTGAAAGCTGCCCGGCGAAGCCTAGCTTGGCTGAACGCTTGGACTTGGCCAGCGAGCACCTGGATATGCTCATTGAGCATAAGGGTGAGCGCGTTTCCGTTAAGGAAATGCGTCGCCATATTTCCGCTTATTTAAAGGGTATGCCTCATGCGGCAGAATTTCGTGGACGTTTTCATAAGGTGGATACAAGGGAGCAGTTCCAAGCATTAATGACAGAGTATCGACAATGTGCGCAAAGCTATTATGAGCAAGAAAAACATTTCGCAAGCACCATTGAAGAAAAACGCTAAATATGTTACAATAATATTTTGTTAAAGATACATTTAGGGAGTTTGGACTATGGGAGTAAGTAAGCAAGCCAAGCATATTATTAGTATTAGCCTTGGTTCTTCCCAAAGGGATGCTAGTGCTGTACTAGAGCTTGCCGGACAAAAAGTGCATATCGAACGCCGTGGTACGGATGGCGATTTTAATAAAGCACGACAGCTCATGGAGCAGTGGGACGGCAAGGTGGATGCTATGGGACTTGGCGGCACGGACCTTTATGTTTATGCCGGCAAGGAGCGTTATACCTTCCGAGAGTCTGCTCGTTTGATTGCCAATGTCAAGCATACGCCTGTCCTTGATGGTAGCGGCCTTAAGAATTCCTTAGAGCGTAAGGTAATTCGCGAGCTGGCCGATGGACATGAGCTTACTATTAAGGATAGCAAAGTGCTGCTAGTATGCGCTGTGGACCGCTTTGGCATGGCCGAAGCTTTCTTAGAGGCCGGCGCTAAGGTGACCTTTGGTGATTTGATCTTTGGTTTAAACGTGAATAAACCGCTTTACTCCTTGAAGGCTCTGGCCTGGTGGGCCAAGCTTTTGGCTCCTGTGGTGACCAAGCTGCCTGTAAGCTGGTTTTATCCCATGGGCAAGGAGCAGGAGACGCGGGTGCTGCGCCATCCTGAGTATTTCAAGGAAAGCGATATTATAGCAGGCGATTTTCATTACATCAAAAAATTCATGCCGGATAGCCTGCCCGGTAAAATAATTATTACGAATACCGTGACAGCGGCTGACCGCGCAATGCTAAAAAAGGCCGGTGTCAAAATTTTAATAACAACTACCCCCTGCATTAAGGGACGTAGCTTTGGTACCAATGTTATGGAAGCATTATTGGTGGCCTTACATGATGGGAAGGGCCCGCTGTCTGCCGAAGAATATTTAAAGCTCATAGAGCATTATCATATTAAGTCTTCTGTGGAGTACCTTGGTACGAAGGAGTAGTATTGATCATGGAAAAGTTTGCTTTTATTTTTCATCCCCTCACCTTGGAGGATATGGAGCATTTGTCCCCTGTTATGAAGTATATTCCTGACCCCATAATTGAGGCTTGCCTGAAAATGAAGAAGCCCTTTAAGGTTTCCCATATTACCGGCATCAAAAGCCCCTATGCTGAGGCAGAGGGTTGGTTTGTGGGTTGTCCTTTGACTGCCAAACAAATGATGACCTTGCCCGAAGAATTTGTTATGGACCGTATTATCGAGTCCGGCAAGGTAGCTCAGGAGCTGGGAGCCAAAATAGTTGGCTTAGGAGCATTCACTTCCATTGTGGGAGATGCAGGCATTACTGTTGCCAAAAATTTGGATATCGCTGTAACCAGCGGCAATAGCTATACAGTTGCTACCGCGATTCAGGGTACTAAGGAAGCTGCTCGCATGATGGGCAAGGACTTAAAGGAATGCCGTGCTGTGGTCGTAGGGGCTACAGGCTCCATCGGTGCTGCCAGCGTACGCCTCTTGTCTCGGGAGGTAAAGCATATTACCTTGGTAGCAAGGCATATGGGTCCCTTAGAGGAGCTGGCCCAGGAGCTGATTGAGCAAAATCATTGTGAAGTGGCAGTGAGCCAGGATATTCACGCTTCTCTTAAGGAAGCAGATATTGTTATCACCGTTACCAGTGCTTTGGACTTTTTGATTGAGCCTGAGGATTTGAGACCAGGCTGCGTTGTATGTGATGTAGCTCGTCCGCGCAATGTATCCCGCGAGGTATCCTTGAAGCGCAATGATGTGCTGGTTATCGAGGGCGGCATCATTCATGTACCGGGCAATGTGGATTTCCATTTTAATTTTGGCTTTCCGCCGCGTACATCCTATGCCTGCATGAGTGAGACCATGATTTTAGCACTGGATGGTCGCTACGAGAATTTCTCCTTGGGGCGCAATCTGGATATCAATAAAATTAATTTAATTTCTCAGCTTGCAGATAAGCATCACTTCCGCATGTCCGGCTTCCGCAATTTTGAGCGCGCTGTTTCCAGCGAGCATATTGAAGAGGTTCGGCACAATGCGCAAATGGCTTTAGCCATCCATGGGTTTTGATATTGACAAGGAAAACAGCCACAGCTTATAATGGTTGCACAGGTTAAATATATCCAAGAAATTTATGATAAAGGAGCAGGAAAATGGCTACAAAAGAAACTCAAATTACAGCCGAAGGTCTTA
>JBJDXC010000004.1:0-26157 GCA_051866475.1 Phascolarctobacterium sp.
TCGCGTTGCTAAGCTGGAAAAGAAAGCCGACAACGTAAAAATCACTGGTCAAGCTCGTTTCCGTTATTGGGATACCGATAAGGACAGCACCCATCATGCTACACTGCGTTCCCGTCTGTGGATTAATGGCCAAGTAAATGACGACTGGTCCTACACCGCTATGATTCAGAACATGCAAGAATTCAACGATAAGACCGGTAATGAAAAGACTGAGTTCAAACGTGCATATGTTGATGGTAAGGTTGGTGGCGTAAAGGTTCATGCAGGCCGTTGGGATGAAATTATCTCCACCGGTAACATTCTGGATGCTTATGTAGATGGCGTAAAGCTGTCCTATGGCGATAAGGTTAAGGTTTATGGCTTGTTAGCCCATGGCGCTGACTGGGGCGACACCGATTGCACTGCTATTCATGGTGAAAATAATGACAATATTTATGCTGCTGGCTTAGAAGCTGAATTGGGCAAAGTAAATGCTTACTTCAACTACATTAAAGCTGAAGGCATCGACACTGATGCAATGGTAGGGGCTAAAGATAAAGAAATCTACAACGTTGGTGCATCTCTGGACGTTGCAAAAGATTTGAACTTAGCATATGAATATATGTGGAGTGACAAGAAATACAACAAGAAAGTATCTAAAGACGGCTTTGTAGCAACCTTGGCTTACAAGGGTGCTGACGCTGCTACTCCGGGCAGCTGGGGCGTTGCTGCAACCTATTTTGATCAACCCACCAACGCTATCATTGCTCCGACCACCGATGCTCCCACCTTCTTGGGTGACGGCGGTTACAAGGGCTATGGCTTGACTGCAAACTATGGCTTGGCTAAGAACATGGTATTAGAGCTGCAATACTTTGACACTGAAGCTAAAGTTGGCAACGATGACGAAAAAGTATTCTATGCTGACCTGTATGTAACATTCTAATAATACACCATATAATACACTCTTCAACCGTGCGTCATGCACAACAAAACCCCGAAGCGACCGCTTCGGGGTTTTTGTGTGCCGATATTCTGGCGTGGCGCTGCTTGCTTGGGGTTATACTGTGCGCAGCACGCTGCACTCGCGCTCACTGCGCCACGCCCTTGCGCCGCCCGCCGTCCCAGCCAATCAAATCCTTCACCACCTCGCTGGCCAAAAGTAGGCCAGCGGCGGAGGGTGTGAAGGCGGTGCTGCCCGGCAAGGCGCGGCGCTGGGGCGCTTCTGCGTGACATGCGCCCTCCAGCTCGTCCACGGGCGTCAGAGGTAGCTCCGTAGAATACACCACCTTGAGCTTTTTCACCCCACGCTTTTTCATTTCTTGGCGCATGACCCGCGCCAAGGGGTCCACGCTGGTCTTAAAAATATCTGCTACTTGGAATTTGCTGGGATCCATTTTATTGCCCGCGCCCATGCTACTAATGACGGGCACATTAGCCGCCTTTGCTGCTATAATAATAGCGATTTTAGCAGCCACGGTGTCCACGGCATCCACCACATAATCATATTGGCTAAAGTCGAACTCATGGGCGTTTTCCGGCAAAAAGAAGCACTGATGCACCGTGATTTGTGCCTCAGGGTTAATAGAGTGAATGCGCTCTGCCATAACCTGCACCTTGGGCTGGCCAAGGGTAGCATGAGTAGCAATAATTTGCCGATTTAAATTGGTCAAAGCAACAGTATCGTTATCAATTAAATCGAAGCTGCCCACGCCGCTGCGGGCCAGAGCCTCGGCCACATAGCCGCCCACGCCGCCAATGCCAAAAATGGCTACACGGCTGTTTTGCAGCTTGTCTATAGCTTGGGTGCCCACTAAAAGGGCTGTACGGGAAAATTGATTGAGCATGTGCTGTCTCCTCTTTATTATTTAAAAATGATTAATGCCAATGTACCTAAGCCTATTATAACATTTCCGAGTAAAAAAGTGGGCATTGCCAGAGAATTTATTTTGCGCTAGTCTTGCGCTTGGGGATAAGGATTTTACACTCTTGGCCACGCTCCACAAAGCTTTGTAAAATTGTTTACAAAAAGTTTTCAGAAGCACGTTACAAATTGCAAAAAATAAGGTATAATATAATTAAAAGTGTTCTATTGTTAACACTGTGAGCCGTTTTTGCTTTACAGCTAATCGCGAGGCTGTGATACAATGGCTCAAATATACTGGCGCTATGTATTGTATTTTTTTGATGTTGTATTTTATTATGATTTTTTGCAAGTGAGGTTATTATGTTTTTTGATTCCTATGACACACCAGTATTTCGTCCTCCCAGCGAGGCAAGAAGCTTTATTTTGAGAGTAACCAGGGGCTGTGCCCACAATAAATGCACTTATTGTAATATGTACCGTGGGGTGCCCTTTCAAATATTAAAGGATGAAGAGATTTCCCGCCAAATCGCCTTGGCTGCCTATTACGGCAAGGACAAGGTGCGGCGCGTATTTTTGGCCGATGGAGACGCCTTAGTGCTGCCCACAGCGAAGCTGCTGAAGATTTTGCAGGCACTGCGGGAGCAATTTCCCAAGCTGCAGCGCGTAGCCAGCTATGCAGCGCCTAAGGATATCCTGCGCAAGAGCGAGGAGGAGCTGCGCCAGCTGAAGGAAGCAGGCCTGCAGCTACTCTACTACGGCATGGAAACAGGGGACGATATTACCCTCAAGGCTGTTAATAAGGGCGTAAACGCAGAAGAAGCTATCGAGGCAGGTCGCAGAGTTACAGCCAGCGGTATGAAGCTTTCCCTAATGGTAATTTTAGGTCTAGCAGGTGTGGAGGGCAGTGAGCGTCACGCGCTGGCCACGGCCAAGGCCATCAATATTATCCAGCCCACCCATCTGAGCGCTCTATGCCTGATGCTTTATCGTGGCAGCGAGCTTTTGGACCAGTTCGAGGCAGGTCAATTCAATCCCCTGTCCCCGGCAGGACTTATGCAGGAGCTGCGCTTGATGCTGGAGCATATTGATTTGCCGGCGGATAAGCATTGTCTCTTCCGCAGTAACCATGTTTCTAATTACGTGCAGCTGGCAGCCACTTTGCCCAAGGAGAAGGAAAGACTCTTAAAGCAGGTGGATGTAAGCATTCAGGCTCTTAGCAAATTAAAGACCTGGGACGTATATAATAATACAGAGTATTGATCTTTACTATTGCGAAACGCAACAGGAAAGAATGTTCGCAATAAATACTCGTATAACGAAATGTTACTCGCATTAAGTCTTTTATGAAGATTTTATGGGTAACGAAACGTTACCGAAAAGAACTTTTGAAGATGTGATAGTATGTTTAGAGAAACTATAGCGCTGCTCACTGTGGTCGCAAGCCTGTGCTGCTTGCCCTGGGGAGCAGAGGCAAAAAAGAAAACTACTGCCAAGCCCGCCGCTACCAAGGTAACCGTGCAGCAAAGCAATTGGAAGCTGAAGGTAGCCCAGCAAAAGCTGCAGGTGCTGGGCCTTTATAAGGAGCGCCCCAGCGGTAAAATGACTACGGCTACGGAGACAGCTCTGAAACGGTTTCAGCAGCAGCATAAGCTGAAGGCTAATGGCAAGCTGGACGATAAAACCTACCAAAAGCTGAACTGGGAAGCCTTTGCCAAAAGCGGTATTACCCATGTGAAGGGGC
Organism: Phascolarctobacterium sp.; assembly: GCA_051866475.1. GTDB lineage: Bacteria > Bacillota > Negativicutes > Acidaminococcales > Acidaminococcaceae > Phascolarctobacterium_A. The sequence continues at coordinate 3,588 of JBJDXC010000004.1, forward strand.
AGGATGTGGTCAAGCAGGCGGCTAAGTTTAAGGGGGTGCCCTATAAATTTGGCGGCGTGACGCCTAAGGGCTTTGACTGCTCCGGCTATGTACAGTATGTTTTTAAAAATTGCCGCGCTACGTTGCCTAGATTAGCAGATGAGCAGGTGCTGGAGGGTGTATTCGTTACCCAAAAGCAGCTCAAGCCAGGAGATTTGGTATTCTTCACTACCTATGCGCCGGGAGCATCCCATGTGGGCATTTATGCCGGTAAGGGACAGTTTTGGAATGCATCATCATCTAAGGGAGTAATGCTGTGCTCCTTAAGCGACAGCTATTGGAAACCACGCTATTATGGTGCTCGCCGGGTTTTAGTGACCAATGGCGAGGTTAACTGATTGAAAATGCTGCGCAAGGCAGCAGGGGGAGGATTTGCTCATGATTCGTGAAAGACGTAACAAAGAAAAGCTGGCTTCTTATTACAAGAAGTTTATGGAAGAGGGTATTGTGGACCCCAACGTGCATCCTTGGGTTGCCGAAAGCTGGCTGCGCTGCCGTGCCCTTAATTTGCCCCATGAAACCATGCCTAAAATTAATAAGATGAGCCGGGAGGAAATCGCTGAGCATCAGAAAACCCATGAGTTCATCGTAAAATACGTGGATGGCCTGTACGAGCAAAGCAAGCAGCATTTTAATATTCACAATCTGAGCATGCTCCTGATTGATGAAAATGGCTATGTCATTAAAAATTATGCCATGCCCTTTTTCCAACGCATTATCGAGGATATCCAAGGCATGCGCGTGCTGGAGGAGGATGTGGGTACATCCAGCATCAGCGTAGCGAGGGAGCATAATGTACCCTTTTTGATGTTCGGTCCTGAAATGTGGATTAAGGATAGTCATAACGGTGATGCCTGCAGTGCGCCCATTTCCATCAACGGCAAAATCCGCTATATCATCACCTTCTTTTCCATGGATCAAAATGATTTGCCCTACGATTTACTGTTGAGCCTGCTTTTGACCATGAAATATTCTATTGAGCAGCACATGGCTATGCTGGAGTCCTGGACCATCAACCGCATTATGATGGACCAGCTACCGGTAACGGTGTACTGGCTGGGCAAGGATGGCACGGTAAAATACTGCAACGAAAATGGTCGCAAACGTTTGGATGATCACGAGCGGCTGCAGGATGTTTTCTTAAATTACGAGCATATTCCTATTAAAAAGGCGCTGAAGGGTGTGCCCACCCAACGCCGTGAGATTACCTGGATTACCCAGGATAGAACCTATGAGGATATTACCACCGTTATGCCCATTAAGGTGGGCAGCGAGGTGGAAAGCGCTTTGGTGCTGAGCATGTCCATCGAGGATTTAAAGACCACTATCGCCCACGCCACCGGCTACAGCAGCCGCTACAGCCTGTACAGCATGGTGGGCGAGACCAGCGAGTTTTTGGCCTTGCAGCACAAGGCTAGCCGCGTAGCTCGCACGGATCACAATATCCTGCTGCAGGGCGAGCCCGGCACGGGCAAGCAGCGTCTGGCCCATGGCATCCATCAGGCCAGCCCCCGCGCAGCGGCACCCTTGATTGCAGTGAAGTGCCGCAACTCCTCCTTAAAGGAGCTGGAAACCGAATTCTTTGGTACCAATGAGGGCGAGCAGCAGTCTGCAGGCAAGCTGGAGCTGGCTATTGGTGGCACTTTGTTCTTGGATGAGGTAGAAAAGCTGCCCCTGGAGATGGGCGACGAGCTGGCCGAGGCTTTAACCCATGGCCTGCCGCCGCTAAAGAAGGGCGGCAAGCCCCGCTTCTTCGACGTGCGTGTCATTGCTGCCTGCGACTCCAACCTAAAGCGCTTGGCCGATAAGGGACTCTTCAGCCGCAAGCTGTATGAGCTGGTTCTGGATACTACTATGCGCGTACCGCCCCTGCGGGAGCGCGTAAAGGATATCGAGGTTATCGCAGGCCATATTCTGGTAGAAATGAGCGCTCAGCATAATCTGCCCCAAAAGCGTCTTTCTCCTGAGGCTGTATCCCTGCTCTTAAATTGCAGCTGGCCCGGTAATATTAAGCAGCTGCAGGGCGTTATCGAGCAAGCCTTCTTCCACACTCCCGGTAGCATCATCGAGGCGGAAAATATTAAGCTGCCCGGTGATAAGACCCTGGAGCGCTCCTGGAAGTACGACAAGGAAGCATTCATTGCTGCTTGGAAATCTGCCGGTGGCAATATTTCCAAGCTGGCCTCCATGCTGGATGTAAGCCGTGTAACCCTGTATCGTTACCTGAAAAAGTACGGCTTAGGCCCCAAAACTGAGTAAGGCTTACGTAAGTAAATTAATTTTTAAAGAAATTTTCCTTTGGTAAAATATAACCGCGAGGCATTTTTTACTCGCGGTTATTTCTTTGCTTTTGTATGGTTATAATCTATGTAGATATATTTACTCATTATAGCTAGCCACCGGCGCTGGCTGATACTAAGCATAAGCAAAAAGCTTTTGACTAAAATGGCCAAAAGTATTATAATATCACTGTATTTCTGTAAACCAAATGGCTCAAAAACAGGGGTTAAGAAGCGTGAAACCCTGTTTAAAATGATAGAGGAGTGGCGTAATGCAGGGTAGTTTTCTAGAACAAATTAAATTAATTATACAACGCAGCGGCGAGTCTGTTTATAATTTTATGCAATTAGTGAACATGAAAATTAAGAATGCGTGGAGTAGTTTGCTTGTTAAACTGCAAACGATTATAGCTATTGTTAAGCTGCAGCTGACTATGCTCAAGGCCCGTGTCAACCGCAGATATACCCAGCTCACAGGTAGGCTGGATGCCTATGCTCATGAGTGCTCTGCCAAGATGCAGCAGCGCTATGAGATGTGCCGCAAGGTGTGGCATGCTAATCAGCATTTTACCTTCTGGCTCATTCCTGCCGATGGCTCCCATATTGCCAAAAAGCATGTCAAGAAGGCTCATTTGAAGTATGCCTTTAGCGGCGTAGCAGCCTTCCTAGTGGTCGTGTCCGTGACCATTGGCGTGCTGGCCCATTTTGCTATTCAAAACGAGACCCAAAAGCGGGAGATTGCTGAATATAAGGCGACGAAAAAGGCCCAGGAGCAGACCATTCAGGAGCTGCAAAAGATGGCCGAAAAGAACCAGCAGCAGCTGGCTTATTTGTCCCAATTAGAGGACAAGGTGCGTCAGGAAATGGCGAAAAACGGCACCAAGCTGCCTCCTAAGACCGATGTATCTGCTTACGCCGGCAAGGGCGGACCTGATATGGGTAAAGCCAATCCCATGGGCTATATTATGGAGCAGGAAAAGAATATCCATAATGAAGCTAAGGCTAAAAAGGCTGATTTGGAGAATATCTTAAGTGCTATCGAAAGTGAAAACTATCGCCGTGATGTAACTCCCAGCCAATGGCCCACTGCGGGCGGTGAGATTACCTCTTATTTTGGCGGTCGCACCAATCCCTTTGGCTATGATTATACCTGGCATTCCGGTATCGATATTGCGAATTATTATGGCGCGCCAGTTTATGCAGCAGCCTCCGGCTATGTGCAGCAGTCCGGCTGGTACGGCGGCTATGGCCGTTACATTCGCATTAGCCATGACTTCGGCCTGCAAACTGCCTATGCGCACATGAGCAGCCTAGCTGTAAGCGCTGGTACCTATGTGAAAAAGGGCCAGATTATTGGTTATGTGGGCTCCAGCGGCTACAGCACCGGTCCCCACCTGCATTTTGAAGTGCTGAAATATGGCAAGCAGGTTAATCCCCTGAATTACGTGTAAGACTTTACTGTCAGAGCTTAAGGCTCTGGCAGTATTTTTTTTACTCGCTAGCAGGAATAGTACAACCTATTGGAGAATTAATATAGGGTATATGTGGCAGAACTGTGCCTTATAATAGAAGCTTTTTGAAAAGTGTACCTATTAACTAGGTAAAGTGCCCAACGAAGCTATCAACAATGAAAGGTAGGATGATAGAATGCTGACTTTAGAGTTGCTGCAAAAAATGCTGTTGGCAGCTGCTGAAGCTTTGAAGGAGAACGTGCTTCCTTTGTGCCAACTGGACGGTGTGGCCGGGGACGGCGACCACGGCCTGACTATTGGCCGCATGGCGGATGCCATGAAGGCCCAGGTTGAGGCAGGCACCAGCTCCGATATGAAGGAGCTGTTGGATGACTTATCCATGGCCTTTATGGGCGTCAACGGCGGCAGTGCAGGCCCGCTATGGGGCACTGTGTTCGGCGGCTTTGCCGAGGGCATCGATGAGGGCGTGACCGAGCTGGACGCAGCCGGTATCCATAAGATGCTGGAGCAGGCTAAGGAAGATTTTATGGATATTTCCAAGGCTAAGCTGGGGGATAAGACTATGGTGGATGCGCTCTACCCGGCTTTGGATGCAGGCATCGCCTGCAATGGCGATGCTAAGGAAATTTTTGCTGCTATGGCCGAGGCGGCTAATAAGGGCGCCGAGGCAACAGCAAATATGGTAGCACGTTTTGGCAGAGCCAAAAACGTGGGCGAGCGCAGCTTGGGAACTAAGGATCCGGGCGCCGTATCCATGGCATTGTTGTTTAGTAAAATGGCCGAGGCAATCTAATTTTGAGGATAAAATAAGGAGGAATTTGTAATGCAAAAATTTATCAACAAACCTGAGGATTTAACTAATGAATTATTGGAAGGCTTGGCTCTGGCCAATGCTGATTTGATTTCCTTGGAGCAAGGCAACCTTATCGTTAACAAGAAATTGGCTGAAGCTGACCGTGTAACCATCGTTACCTTGGGCGGCACCGGCCATGAGCCCGCTATCAGCGGCTTTGTTGGCGAAGGCATGATCGATATTTCTGTAGCTGGCAATATTTTTGCCGCTCCCGGCCCCCAAGCCTGCGTTGAAGCTATTAAGATGGCTGACAAGGGTCATGGCGTGCTCTTCGTAGTTTTGAACCATGCTGGCGATATGCTGACCGGTAATTTGACCATGAAGCAAATCAAAAAGCTGGGCATTCCTGTAATCAAGGTTGTTACCCAAGAGGATATCGCTAACGCACCTCGCGAAAATGCTGACGACCGTCGCGGCTTGGTTGGCTGCGTACCTCTGTATCACATTGCCGGTGCAGCTGCAGCTCAAGGCAAATCCTTGGAAGAGGTTGCTGCAATTGCCCAACGCTTTGCTGATAACATGGCTACCATCGCTGTAGCTACTAAGGGCGCAACCCATCCTGCAACCGGCATGGAAATCGCTCATATTGAAGAGGGCATTATGGAGGTTGGCATGGGCCAACACGGCGAAGGTGGCGGCGGCAGCCAACCCATGAAATCTGCTGACGAAACCGCAGCTATCATGCTGAACGCTTTGCTGAAGGATTTGGACGTTAAGGCTGGCGAAAAATTGATGGTAGTTATCAATGGCAGCGGCGCTACCACTTTGATGGAGCAATTGATTGTATTCCGCGCTGTACACAAGATGCTGGCTGAAAAGGGCATCGAGGTTGTGGCTAACATGGTTGGCGAAATCCTGACCGTTCAAGAAACCGCTGGCTTCCAAATGAGCATTGCTCGCATGGACGACGAAATGATCGCCCTGTGGAAGGCTCCGGCTCGCACTCCTTATTTCAAAAATTAAAATTACGACTAATTAAGACCGTGGAGAAGGTACTAGATACGAGGCGGAACGACAAGCCACGACCCATGTGGTTGCAAGCGCAGCGCAGCGAACACATGCTGGTCGCGCTGTACCCTTGGGTGCGACGGCGTATGGTCAATACTCCTAGGAGTTCCGACGAAGTAGATGGTGCCTTATACGCGGTCTAGGAGGTTCTTCTATGGCTGACAAGGATGGAAATATTTTAGCAAAAGACTATGGCATTGGCATTAAGCCGCCTCTACAGACCTTCCCTGTGAAGGGTCATCAGAGCGCTGGCTGGGGCATGCAGCGCCGCCTCTCCGAAATTTTCGGAGACGATGGTCGCACTATTATGCTGGCCTTTGACCATGGCTATATTATGGGCTCCACCGCAGGCCTGGAGCGTTTGGATTTAGTAATTCCGCCGCTGATGCAGTACGCGGATTGCCTCATGGCAACCCGCGGCGCTCTGCGTACCTGCATCCCGGCTAATCACCGCAAAGCTGTTGCTTTACGCTGCACCGCTGATACCAGCGTGCTCAAGGACGATATGAGCTTCGGCTCCGCCGGCGTGGATATCGAGGACGCTATTCGCATGAATGCCTCCTGTATGGCAGTGCAATGCTTTGTAGGCGCTGAGGGCGAGCTGGACTCCCTGCGTACCCTGTCCTATTATGTAAATAACGGCGAAAAATATGGCATTCCCGTGCTGGGCGTTGTGGCTGTAGGTAAGGAAATGGAGCGCACCACTCGCTACTTCTCCTTAGCAACTCGTTTATTGGCTGAGCAGGGCGCTCATATTATCAAGACCTACTACTGCGAGAATTTTGAGCAGATAACTGCTGCTTGCCCCGTACCCATCGTCATCGCCGGTGGCAAGAAAATTCCCGAAAATGAAGCTCTGGACATGGCCTATCGCGCTGTAAGCGAGGGCGCTGCCGGTGTGGATATGGGCCGCAATGTGCTGCAGGCCGAGTGTCCCAAGGCTATGCTGCGTGCTATTCGCATGGTAGTACATGAAAACGCTAAGCCGGAAGAGGCCTTTAAGGCTTATGAATTATGGAAGAAGGATGTGAAGTAAATGAAAGAATTTATGCATGTAGGCGTACCCACCGATATCGCTCGTGAAGGCGAGGTTTACGCTGAAGGTATTAAAACCCATATTATTATGCCTGACACCAACGAATTCCATATTGAGTATCTGCGCTTTGAAAAGGATACTCCGCTGCCCAAGGAGCTGCAAACTCTGGTGCATGTAGCCTATAAGGTGGATGATCTGGATAAGCAATTGGCCGAGAACAAGGTTATTGTAGAGCCCTGGATGGCCGATGAGCATACCCGCATCGCCTTTATTATGAAGGATGGCATTCTGTTCGAGCTCATGGAAGAAGTGAAATAATAAATTTTCATAAAAATTTCACAAGGATATTTACAAGTGAGCTAAAAGAGTATACAATAAATCTATCTACTGTATACACGTAAATTTATGTAGTATGGAAGGATGGTAAAAATGATTTCTTTAAAAAACTCTAAAATTAAGGCGTTGGCTGCCGGACTTATGCTGACCCTGGCTCTGGGTGTTCTGGGCTGCGGTGGCGATAAGAAGGAAGCTCACAAAAAGGTTGAGAAGGTTAACGTAGGTATTGTCCAATTGGTTGAGCATGCTGCTTTAGATGCTGCTAATAAGGGCTTTGTAGAGGGCCTGGCTTCTAAGGGCTACAAGGAAGGCCAAAACATTGCTTATGACCGTCAAAACGCTCAAGCAGACCAATCTAACCTGCAAAATATCGCTCATCGCTTTGTTAACAATAAGGTGAACCTGATTTGCGCTATCGCTACTCCGGCTGCACAAACTGTAGCTAACGTAACTAGCGATATTCCCATCGTAGCCACCGCTGTAACCGATTACAAGGCTGCTAAGCTGGTTAAGGATAACGCTAAGCCGGGCACCAATGTTACCGGCACCACTGATATGAACCCTGTAGAGCAACAATTAGACCTGCTCTTAAAGCTGGTTCCTAATGCTAAATCCGTAGGCACCATTTATTGCTCCAGCGAGGTTAACTCCCAGCTGCAAATCGACATCCTGAAAAAGGCTGCCACTGCTAAGGGCGTAACCGTTAAGGAAGCAACTGTTTCCAACGTTAACGACATTCAACAAGCTGCTCGCAGCCTGCTGGGCAAGGTACAAGCTATCTATGTACCCACCGATAACGTTTTAGCATCTGCAATGCCCACTCTGGTTTCTGTAACTGAAGAAGCTAAGCTGCCCGTAATCTGCGGCGAAGGCGGCATGGTTAAGGCCGGTGGCGTAGCAACCCTGGGCGTTGACTACTACAAGCTGGGCTTCCAAGCTGGCGAAATGGCAGCTGATATCCTCGGCGGCAAATCCAAACCTGCTGATATGGCTATTCAAGCACAAAAGGAATTCAAAGCTATGGTTAACATGAAGGAAGCTGAAAAGATCGGCCTGAAGGTTCCGGAAGATGTTTTGAAGGGTGCAGAAGTAGTTAAATAATTAAATTTCCCCATATTAGGAAAAATGAAGTCTGCCATATCCTATATATGGCAGACTTTTCTTCTCTGAATCTGGAAATGGAAGGATGTTCTTGATGATTGATTTATTGATCCCCACAGTGGCCCAGGGCCTGTTGTGGGCTTTAATGGCCTTAGGCGTATATGTGACCTTTAGAGTGCTGGATATTGCGGATTTGACGGTGGAGGGCAGCTTTCCCTTGGGCGCTGCTACGGCAGCATCCCTGATGGTGGCTGGCTATGGCCCCTTGACCAGCCTTTTGGCTGCGTTTGTTACTGGCACCTTGGCCGGTGTGGTGACGGGCCTTTTACATACGAAAATGAAAATTCCTGCGCTATTGGCAGGCATTTTAACGATGATAGCTTTGTATTCTGTGAACCTACGCATTATGGGCAAGGCTAACCTTTCCCTGCTGGGCGTGGATACCTCCTTTAAAATTGCTCGCAGCATGCTGGGCGTGAATATGGCCCAAACCACCTTGATTGTGGGCTTGGCAGTGACGATTATCGTGGGCATGTTCCTGTATTGGTTCTTTGGTACCCAAATCGGTGCCGCTATCCGCGCCACCGGCTTTAACCAGCAGATGATTCGCGCTCAGGGCGTGGATACGGATGTGACCATTATTTTGGGCCTGCTTTTGAGCAATGGCTTGGTAGCAGTCAGTGGCGCGCTGGTGGCGCAGTCCAACGGCTTCTCCGACGTGGGCATGGGCACAGGTACCATCGTTATCGGCTTGGCCTCCGTTATTATTGGCGAGGTGCTGTTCGGTACCCGCTCCTTTAAAAATTGTCTTGTTTCCGTAGTATTGGGCTCCATTGTGTACCGCATTGTTATTGCAGCAGTGCTGGCAATGGGCATGCCGCCTAATGATTTGAAGCTCTTTACCTCCGTGCTGGTGGCCTTGGCCCTGTCTATGCCCCTCATTAAGGCGAAGCTTAGCGGCAGAAAGGTGGTGCGCTAAATGCTAGTGGTTGATAATATTTCTAAAACCTTCTTCCCCGGTACCATCAACGAGAAGCGGGCGCTGCAGGGCTTGAGCCTGCATTTAAAGCCCGGTGATTTTGCCACTGTTATCGGCGGCAACGGTGCCGGTAAATCCACTATGCTCAACTCCATAGCAGGTGTATTTCCCATTGATGAGGGTAAGGTTATCATTGACGGCGAGGATATTACCAAGCGTCCTGAGCATAAAAGAGCCAAATACATTGGCCGCGTGTTCCAGGACCCTATGCTGGGTACTGCCGCTGGCATGATGATTGAAGAGAATCTAGCCTTGGCGTCCCGCCGCGGCGAAACGCCGGGCTTGGGCTGGAGTCTATCCAGCGACCAGCACGAGCGCTTTTATGAGCTCTTAAAGGAGCTGGATTTGGGCTTGGAAAACCGCATGACGGCCAAGGTGGGCCTTTTAAGCGGTGGTCAGCGTCAGGCCTTGACCTTACTCATGGCGACCTTGAAGAAGCCTAAGCTGCTTTTATTGGACGAGCATACGGCTGCGCTGGATCCTAAAACTGCTGCCAAGGTGCTTGCCTTGACTGAAAAAATCGTTACTCGCGATAATCTGACCACGCTGATGATTACCCATAATATGCGTGATGCTTTGCGTTATGGCAATCGCCTGATCATGCTTCATAATGGCCGCGTTATCATCGATGTGCAGGGCGAGGAAAAACAACATTTAGCAATACCCGACCTACTAGCTATGTTTGAAAAGGCCAGTGGTTCAGAAATGGCTAGTGATAGATTACTGCTTGGATAATTAAATATTGACAGCACAAAAGTCTATTGTTAAAGTACTCTTTCTGCGCTTATTTACCCTTTCTTCCAGAAAACATGTAAATATTAGCAGCAAGTCTAAAATATACCAGAAAACAAATAAAAATTTGAGCCGAAAGACTTGAAAAATTTGCATTTCGTGATATACTCTAAATATATATAGGAGTATTACAAGAAAAGTAATTGTGAGTGCACGAAAGGCGGTGGAAAGGATGCAGGAGGAAATCAAACTGATTGGTCGTAGAATCAGATTACTGCGTACTGCAAAAAATTTAACCCAGACGGGTTTAGCAAAGGAAATGGGTATTTCTCAAACACATTTATGCAATATTGAATGTGGTCGCGTGCCTGTAACTTTGCCCAACCTGCTCAAGCTGCACAGCTTGTTGGGGTGCAATATGGCTAGCTTTTTTGTGGATTTGGATCAACAACCCGAAACTAAAGAAAATGATATTAGCTTGGACGATGTTCTGCAAATCGTGAAGCTGTTGAAACAAAAGAATTAACGCACTACAATTATCCAGAACTGGGGTGTGTCGAGGCCATTAGGCATCGACGCACCTTTTCTGTTTTACTAAGGATTGCATTTCTGCCCTTTCCATATTATGATATAGGTATATGATTTTACTAAAGAAGGCTGATGGGGAGGAATAGCTTTGCGATATAAGACCTTGATTTTTGATTTGGATGGGACCCTTTTAGATACGCTGCAGGATTTGGCGGCAGCGACTAATTATACACTTCAAAAGAACGGCTTTCCGGAGCGCACCACGGATGAGGTGCGCATGTTTGTGGGCAATGGCATTCGCAAGCTCATCGAGCGAGCTGTGCCGGTAGGCACCAGCGTAGCGGTGCAGGAGCGTGTTTACGCTGACTTTAATGTGTATTACAAGGCGCACTGCGCCGACACGACCTGCACTTACCCCGGCGTGCTGCAGCTTCTTAGGGAGGCGCGGGCGCTGGGCTGCCAGACTGCGATTGTGTCTAATAAAGCTGATTATGGTGTGCAGGAGCTGGCCAAGCAGTATTTTCCGGGGCTGCTGGATGCAGCCATCGGTGAGCAGGCTGGCATCGCTAAAAAGCCCGCGCCGGATATGCTGGTAGCTATTATGGAAAAATTAGGCGCCGATAAGGAGAGCACCATTTATATCGGCGATTCGGATACGGATTTACTCACTGCTGCCAATACGGGCATTCCCTGTATCGGCGCCTGCTGGGGCTTTAGAGGACGGGAGTTTTTAGTTTCCCATGGGGCAACGCTTTTGGCAGAGAGGGTGGAGGATGTGCTGCCCCTGTGCCGCTAAGCTTGAGAAGCTTTAACCGAAGGGGTCTGGTTGTGAAGTTCGCTACAAAAAAGAAGTAGCCAGTTTAGGATGGCTGGCCTAGGAACGGAGGATGTGGAAGATGGGCTATGATTACGAGCGCATTAGCAAGATAAAATGCTTTTTGTTTGATATGGATGGCACTATTAATTTGGGTAACGAGCTTATCCCGGGCATGGAGGGCTTTTTTGACAAGCTTACTGCCGCCGGTAGAAAGTATTATTTGTTGACCAATAATTCATCCCGCAGTCATGAGCATTATGTACAGAAGATGAATGGGCTGGGCGTGCCTGTAACCCGCAAGGAGATTTTGATTTCCTCCGATGCTCTGACCAACTGGATGAGCAAAAATAAGCCCGGAGCCCGACTTTTTGTTTTGGGCACGCCCCAGCTTTTAGAGACTATTCGAGAGGCGGGCTTTACTCTGACCAATAGCTTGGAGGAGGAAACTGATTTCGTAGTAGTGGGCTTTGACCAAACCTTGACCTATGAGCGCTTGACCATCGCTTGCCGCTTGATTGATAAAGGCGTGCCCTATGTGGCTACCCATCCCGATGTGCGCTGTCCCATTGAAGGAGGCGAGTTCATTCCCGATACGGGGGCTATGCTGGAGCTTATTAAAACGGCTACGGGTAAGGCGCCCCAGCTGATTTTTGGCAAGCCCTTCCAATACATGGTGGATGTAGTTTTAGATAAAACAGGCTTTGCCAAGGACGAGATTGCCATGGTGGGGGATCGCTTAGCGACGGACATTGCCTTCGGTCTGAATAACGATATTTTGTCGATTATGGTGCTCACCGGCGAGGCCAGCATGGAGGACGTGGAGCGAGGCTCAATTAAGCCAGACATTATCCTGCCCCATGCCAAAGAAATATTACAATATCTGTGATTATGTTTAGGCTTCTACCACTAGATATGGATAGTGGTTAGGAGCCTTTTATTTACTGCATAAATTGCTTGATAAGAGATTTTCATAGTGATATAATATTGATACTTATAGAATATAATAGCATATGAGAATACCATGCTTGACTGTGTTGACTAGCATGGCCGAGGTAGATTTTACTATAGAAAAGGAATAGGCGCATGTACGATTTGCATTCGCACATCATTTATGGGGTGGATGATGGTTCGCCTGATGCTGCAACCTCAAGGGAGCTGCTGAAAATGGCGGCTGGCTGTGGCACTAAGCACATTATTGCTACACCTCACGTGATAGAATTAAATAACTGTCCTAGCTGGGAGCGCATTAACGCTGGTGTGGCCGAGCTTAAGGAGATGGCCGCAGAGGAAAAGCTCGATTTGGCCATTTATACCGGTGCCGAAATCGAGATGAATTGGGACATTTTGGATGTGTTTCATGAAGGTAGCAGGGACTATTGCTTGGGCGGAAGCCGTTATGCTTTAGTGGAGCTGCCGGCTATGAGCATTCCTGATTATACAGAGGATTTTTGGTATGAGCTGCAGCTGAAGGGTATTTGCCCGGTGCTGGCCCATCCCGAGCGCCATCAGCGGCTCATGGAGCATCCGGAGCGGCTGCTCAAATGGATGCGTGGCGGGCTCTTAACCCAGATGAACGGGGGCAGTATTACGGGCCGTTTCGGGGAGCATGTGAAGCAGAATGCAGAAATGCTACTCAAAAATGGCGTGATTTGCTTTATCGGCAGTGATGCCCATCGGGTGAAGATACGCAATACGGATTTGACTCATGCAAGGCAGCGCTTGACTGAGCTAGTGGGTGCTGAAAAAGCAAAAATGCTGTGTGATATCAATCCGCAAAGGCTTTTGGCAGATGAGGAAATAAGCATGCAGCTACCTCAGGCTATCAAAAGAGTGGAGCAAAAGAAGAAGCAAAGCTTTTGGAGTAAGCTTTTTGGATAAGGAGAGTATTATGAAAAGATTATTGTTTTCCGCATTGTTGGCAGGCAGCCTACTGCTGCCGCTGGGCGGTGCTCAAGCAGCTGAGCCGCAGGAATACATTATGTGCAGCGGTGACCAGCTGCAGCTGATTGTGTACAATCATCCTGATTTGAGCAGTCCTGCCACTTCTACTGCCAATCCCTATATCGTGCGCCCTGATGGACGTTTATCCATGCCTTTAATCGGCGATATTGATGTGACCGGCAAGACTGTGTCCCAGGTAACTAAGGAAATTGAGGCTAGACTCAGTGAATATATTGTGGACCCCATGGTGACTATCAATATTACGAAGTTGGGTACCACGAGGGTATATGTCTTAGGTGAAGTAAAGCGCCAGGGCATGTATGAGCTGGAGAAGAGCCACAATCTTTTGGATGCTTTGGCTAAGGCCGAGGGCTTTACTGAAGCCAGTGCCAAAAAGAAGGTTTATGTTATCCGTCGCGGCGAGCAGAACGCCTTTACCAAGGTTAATATCAACGCCCTGTTTACGAAGGGTGATACCTCTAAAAATGTTGTCCTCCACGAAGGCGACTGCGTATACCTGACCAGCAATAACAAGATTGTCTTCCAGAAGGATATTCTGCCGTTCCTGAATGCTTGGTACATGGGTAGCGAGATTAGGCAAAATAACAAAGATTAAGGAGTAGAAACGTGGACGAGCAAGAGATTACTATTGATTTACGTGATTTATGGCACGTATTGCAAAAAAATATACGCACCATCAAAAAGGTAACCTGTGGCTTCGTGGCTGCTGCTGTGGTTTATTTGATTGTTGTGCCTCCTACCTATGAATCCGTGGCCTTGCTGCGTGTAAAGCAGCCTAAGGGCATTGGCAGCTCTATTTTGGAGTCCATGCCCATGGGCAATGCCATGGCTACCAAACAGCTCATGAGCACCTATGCGGAGATTTTAAAGAGCCGCAGTGTAGTTGTGCCCGTTATCGAGGCCACCGAGGAAGCCGATAAGGATGGTAAATATCCCCGTTATGAGGATTATTTAAAAAGCCGTGTAACCACCAATCCCTTTAAGGATACGGAAATTATGCAGGTCAGCGTAACTGCTAAGACTGCTGAGGATGCTCAAAAGGCTAATCAGCTTTTGGTAAATGGATTTTTGACCCGCCTGACCGAGCTGGTACGTGGCGAGCAAAAAACCACCCGTCTCTTTATTGAAGAGCGCGTAAAATCCTCCAAGCAGGAATTGAACGATGCTGAAAGCAAGCTCACTGCCTTCAAAAAAGAGAAGAATGTGCTGTCCCCTGATAATCAGGTGAAGCTGACTGCTGACAAGCTGAATATGGTGGATAAGCTGCGTGCGGAAAACCAGGTTGCTTTAGAGGCAGCCCGTGCCCGCAATAGCTCCGTAAGCGGCCAATTGGAGAATAACACTGCCAGCGTTGCTGACAACAATGTTATTACCTCTCTGCAAAAGCAATTGGCTACCTTGGAAACCCAACGCATTAATTATCTTGATAAATATACCGAAAAGCATCCCAAGGTGCTGGAGGTGAATAAGGAAATCGCCGGCATTCGCAAAAGCTTAAATGATGAGATTGCCCGCATCTCTTCCCTGGAAACGGCCTCTACCAACGTGGTACACCAAGGACTTTTGGCTGATAAGTTTAAGAGTGAAGCGGAAATGAGCGTGGCTCAAAGCAATTTGAAGACCATCAATGAGCTGGAAAAGCGCTATAATGAGGATGTACAAAGATTATCCGAGACCGAACAGCAATATCTGAGCCTGCTGCGTGATTCCAGAGTTGCACAGGAAATTTATGTAATGCTGGCTAAGCGCTTAGAGGAAGCTAAGGTTGCTGAGGTTGCCGTATCCACCGAGGTACAGGTTGTGGATGCGCCCACCCTGCCCGAAAAGCCGGTGAAGCCGAAAAAGGCTTTGACCTTAGTGCTGGCCTTCCTGCTGGGCCTCTTCGGCAGCAGCGGTTATGTTATCGCACGTGAGCTCATGAACCGCACCATTAAGACCACCGATGATGTTGCAACCTATTTGGGCTTGCCTGTTTTGGGACAAGTGCCCAGCGGTGAATCCTTGAATGAAGCGCAGGAGACAGAAAATCTGAGCACCTGGCAGAAGATCTGGAGGGCAGTATGGAAGAAGTAACTTTGATTGCGAATACGGATGCGAAATCTCCTGTGTCCGAAGCATATAGAACTATTAGAACCAATATTAAATTTTCCAATATCGCAGGTAAAGAGCTCAAAACCATTATGCTGACCAGTGCTACCCCTAACGAGGGCAAGAGCACGACCATTTCCAATCTGGGCGTTGTTATGGCTCAGGCCGGCTATAAGGTTATAGTGTGCGATTGCGATTTTCGTAATCCCACCCAGCACAAGATTTTTAAGGTTCACAACAAGGGCTTGAGCAATTGTGTTGCTACCGGTAGCGATGTTATGGGTATTATTCAGCAGACCACCGTTCCCAATCTGTATGTACTCACCAGTGGTCCGGTGGCTCCCAATCCCTCCGAGCTTTTGGGAAGCCAAAACATGGTGGACATTTTAAATGAGTTAAAACAGCATTTTGACTATGTGCTAGTGGATACTCCGCCCATTATGCCGGTAACCGATGCTGCGGTAGTCAGCGGCAAGGTGGATGGCACTATTTTGGTGGTGGCTTCCGGTGCAGTGAGCCCTGCTGTCGCAGTGGAGGCTAAGACTCGCCTGGAGCAGGCCGGTGCCCATCTGTTGGGCGTAGTGCTGAACAAGGTGGATGTGGCTGCCAATAGTCATTATGGCTATGGTTATGGCTACTACTATTATTATGGACATAGCGATGATGGTACACCTGGGGGGGACAAATAGGCTACTGGAAGCTTAGACGGTGGTAATGCTACCATTAGGGAGGTTAAAACATGCAAAAAATTACGAAAGCAGTTATCCCTGCTGCAGGCTTAGGCACGCGCTTTTTGCCGGCTACCAAGGCTTGCCCCAAGGAAATGCTGCCCATAGTGGATAAGCCCACCATTCAATACATTATTGAAGAGGCATTGGCCAGCGGCATTACCGACATTTTGATTGTCAGTGGCCGTACTAAAAGAGCTATTGAGGATCATTTCGACCGTAGCCCTGAGCTGGAAATGAATCTTGAGGAGCATGGCAAGCTGGATTTGCTCAAGCAAGTGAAGGATATTGCGGATATTAACATTCATTATATTCGCCAAAAGGAGCCCCGTGGCTTGGGTCATGCAATTTTGTGTGCTAAAGCCTTCGTGGGTCATGAGCCCTTTGCAGTACTCCTGGGCGACGATGTAGTTTATAACGATGAGTATCCCTGCCTGCGCCAGCTTATGGATGTATACGAGTCCACTGGCGGTAGTGTTCTGGGCTGCCAAACTGTACCCAAGGAGAAGGTTTCCTCTTATGGCATCGTGGCTAGCACTCCCACGGAAAAGGAGCGCATCTTTAAGGTTAATGATATGGTGGAAAAGCCCGCTGTAGAGGAGGCTCCCAGCCAGCTGGCTGTGCTGGGCCGCTATGTGATCATGCCGGAGATTTTCGAAATTCTGGAGCACACCGAGCCCGGTCGCGGCGGTGAAATCCAACTCACCGACGCGCTGAAGGTGCTGGCCAAGGAGCAGGCCATGTATGCCTATGACTTTATGGGTCGTCGCTATGATGTGGGCGATAAGCTGGGCTATTTGGAGGCTACCTGTGAATATGCCCTGCGTCGCGAGGATTTGCGCGAAAAATTTATGGACTATTTGCGCACTATAGTGTAAAATAAAAGTAGCTAGCGTTGAGCGCTGCGTTAAGCAGCGCGAGCTACAAGAACTCTGCGTTTATCACCGCCGATACGAAGTGTCGGCGGTGTATTTTTTTAGCTTATAGCGTTATTGGCGAGCTTAGATAGGTGTTTCCTAGGCTTTTTGTTGGCTTGACAGGCTATTAGTGCTATAATAAAGGCAGTGAAAAAGGAGGTTTTGCTTATGAGAAAGGATGCACCTATTGGTGTGCTGGATTCCGGCGTAGGTGGCATATCCGTGCTGAAGTGCTTGCATCAGCTTTTGCCCCATGAGGATTTCATATATGTGGGGGATACGGCTCGTACTCCCTATGGCACTAGACCGGAGCAGGAAATTCGCGGCTTCGTGGCAGAAATCATTGATTGGCTGGCAGCTCAGGGTGTAAAGGAGGTTGTCATTGCCTGCAATACCCTGACCATGCTGGGTGTGGATAGCCTTAAGGGTACGCACACATTTCCCATTGTTGGCATGTCCAAGGGGGAGCAGCTGCTCTTAGCGGCTAGCAAGAAGAAAAAAATCGGTGTTTTTGCTACTCCCTTTACGATTAGCACCGAGGCTCATAAAAAGGCTATTTTGGCTGCTGACCCCAGCGCGGAGGTTTATCCTATGGGCTGTGCTAAATTCGTGCCTTTGATTGAAGGAGAACAGTTCGCAAGTCCGGAGCTGCCCGCGGCCATTGCCGAATACGCAGCGCCCTTGAAGGAAGCAGGCGTGGATGCTTTGATTTTGTCCTGCACCCATTATCCCTTTATTAGAGAGCAGATTGCGGCAGAGTTTGGGCCTGAGGTGACTATTATCGACCCGGCGGAGGCAACGAGCCAGCTGGCCATTGCAGCCTTAAACGAAGTGGGCTTAGCCAAGTCCGAGGGCGTGGGCAAGGTGACCATCTGTGGCACGGCGGATATTGAGCGGGTGCGCCGTTTGGCACAAAGAATGCTGCCGGTGGCTGATTGTGAATTCAGAGAAATCGACCTGCAAGAAAAATAAAATTACAATATTTGCTAACTAACTTGGAATACAGGCAGGAGATTTTTCTTTTTTGTCAAATGTATACATGTATTCAGGTTATACAAAAATATTATAAAGAAAGGTGGTAGCTGTGGAAAAGCAAGGAGTATTAAACAACAACAATATTGTGGGCTCGACCTTGGTCCATAAGCTTGCCATGTTCGTGGTGCTTTTTGGTTTTTGGATGGTTCTGTCAGGTAGAACGGAAACAAAGTTTATTGTGTACGGTCTCATTACGGCGATTGTCACTACTTGGGTTACCTATCCCTTGCTGCTGGTACCCAATAAGGACGGCAGCAAAAGATATTTTGTTTTTGGCGTTTCCATTCCCAAATTCATCATGTACTTTTTCTGGCTTATGTGGCAGCTGGTTTTGGCCAACATTGATGTTCTGCTAGCTACAACGGCTCAGGAGCTGAACATCGACCCCAAGGTTGTACGCTTCTACTTTAGAGCGGATAACCCCATGGCCTCTGTTGTTTTGGCCAACTCCATTACGCTGACTCCTGGTACGGTCACCATTAACGTAACCGATGATGGCTTGTACGAGATTCACGCTCTCACTAAGGGCGCGGCTGCCGGTGTATTGGATGGCTCTATGCAAAAGAAGGTCGCTGATTTGTATGGAGAAAAATTTGATTTTGCTGTAGCGGAGGGTGAGGAATAATTATGAACGTAATCTTCTTTATTCTAATGGTTTCTATCCTCTTTGTTATTGGTGCCATGCTGCAGCGACTATTTTATGGACCAACGATTTATGATCGCATGAATGGCTTGGGCGTTATTGGCGCGGACACTATTTTACTTTTGGTGCTCTTTGGTTATATCGACGGACGTCCGGATATGTACGTGGATATCGCCATTTCCTATGCCTTCCTGGGCTTCATTGGTTCCGTTATCGTAGCAAAATTCCTGGGAGGTAAAAATATATGATTGAAGCATTCGGTCTTAATTCTCTCAGAGAGCTTATTGCAGCAATTTTTATGCTGGGCGGATTGGTTTTCTTCATCGGCTCAGCCATTGGTATGCTGCGTCTGCCGGACTTTTATTCTCGAATTCATGCCTCCGGCAATAGTGAAACCTTGGGCTGCATGCTGTCCTTCATCGGCCTCATGATTTATGAGGGCCCGACCCTGACCGCAGTGAAGATGGCCTTTGCCTTCTTGATTGTTTTTATGGCCAACCCTATTGGCTCCCATATTTTGGGCAAGGCAGCCTATAAATCCGGTCATCCTGTGTGGACGCTGGATACTAAGGGCGCTAAGAAGCTGGTGGGCCTGGAAAAACAGGACCACAGCGCTGATGAGCCCGTGGGTCATATCAGACAAAAGGAGGATAAATAAATGCAGATATACATTGTTGAAGCAGTTTTATTGATTTTCCTCATTCTGATTACCTGTGCCGTTATTTTCTGCAAGGACATTTTGAGTGCTGCTATTATTTATAGTGGCTTCAGCTTCTGCGCAGTGCTGCTGTATCTCATGATGGGCTCCCCCGACGTAGCCTTCACCGAGGCGGTTATCGGCACTATTTCTACAATCTTTTTTGTAGCTTCTTTGAGAAAAATTGATAGGTGGTGTAAATAATGCGTGGCTTAGTTGCAGTTATTTTGGCGATTATGACGGGCATGTTTTGCTCCGTTGTAACCTATTTGCCGCAGATTGGCGATGCCAAGGCGGCCCCTAACCAGCATGTTACCCCGACCTATATTTCCCGCAGTGCGGAGGATACAGGCTCCCCTAACATCGTAACCGGCGTCATCATTGACTATAGAGGCTTCGATACCATGTGGGAGACCTCGGTAATGTTCCTGGCAGGCTTGACCACCGTGCTGGTGCTCACAAGCAATCCCGTTGGTCGTCGTCCTGAGGAGGAGCCGGAGGATCCGGAGGAAGGAGAGATTATCAAATGATGAAAGAACCATTTGGTGGCCTCATCCTCAATGTGGCCTTCCGTATGCTGGTGCCCTTTACCATCGTCTATGGTGTGTATGTACTTTGCTTGGGCGAGTTTTCACCGGGCGGCGGCTTCCAAGCCGGTGCACTCCTAGCGGTGGGCGTGCTGTTAGCTCGCTTGATTTTGGGCTTTGACACTAAATTTAATGTGCTGGGAAAAACCTCCGTTGTTTTGGCCGGCTTGGGCACCTTCCTGTATGCCTTTACAGGCTGGCTGACCCTATTTGGTGGCGCGGATTATTTCCTGAATTATGATTATATGCCGATTGTGCTGGAGCCGAAGCATGAAATGCATGCCATGGGCATTTTCCTCATCGAAATCGGCGTTGCCATCTGCGTAATGATGACAATTATTAATCTGCTTGATGCAATCGTGAAAAGGGGTGAAGATGATGGAAGTGTTGAATGAGTTTTTAAAGACTAAAGGCATCTACTCCCTGGTTATGATTTTATTCTTCTTAGGCGTGTATGGCATGGTTTTAAGCAAGAACTATATGAAAAAGCTTATGGCCATGAACGTTATGCAGGTAGCAGTAATTTTCTTCTATCTGTGCTTTGCCCAAAAGGACGGTGCTATGATACCTATTCAAAATGGTATTACCACCGATCCCAATGCCTATATCAACCCCCTTCCTCATGGTCTGATGCTGACAGCCATCGTTGTTAGCCTTGGTACCACCGGCGTAGCCATTGCGCTCCTCATGCGCATTAAAGAGATTTATGGCTCCGTAGAGGAAGTAGAGGTATTGAGGAGGGCAAGTAAATGACACAGCATGCTCCAATTTTTATCGTTCTACTGCCCTTGACAGCATCCCTTTTGTGCATGCTGTTTAGCCGCATTAAAAAAGAGCTGGGTGCTTGGATCGTCATGGCCTCCATCGTGGGTGCCTTCCTGAGTGCCTGCACCGTGCTCCAGCGTGTTATCGCCACCGGCGGCAAAACCTGGCACTATTGGATGGGCGGCTGGCAGCCTCCTATCGGCATTGAATTTGCCCTCGACCCCTTGAACAGTGTGCTGGCTGTGCTGGTAACCTTTATTTCCATGATGGTTGCCCTTTATAGCAAGCCATTCGTGAAGGAAGAGGATTGGCTCCATGTGGGTGGCTACTACACCCTGTTCGGTCTGTTGACCGTGGGCCTGTGCGGCATGATTGTTACCGGCGACGTATTTAACCTTTACGTTTATCTGGAAATTATGTCCCTGTCCGGCTATGGCCTTATTTCCCTGGGCGGCAAAAAGTCCATGCTGGCAGCCTTCCGTTATTTGTTAATCGGCACCATTGGTGCTTCCCTCTACCTGATGGGCGTTGGTTATCTTTACGCTCTGACCGGTACCCTGAACATGGCCGACCTGGCGCAAAGAGTTGTTCCCTTTGTGGGCACGCCCCTCTTTGCCATTGCTGTGGCCTGCTTTATCATTGGCTTTGGTATTAAGATGGCGCTGTTCCCGCTGCACGGCTGGCAGCCCGATGCTTATACCTTTGCTCATCCCGGTGCAGCTGCCTTTATCGCTGGCTGCATGAGTAAGGCTCCTGCCTACGCTTTAATCCGCTTCATGTACTACATTTTCAAGGTTGATAGCCCTGTAATGCATAGTGCTTTGAACGTTTTGGGTATTTTGGGTATTGCCGGTATCCTAATCGGCTCCATTATGGCTATGGCTCAATACGACTTCCGTCGTATGCTGGCTTACTCCTCCGTAGCCCAGATTGGTTACATCGCTATTGGCATGGCCATGGGCAATATGTATGGCTTCATCGGTGCTGTACTGCACATCATCAACCATGCCTTCATGAAATGCAGTCTGTTCCTGGTAATCGGCGGCGTTGAGCACCGCTTTGGCGAGGTTAACTTGTATCGCTTAGGTGGTCTTAATAAGAAGATGACCATCAGCACCATCACCGTTACTCTAGCTGCTCTGTCCATGATCGGCCTGCCGCCGACCGCTGGCTTCTTTAGTAAATGGTACCTCATGATGGGCGCCTACACCGGTCAGCAATATTTCTATATTGCCGTGCTTGTAGTCAGCTCCTTGTTGAACGCCATTTACTTCTTCCGTATCATTGAGCAAATGTTTGTACAGCGTGAAGCTTCCCTCACCGAGGTGCATCCTCACAAGGGTAAGCTGGGCCTGCCCTTCAGCATGGCACTGCCGATTTTCGTAATGGGCATTGGCATTCTGGTGCTGGGCTTCTACAGCGTGGACATTGTTACGGATATTATTAAATTAGGCTTGCCGGAGGTGTTCTTGAGATGACGATTATAGATTGCAGACCCTTTCTGGCAGTAGGTGTTTCCTTTATTGCGGTAATTTTGATTGCCTTCAGCAGACGCTGGCCCAACCTGCGCGAGGCCTGGAGTGTAATCGCTTCCGTGCTCAAATTTGGCATTATCCTGTCCATGCTGCCCGCCGTTTTAGATGGCAATGTTTACCAATGGACTCTGTGCCAAATTACTGATACTGTGGGCCTGACCCTGCGCACCGACCCGGCGGGCATGATTTTTGCAACGCTGGCCTCCATGCTGTGGGTGCCCATGAACTTCTATTCCATCGGCTATATGCGCTGCAACCAGGAGCGCGAGCAGACCGGTTACTTTGCAGCCTTTGCTATGTGCATGAGCGCAGTAATGGGTATTGCCATGGCCGAAAACCTGTTGACCTTCTTCATTTTCTACGAGCTGCTGAC
>JBJDXC010000005.1:0-5278 GCA_051866475.1 Phascolarctobacterium sp.
TAATTAATTTACCGATATCATCATTACCAACATAGTTGTTATTTACATAGAGAATGTGAGCTCTGTCCTCAAAAGGAATACCTAGATTGGTCACAGTGCGCTCTACAGGATAGAGAGGCAGATTGCGCTTCCATCTATCGCCAGTGAAAAAGATTACGTAAGTCGTAGGCAAAGCCTTAAAGTCAGCCTTGATGGGCAAATTATGTACATCAATAGAGCTACTGTAATAGCGAGCGCGCTCAGGGGAGGCACCGCTAGTCAAGTTTTGCACTTCAACATGGTAGATGTTATTATGCTCATCCTTAGCAAGAATATCTAAGCGCACGGACCTATAGCCATGATTCCTCAAAGGATATTCAGTCTTAGTGCTTTCAACAGTGAGCTTCTTGTCCTTCAAGAGTACATTTAGCAGAAGCTGGGAGCAAGCTTTTTCTTTGAAAACTTTTTTCAGGCAGTGATGGTCTGTAAGCTTGGTCTCTTGGGCAATCTTTTTGGTAATAGCCTTGCGGACCTTTCTATCAGACAGGTCAAGTTTGATCATTTTCATTATAACACGATCCTTTGCAATTTACTAGCGCTAGGGGTGGATTTTTGTAGGGGCTTAACCCTACTATAGTCATAATAGCACAAATAGTCAGATAAATCAAGCGTTGATAAGAAAATTTTTATATATTAGAAAATTACAAGAGCGTTTTGCGTTTCGAGGTACCACCATGTCGATTTTTGACAGCTTTACGAGAAGGAACAGTTTAATAAAGACACTGCGCTTCAGGCTAGAGCCCGTGTACGGGACTAGTGAGCAGCTGGCAAAAATGGGCGTGCTGGAGCGTGATCAAGAGCGCAGCAAGAGCTGGGAGATAGTGCGCGCGGTGCTGCGCCGTGTGGATGCAGCGTTTGTAGAAAAGGCATTGACTAGTGATGTTGAGCTCGACTGGATGCCGTTGGCGGAGGACTTTTCTTCTCCCAAGCGGCAAACAGAAATGCGTAAAGCAGTAGCAAAGCTGCTGACCAAGCACAGCGATTATAAGAATATTACCAATCCGACCAAGGCTATCAAAATGGCGGCGGAGGCAGTGCAGAAAGAATCTGAAGCGCGAGCGGTAGCCCAGTATCAGCGCTTTACTACGGTGTTAACGGATTATTTTGCCCATAAAAAAGCGTATTTTGGTCATGAAGTGAGAAGGACAACTATTGCTTATCGCATCGTGCATGTAAATTTTCCTATCTATCTGGAAAACTTGCACTTAATGAAGCAATATGCACAGGCTGGGTTGGATTTGCAAAATAAATTTACCTTTGCTTACCTAGAAGTGAATGGCTACAACAAATGCTTGGTGCAGAGTCAAATTGATTACTATAACAAAGCTGTTGGCCAAATCAATAAACAGCTGCGGCGGCTATATACGGAGCACCAGCTACCAGAGGTGCTCAAGGGTGTGCCACTGAAGCTCAAGGCACTGCAAAAACAAGTGCTGAGCGCAGGCGAGGAGAAGCCTGTGGAGTTTGGCAAGTATGCGGACATGCAAGCAGCAGTACAGGGCCTTCAGAAAGAGTTGGCACAGCGACTCAGTGCTTTGGAGCAAGTCTTCAGCCAATGCGAGGAAGAGCTGCAAGAAGAGTTCGCAGCTAAGCAGGAGGCAGTGACGGAAGCTGAGAAGGCTCTCTTGTTTAGAGAGCAAAACGCAGCCAGCATCGTTTCAATTAAGGATTATCTAACAGCAGCACTAGCCTTAAGGCGCTTTATAAAACAGGTGTTGCGTGAGGAGCGTCAGGAATATAGTGAAGCTCAAGCTCGTCAGTCTGATGATGCTCTAGTAGTTAAAGAGTCTTCGCAAGCTGATGCTGAGGCCAAGCAAAGGCTGTCCCTGGCCTGCAGTGAAGCCTGGGAAATATTGGCTAATGTCCCTGAGCTATACGCCAAAGTGCGCAATTACCTAACCCGTAAGCCCTATAAACAGGATAAAATCAGACTCTTTTTTGACTGTGCTGCCTTTGGCAAGGGCTGGGATGTAAATAAAGAGGCCGCATATCTAGTGACCTTGTTCAGGCGAGAAGGGCATTACTATCTGGGCATCAGGCGACAGGGAGCGAAAATAGACTTCGAAGCTCTGGCAGCTCAAGCTAAGGAGCAAGAGCCCTGCTACGAAAAAATGGTCTACAAAGCCTTTGACTTCATCAAGGGCATGCCGGCAGTAGTCTTTTCCAAAATGGTTTTGCAAAAATTTGTGGATGGCGCCAGTGAAGTAGTGCTGGAGGGCGAGCAATTTGGCCAGCCTCTAGTGGTAACCAGAGCAGACTTTGAGCAAAAATACTATGTAGAGAAGGGTAAGCTGCGGGAGCGTGAGCCTGAGGATGTGCCCTATCTTAAGCAATATCTGAGCAAAACAGGGGATGTAGAAGGCTATAAAGCGGCAGTGGCCCAGCGCATAGAGCTAGCTAAGCGCTTTTTAAAAGCCTATAAGGCCTTCTCCTTTTTTGATATGTCCAAGCTTAAGGCAACTCAAAACTATGACTCCTGGACAGAATTCATCACCCATGTGAACGAATTTACCTATGGCTTAAGCTGGCAAAAAATTCCCGAAGCAAGCCTAAAGCAGCTAGTGGAAGCGGGTGACTTATTCCTCTTCCGCTTGGAAAATAAGGATTTTCTTCGGGAAGCTAGCGAGAAAGTTTACGAGGACGAGCAAACCCAGCTGTGGCGCGCCTTATTCAGCGAGCTGAATAGAGAAGAGCGTATTTTGAAGCTGTTAGGCGGAGTGGAAGTGTACTTCCGTCCGGCTTCAGCGCCTGCTAAGGTGAGCCATAAACAGGGGAGTATAATCGTCAACAAAATAGACAGCAAGCATAATCCCTTGCCTGCCGAGCTCGTGGGCAATATTAGCCAATACTTAAATGGCAAAACCAAAGAGCTCTTGCCCAAAGCGGCCCAGCTCATGGCCCAAGGCAAGGTCAAATGGAAAAAGGCGGCCCAGGATATCATCAAGGATAAACGCTATACTCAGGACCAAATGCTGGCCCATTTTCCCATAGCCATCAACTACCGCTGTGCTAGCAATGATTATAGCTTCAACAAGGACTTGCGAGAAGTAATGCATGGGAATAGCGATTTTAACATTCTGGCTGTGCATTTGGGAGGAAGCGCTTTAGCTGAAGTGGTCATTGTGAACCAGCTGGGAAAGCTTATTTATCAGCAGGTTTACAATGAATTCAACAACTATAATTACTACAAAGCCCTGATGCTGCGAGAAGAAGCAAGGCAGCAGGCCCAAAGAAACTGGCTGCAAATGGAAAAGATCAAAAATCTGCGCCAGGGCTTCATGGCAGCTCTAACCAATGAAGTATGTAAGCTCATCTTAAAGCATAACTCTATCGTAGTGCTGGAGGACTTCAGCAAAAGCAAGGGTATTAGAGGCGCAGCGCCCAAGCTTTATATGCAGTTTGCACTGAATTTGCTGCACAAGCTTAACTACCTAGTGCTTAGGGAAATCGAGCCGAGGGCGCCAGGAGGACTGCTTCAGGGCTATCAGCTAGCGCCTAAGGTAGTGAGCCTAGCAGGCTTTGCCAACCAAATCGGCTGCGTCTTCTTCGCCTTACCCAGCAATGGGGAGGGTGAGCCTGAGGATGCGTCCGAGGCCTATTTATTGGCTTTAAAGGGCTGCCTTATGGTGCAGCGTATTCACCAAGCACAAAGCTTGGACAAAGTAGATTTTATGCTAACACAAAAACAGTGGCTTAGCTTTCTCAAGGAGCAAGGCTTCAGCTCCTAAATAATATGTAAATACCTACTAGTTAGGCGAAGTATGTGTGTTAAAATTGTAGGCTTGGATGCTTAAACATTACGCTTTAAGACGGCCGCGGATGAACGTACTGACAAACAAAAACCGCTACACCCGAAAAGAGTGTAGCGGTAATTTTATGCTCTAATTACAGTCTGTTGGAGCTGTTCAGCACGTCGCGCATCTTATGAGCAACCATATCTTGGATTGCTTGACGAGCGGGCTTTAAGTATTGACGAGGATCGAAATCGCCGGGGTTTTCTACGAAATGCTTGCGGATGGAAGCAGTCATAGCCAAACGCAGATCAGTATCGATATTGATCTTGCAAACGCCGAACTTGCCAGCGCGCAGCAGCATATCCTCAGGAACGCCTTGAGCGCCGTCTAATTTGCCACCGTACTTGTTGCATTCTTCAACGAAAGCGGGGATAACGGTGGAAGCACCGTGGAGCACCAGGGGGAAGCCGGGCAGCAGATTGGTGATTTTTTCTAGACGTGCAAAATCCAGCTCCGGTTTGCCCTTGAATTTATAAGCGCCATGGCTGGTGCCGATGGCAATAGCCAAAGAGTCGCAGCCGGTGCGCTCTACGAATTCTACTGCTTGGTCAGGGTCAGTATAGGTAGCGTCCTTAGCAGCAACCTTAACAGCGTCCTCAACACCTGCCAGCTTGCCCAATTCAGCCTCTACAACAACGCCGCGCTCGTGAGCATATTCAACTACACGACGAGTCATCTCGATATTTTCTTCGAAGGGATGCTTGCTGCCGTCGATCATAACGGAGGTGAAGCCGCCATCAACGCAGGCCTTGCAGATTTCAAAATCTTCGCCATGGTCCAGGTGCAGGCAGATGGGCAGACCAGTGTCCTCTACAGCAGCCTCAACCAGCTTCATCAGGTAAATGTGGTTAGCATATTTACGAGCGCCGGCAGAAACCTGCAGAATCAGCGGGGATTTTTCGGCTTGGGCTGCAGCCACGATACCTTGGATGATTTCCATGTTATTCACGTTGAAGGCACCTACTGCATAGTGGCCTTCATAAGCTTTTTTGAACATTTCGGTAGAAGTTACTAAAGGCATTAATATTCCTCCTTAATTATCAGCCCGCGGGCTGAGTTATCCAATTGCTATATACTAATTATAGCACACTATTTGATTATTTAGTATAGAATTTTGCGTAAATCCTCAGGTAAAGTGCGAGTAATTTCTAGCTCGTAGTCGCCCACGGGATGCTTGAAGGCGAGACGATAAGCATGCAGGGCATGGCGGGACTGGGGTCCGGGAGCGCCATAAAGATTGTCGTCTACCAAGGGATGGCCCAGATAGGCCATGTGCACGCGAATCTGGTGGGTACGTCCTGTGAAAAGGCGTAGCTTGAGCAGGGTGTTGGGACCGTAGTAGCCCAAAACAGCGTAGGCCGTCTTAGCTTCCTTGCCACGCTCAAAGTCCACACAGCGCTCAATAATGCTGCCCTCCTTGCGGGCAATAGGTGCATCAATGAGAC
>JBJDXC010000006.1:0-26089 GCA_051866475.1 Phascolarctobacterium sp.
CCATTGGCGTAGCCTTTGATAATAAATGCGATGCCATTATTGACGATGGCCTTTTAATCAAGGGCACCAAAATCCTGGCCGGTACCTCGGCCAAAAACGAGCAAAACAGAATACAGGCCGTCAAGAGGGCGATTTTTACCGATAATGAGCATGCGGCAGAGGTGCGCAAGGCCCTGGAGACCAGCAATATTAAGCGGCTTTTGATCATTGCGACCTCCGATAATATGATTGGTAAGATTACCAAAAAGCTGGGGCTGGATGCGCCGGTGAAGACTGTCTACATTAACGAGGTGGCCAGCAAGGCGGAGATTAAAAAGGCCCGTTACTCCCGTTTGCAGGAGGGCAAGCATATTGTGCCGGTGCCTACGGTGGAGCTCAAGCCCCATTTTACGGGCTATTTTGCGGATTTGCCCTATAATATTTTTTCCAGTCAGCGGCGTCAGGAAAAGGAAGCGGACCGCAGCATTGTAAGGCCTTCCTTTAGCTTTTATGGGAAGCTCCTCATTGCGGATACGGCCATTGAGGATATTATTAACCTGATTGCAGAAAAGCTGGAGGGTGTGGACAAGGTTTTGGCTATTAAGGTGCGCCGCCGCAGCGACAATTCCAAGGGTATTGTCATTAGCGTGGAGGTGGTGCTTTATTACGGCGTGAAGCTTTTTGTGATTACGCGCCAGCTCCAGGCCAAGATTAAGGAAAAGGTGGAGTACATGACCGCCATGCAGGTGAAAAATGTGAATGTGTCCATCCGCAGCCTCGCAGTTAAGCATAGGTAAAATAAAAAAAGCTGGCACGTGAGTGTCAGCTTTTTTGCGTCTTACATAATCGGTGTGGTGGTTGCGTCCGGCTGCTCAAAGATGAAGGCCGGGGAGGGATAGTAGAATTGGCAGTGCTGGAAGGCAATGGCCTCGGTGGAGAAGCGCTTTAAGAGAGCATAGGAGGCGCGCTCTTCAAAGTCAATCAGATTATCCTTGTTAATATCGGCATCTTTAACGATAACCAAAAGATAAGCCGGCACCTCCGGTGCATCCTCGGGCACTTGGCTGCGGTCCAGGGGAATGCTGGGGACGATTTCTAATTGGCCAACGGGTTGTTGGTTTTCATTATACAGCATACAGCCATACACATTTTGATAAAGGGTGCGAACCAGTCGCAGTTGATAAGCTCCGGAACTCATGAATTTTCACTCCTTAATAATATTAGCGCCAGTATGCGCCTTACTATGCATTTTTCTTGCAGCTCGCCTGTGGGGCAAGCAATAATTATTACACTAATATTGTAACATAGATTACGCAATTAGGCAAAAACAATCTGCTAAGACTACTATGATTGCTTGAATATGCAGCTAAAATGTATGGAATTTCTAAATCTCGCAGCAAGAAGCCTTCACAATGTATGTTTATTCTTCATGTATTTTGTATACAATCAATTTTTGCGGAAATTTTAGCAGGATTTTACAAAGATATCACGAATAGACAAGATAATAAATATGTTGCTGTGACTTTTTAGCACATATTCGATTACAGAGGAGGGGAATCCACTATGAAAAAA
Organism: Phascolarctobacterium sp.; assembly: GCA_051866475.1. Classification (GTDB taxonomy): domain Bacteria; phylum Bacillota; class Negativicutes; order Acidaminococcales; family Acidaminococcaceae; genus Phascolarctobacterium_A. The sequence continues at coordinate 1,552 of JBJDXC010000006.1, forward strand.
ATTCTGGCTTTTTTACTTGGCATGATGGTTATGGCTACTATGATCGCTGGTTGTGGTGGCGACAAGAAGGAAGAAAAGAAACCGGCTGCACAAAAATTCATTAACATTGCTACCGGCGGTACCTCCGGTACCTACTTCCCGCTGGGCGGCGCTCTGGCTGATATCCTGAACAAGAATATCAAAGGCGCTAACGCTTCTGCTCAATCCACCGGCGCTTCCGTTGCTAACGTTAACCTGCTGAAGCAAGGCAAAGTAGAAATCGCATTCATCCAAAACGATATTGCTTACTATGCTGCTAACGGCACCGAAATGTTCAAGGACAAGAAGGTTGCTAACCTGCAAGGTCTGGCTACCCTGTATCCTGAAACCGTACAAATCGTAACCCTGAAAAAATCCGGCATCAAATCCGTTGCTGATTTCAAGGGCAAACGCATTGCTGTAGGCGCTGCTGGCTCCGGTACCGAAGCTAACGCTCGTCAAATCATGGAAGCTTATGGCATTAAATATTCCGACATTAAGGTTCAATACCTGTCCTTCGGTGAAGCTGCAAGCGCTCTGAAAGACGGCAACGTAGACGCAGCTTTCGTAACCGCTGGCCATCCCACCGCTGCTATCCAAGATATCTCCACTCAACACGAGGTTGTTCTGGTTCCTGTAGATGCTGCTAAGGCTGACGAGCTGATTAAGAAATATCCCTTCTACACCAAGCTGGTTATCAAACAAGGTACCTATGCTAAACAAACCGCAGACGTTCCGGCAGTTGCTGTTAAATGCATGCTGGCAGTTACCGACAAGATGGACGCTGACACCGCTTATAGCGTAGCTAAGGCTCTGTATGGCAACCTGGATCGTATGAAAGCTGCTCACTCCGCAGCAGGCGCAATCTCCAAGGCTACTGGTAAAGATGGTATGTCCATTAAACTGAACCCGGGCGCTGAAAAATTCTTTAACGAGAAATAAGATTTTTCCATGAAGCCGAACTTCAAAGACCGGAAACCGGCTATTGCCGGCTCCCGGTCTTTTTTCCCAGTTAAGCATTTTGTAATTATAGTTATTCTGGTGGCCGCATTTTTAGCTTGGTATGCCAGCCGTTTAGTGGTGGCGGTGGTGCCGGAGGAGGGGAGTCCCTTCAGCTTTGGCACGCACGTGGGCGATGAATGGCGCATCAGCCTGACCCATTCCGTGGAAAAAACGGCTTGGGACGATTACTTTCTGGTGCAGGGTGCTAATGCCATGATTATGACCCACACCCGTTTTTCTTCCCTGGGCTGGGGTTATCCCTATGCACCTAGCGAGGGCAAGCTTACCCGCACTGCCGACGGTCGCTTTGATTTAGAGATGAACCGCCCCTACAAGGAGCTGGCGTTGCGTATTTCCGAGCAGGCCATGCCGCATTTAATCCACGGCGCTGATGCTTATGATTTAATCAAGCTGTACGGGCAGGGGACGGCCCTAAAAATAAAGGTCCAGCATCGCTATGAATACTGGTGCGAAAACTACCTTTAATATTTTTAGTTGAAGATTCTGTTGAGATTGATGAGAGGAGCTGATACCCAATGTCTGCAAAAGAAGAACAGATTAGAGAGCTTTCTGCAGAAGAGGTACTGCAAAAATTTGATAAAGAATCCAACAAGCGCGAAATGAGCGGCTTGTGGGGCTATATCATTAATGGTATTTGTATTTTATTTGCAGCCTTCCAGCTGTATACAGCAACCTTCGGTATTTTGGATGCTCATTTGCAGCGTGCCATCCATTTAACCTTTGGCTTTTTGCTGATTTTCCTGCTGTATCCCACTAGACAATCCTGGTCCAAGAGCAAGATGAACCCCATCGATGTGCTGTTTGCCATCGCAGGCGCTTGCTCCGCCATGTATATTGTTATTAACTACAACGAGCTAGTGCTCCGCGCCGGTATGAATACGGAAACGGACTTTATCGTGGCCCTTATTGGCACGGTGCTGGTCTTTGAAGCAGCCCGCCGCGTCGTAGGCTGGCCCATGATTATTGTGGCCTTCGTCTTCCTGCTATACGCCTTCTTCGGTCCCTATGTACCGGGCATCATGGCCCATCGTGGCGTGGGCTTAGAGGAAATGTTTGACCATCTCTTCTTTACCACCGAGGGTATTTTTGGTACTCCTATGGGCGTATCCTCAACCTTCATTTATTTGTTCATCCTGTTCGGTGCTTATTTAGAAGCAACGGGCCTGGGCAAATTCTTCATCGACTTGGCTAATGCTATAGCTGGCTGGGCAGCAGGCGGTCCTGCTAAGGTAGCCGTTCTGTCCTCCGGCCTCATGGGCACCGTATCCGGCTCCTCCGTTGGTAACGTAGCCGGCACCGGCTCCTTTACCATCCCCATGATGAAGAAGCTGGGCTATCGTCCTGCCTTCGCCGGCGCTGTAGAGGCAGCAGCTTCCACCGGCGGCCAGCTGATGCCCCCTGTCATGGGCGCAGCAGCCTTCCTGATGGCTGAATTCGTAGGCGTGCCTTATTTCGACGTTGTTAAAGCGGCAGTTATTCCTGCTATGCTGTACTACATCGGCGTATGGCTGGGCGTACACTACGAAGCTAAGAAGTTTGGCCTGAAGGGTACTCCCCGTGACCAGCTGCCCAAATTCAAGGATTTGTTCCTGGAAAAGGGCCATCTGGCAATTCCTTTGATCGTTATTATTTACCTCTTGGTAAGTGGTTATACTCCCATGCGTGCGGCTTTGGCAGCTATCGCCTTGAGTATTATCTGCGCTTGCCTGCGCAAATCCACCCGTATCTCCTTTAAGCAAATCATCCAAGGCCTCATTGACGGCTCCAAGGGTGTTTTGGGCGTGCTGATTGCCTGCGCCACCGCCGGCATCATCATCGGCGTTGTAACCAAGACCGGCGTAGGTCTGAAGGTTGCTACCGCGCTGCTGGACCTGGCAGGCGGCAAGCTGCTGCCGGCTATGTTCTTCACCATGATCACCTCCCTGATCCTGGGTATGGGCGTGCCCACCACTGCTAACTATGTAATCACCTCTACCATTGCGGCTCCTGCTTTGATTCAAATGCATGTGCCCGTACTGGCAGCGCATATGTTCGCTTTCTATTTTGGTATCGTTGCGGACGTAACCCCGCCGGTTGCGCTGGCAGCCTATGCCGGTGCCGGTATCGCCGGTGCGAACCCCATGCGCTGCGGCGTTATCGCTGCTAAGCTGGCTATCGCAGCCTTCATCGTACCGTACATTTTCGTACTCGCTCCGGAGCTACTCATGATCAACGCTACGGCCTTCACCATTACCTATAGCGCACTGACGGCAATTATCGGTATGTGGGGCGTATCCATGTCCATGATCGGCTTCTGCCAGAACCTGCTGAACACTGCTCAAAGAGCAGCCTTCTTGATCGGCGGTATTTGCATGATTATCCCCGGCACCATCACCGACGGCGTTGGTATTGCTTTAATCGTGGCTACCTTCTTCTGGCAAAAGACCAATAAGCTTAAGGGTGCTATCGAGCAGACCGAAGACTTATAATTTTATAATATAACCAAACCATACCCTTTGGCTACTGCGGTAGCTGAAGGGTATTTTCTTGTCTATTTGCTATTAGTTTTCGTGATGATTTCAGCTGAAATTAAGCATACAACACTGCAAAGAGGCCTAATTATAGTTTTTATTAGTAATGGTGTACAATGTTTACAGTTTTTCTTTGCAAAAGATGGCAATTATTTGAAAATTTATGCTGGAAAAATCTATTGTAATATGCTATAATTAAGTTGTCATATTATACGTTGTTTCCCGAGACCGTTTTGAATAAAATTTTGCAAGTGGGGTGTCTTATGTATCATTACAATTACCAAGTAATCATCTTAAGCCAAGACCTTTCCTTGTATGCAAAGGTTGTAGCTTTTCCGTCCTTAGCAGGTTTCACAAACATTGTTTCCCATATTGATAAGGTGGATGCTTCTTTAAGTGAGGCAGATTTATTAATCTGTCAAGCTAGTCCTGCTGTTATGGAGCAGGCTTTGGCTGCAGTGCCTGCCAAGGCAACCAAGGTTTATGTAGGCACGGAGGCAGATATAGAAGCATTGCCCGCGGGCGTGCTGGAGCAGCTGGAGGATTGCTGGACGCTGCCTATGAGCGAGAAGCTCTTGGATGCGCGAATTGCCAAGCTTTTTGCCAATATCAAACGAGAAAAGGATTATCACCTGACCCAAAACTATTTTGAGACCTTGATTAACAGTATTCCGCCCCTGATTTGGTACAAGGATATCAAGGGCGCGCATTTGAAGGTTAACGACAGCTTCTGCGCCGCTGTGGGCAAGGAAAAAAGCGATGTGGAGGGCCGTGGCCATTATTACATCTGGGATTTGAAGCCTGAAGAATATGCCGCAGGCGAGTATGTGTGCTTAGAAACAGAGGAAGAGGTACTGCGAGCTCAAAAGACGCTACTTTTTGATGAAAAGGTTAAAACTCGCCGTGGTCTGCGCCAATTCTCTACCTATAAATCTCCTATTTATGACGATAATCATAAGCTCATCGGTACTGTGGGCTGCGCCATCGACGTTACTGACGAAAGACGCTTGATGGAAAAGCTTATTAACGCAGCTGAGACTGATACCCTGACCAAGCTCTATAACCGTCGCTATTTCTATAAGCATATGTCTTCTGTAAAGGAAGCCAAGGTACCAGTATCTGTCTTTTATTTGGATTTGGATAATTTTAAGAATATCAATGATACCTACGGTCACGAAGCCGGTGACGATTTGTTGTGCCGTGTAGCACGTATTCTGGAAAATATCTTTAAGGATGGCATTTGCGTGCGCTTTGGCGGGGACGAGTTTGTCTGCGCTGTGGAGGGCGTACTCACGGAGGCGCAGCTGGCTGCTTATGCAGAGGAGTTCCTGCGTCAATTGACCTGCTTAGTAGAGGATTACCAGGACTTTACGGGCCTTTCTGCCAGCATCGGTATCGCCTATACCAAGGCCATTGACGATGTGGATATCCTCTTGAAGAAGAGCGATGTCGCCATGTATGAGGCTAAAAATAGTGGTAAGGCTGCATATCGTATTGCTAAATAGAATTTACTTGCAGTTTAAATTAAAGTGTGGTATGATCAACTAGGAAGGGTTACTAGTTGTATACCATAAGAGGGTGAGCTTGTGCAGATGAATGTAGATATTTTAAAAAAGCTCAATTTACAGGAATGTATCGAGTTAGTGCGTGTCATGAATGCCAGCATCTCCGACCCCATGTATGTGTGGGATTTAGAGAATGATAAGATTTATTTTACGCACATTATCAGCGAAGATTTTGTGCTGCAGCGCAAGGAAAGCATTGGCTTTGAAGTTCAGGAAATGCTGAATTTGACCTATCCCTTGGACAGACCAAGGATTGAAAAGGGTGTTTTCCGTGTTGCCAATGGCCTGGAGCAGGAGTTTGAGTCAGAGTATCGCGTTATTAACCGTCAGGGAAAACGAGTATGGGTTAATAATAAGGGTCAGCTGCTGACCATTGAAAACGGCGAGCGGCGGGTAATTATCGGTCGCTGTGCCACCAGTGTTTTTGATACCCGTGTGGATAAGCTGACGGGTCTATCCTTTGGCCTTACCTGGCGGGAGGATTTATTAAATGTCATTAACGAGGGCTCCCAGGGCTATCTCATTATCACAGACGTGGATGATTTGGCAGCCATCAACGCCCAGAAGGGCAGGGAATGGGGCAATAAGGTGCTGCAGGAGATTGCCAATGTGCTGGAAAAGCATCTGGGTCATTGGAACGGCATTTATCGCCTTAGTGGTGACCGCTTTGCCTTGATTTTAGAGCATGCCAACCATGACCGTGCTCAGGCCTTTTATGAGCGTGTGCGTCAGGATTTGAGCAAGTTCTGTACCCTGAGCGTGGGTGCTTCCGTCTTTAATAATGGTGAAGACCGCTCCGTGCAAGAGATTTTGCAATATGCAGAAACAGCTCTCGTAGAAGCCAAATCCCATGGCAAGAACACCATTTGCTTCTTCTCCACGGAGCAGTACAATAGATATTTATCCCAAATCAATTTACAGGACGAAATTCGCAATAGCATAATGAATGATTGCGAGGGCTTTTTCGTCTGCTACCAGCCCTTAGTGGATGGCAGAAATTTTTCCCTTTTAGGTGCGGAGGCGCTGCTGCGTTATCGCTCGCCTAACCGTGGCCTTTTGAGTCCCGGTGAATTCATCATGCTGCTGGAAAAAACCGGTATGATTATTCCTGTGGGCAAGTGGATTTTGCGGGAAGCCCTAAAGCAGTGCCTGGAGTGGCGCAAGGTTATTCCCAATTTCCGGGTCAGCGTCAATGTTTCCTATGTGCAGCTCAATAAGGACGGCTTTGACCAAGAGGTGCTGGAGGTTTTAGAGGAGCTGGGCGCTCCCGGCGAGGCCCTGACACTGGAAATCACCGAAAGTATGCATCTTAGGGATTTCGCTAAATTTAATAAAATCTTCAGCCTGTGGAAGCAGGCAGGTATCTATATTGCGGTGGACGATTTTGGCACCGGTTATTCCAGCCTGAGCTATCTGAAGCGCCTGCAGTTTGATGTTATTAAAATCGACCAATGCTTCGTCAGCGAGGTTACGGAAAGCGCCTACAATTATCGCCTCATCAGCACCGTGCAGGAGCTGGCTACCTTCTCCAATATTAAGATTTGCCTGGAGGGCGTGGAGACCGAAAAGCAGCTGCGGCTTTTAAACGATTTGCAGCCGGATATTTATCAAGGCTATCTCTTTAGTCGTCCGGTGGAGGCGCCGGTATTTACGGCTAGCTTCGTGGATAATGGTGCCGATGCCTATGCGGATTATAACCAAAAGGTACAGCGCTTCACCAGCCTGGATGTGAAGGAGCGCATGCTGGATAGCCATCTGCTGTGGAATCTGATGTATGATGATCCTGGCTATGATATTGTCCACAATAATTCCGAGAATATTTTGCGGGATTTGGAGCTGGGCCTGTGGATTGTGCGCATGGATACCAAGACCGGTGTGTACGAGATGTTCTTGGACAAAAACTGTGCGGAGATTATGTCCGCCTCCAAGGCCTGGTCGCCCCAGGAATGCTATATGAATTGGTTCAAGCGGGTTACTCCTGAATGCGTGCACTATGTGCTGCAAATGCTGGCCAAGATGGTCAACTCCGGTAAGATTGTGCAGCTGGAGTACAATTGGCAGCATCCTAAGGCCGGGGTAGTGCGCATGCGCTGCGTGGGCATTCGCACCGTAGATAGCAATGGCATGGTCACTGTCAAGGGATATCATCGTGTGATTAGTAATATTATCCAAACCTCTTATTTAGACGTGAATATTTAGGCTTAAGCCAGTCGTATTTGCTGTACGGCTGGCTTTTTTATCTTAAAAAAGTGGACTTTTTCTGCCGGATAGGATAAGATAGATATAATTTAGAAGTGTGCATTTTTCTGCAGCGCAATGAAAGAGGTTTTATTTATATGGATTTATTAATGCAGTTTGGTTTATTGGCTCTGGGCTTTGTGCTTTTAGGCAAGGGAGCCGATTGGTTTGTAGAGGGAGCTGCGGGTATCGCAGCAAAATTTGGCATTCCCCAGCTGGTGATTGGCCTCACCATTGTGGCCATGGGTACCAGCGCGCCGGAGGCGGCGGTGAGCATTGCTGCTTCCTTAAAGGGCAGCGCGGATATCACCATCGGCAACGTGGTGGGTAGCAATATTATGAATATCCTGGTCATCCTGGGCTGTGCCTCGGTGATTACGCCCTTGCTTTTGGCTCGCTCCACGGCGCGCATCGAGATACCCTATGTAATTTTTATTACGGCGCTGCTTTTTTGGCAGGGTAGGGACGGCGTCATTAGCTTTAGCGACGGCATTGTGTTATGCGTAGGCTTTGTAATTTACTTAGCTTATTTATATCGCATGGCTATTACCAGCGCGCCTCCTGAAGAGGAGGCGCAGGGCGAGGAAATGAGCCTTGGTAAGTGCATGCTGTGGACGTTAGGCGGACTTGCCGTGATCATCGTGGGCAGTAATGTGACTGTTAACGCGGCTACGGCTATAGCGGTTTTTATGGGCCTCAGCGAGCGCATTATCGGCCTCACCATTGTGGCGCTGGGCACCAGCTTGCCGGAGCTTTTCACCTCCGTAACAGCAGCCCGCAAGGGCAATGCGGATATCGCTATCGGCAATATTGTGGGCAGCAATATCTTCAACATTTTGTTCGTAGTAGCGCTTTCGGCGCTCATCGTGGATATACCCTTTGACAAGGCGTTTACCTTTGACTCTTATGTAGCCATAGCTGCGGCGGTTCTCCTGTGGCTGTGTGTGCTGCCCAAGGAGCGCCTGGCCCGCTGGGCCGGCGCGCTGATGCTGGTGTGCTACGGTGCGTACCTGTGGTATATTATCTAAATGTTAGCTTGTCTGGCTGAGGCTTAATGATGCTTACTGCTAATGCTTAAGACACACTGTTCTTGATAAGGCTAAACCTGTAAAAAAATATACAGTTTACCGCAAAAAAACTCCCACAGCCCCTTGTGTTGTGGGAGTTTTTATGATAAAATACTACGAGTGTAAAAATACACACGCAGGATAATTCATCGTCTGTCTGCGTCAGCCGCGCAGTTATTGATGAAAATGCATCCCTGCGGAGGAAAAACAGGAGGAAACAAAAATGGCTATTATCTCTATGAAACAATTACTCGAAGCTGGTGTACACTTTGGTCACCAAACCCGTCGTTGGAACCCTAAGATGGCTCCCTACATCTTCACCGAGCGCAATGGTATCTACATCATTGACCTGCAAAAGACCGTGAAGAAGGTTGACGAAGCTTACAACTTCATCCGTGAGGTTGCTGCTGCTGGCGAAAGCATTCTCTTCGTTGGTACCAAAAAGCAAGCTCAAGAGGCTATGAAGGAAGAAGCTACTCGCTGCAACATGTTCTATGTTAACGAGCGTTGGCTGGGCGGCATGCTGACCAACTTCAAGACCATCCAAACCCGTATTGCTCGTCTGCGCAAGCTGGAAGCTATGGAAGCTGATGGTACCTTCGACGTTCTGCCCAAGAAGGAAGTTATCGGCCTGAAGCACGAGATGGAAAAGCTGACCAAATACCTGGGCGGCATTAAAGATATGAAAAAACTGCCGGGCGCTATGTTCATCGTTGACCCCCGCAAGGAGCACATCGCTGTTCTGGAAGCTCACAAGCTGAACATTCCCATCGTTGCAACCGTTGACACCAACTGCGATCCCGACGAAATCGACCATGTAATCCCCGCTAACGACGACGCTATCCGCGCCGTAAAACTGCTGACCGGCAAAATGGCTGACGCAGTTCTGGAAGGCCGCCAAGGCATGCAAACTGAAGAAGCTCCTGCAACCGAAGAAGCTGCTGCTGAAGACGCTGAATAATTAATACTTTATTTGAGGAGGAATTACTCATGGCTCAAATTACTGCTGCATTAGTTAAAGAACTGCGCGAGCGCACTGGCGCCGGCATGATGGACTGCAAAAAAGCTTTGACCGCTGTTGAAGGCGATATGGACAAGGCTATTGACTTCCTGCGTGAAAAAGGCCTGGCTGCTGCTGCTAAGAAGGCTGGCCGTATTGCTGCTGAAGGCGTTGTTGGCTACGCTCTGAGCGAAGATGGCAAGGTAGGCTGCATCGTAGAAATCAACTGCGAGACCGACTTCGTTGCTAAGACCGACGGCTTCAAGGAATTGGTTGCTAAGGTTGCTAACCACATCGTTGCTACTAAACCCGCTGACGTAGAAGCTCTGCTGGCTAGCGAGCTGGAAGGCCAAACCGTAGAGGCTCTGGTAACTGCTAGCGTTGCTAAGATCGGCGAGAAGATTTCCGTACGTCGTTTTGCTCTGTACGAAGCTCCGGAAGGCCTGGTTGCTGCTTACATCCATGGCGGCGGCAAGATTGGCGTTCTGGTAGAAATGAAGGGCGGCTCCGCTGAGCTGGGCAAGGATATCGCTATGCAAGTTGCTGCTGCTAACCCCTCCTACCTGGAGCGTTCTCAAGTTCCTGCTGCTGAGCTGGAGCACGAGAAGGAGGTTCTCTCCGAGCAAGCTCGCAACGAGGGCAAACCCGAAAAGATCATCGAGAAGATGGTTCTGGGCCGTATCAACAAGTACTACAAGGAAGTATGCCTGGTTGACCAAGAGTTCGTTAAGGACCCGGATCAAACCATTGCTAAGCTGCTGAAGGCTAATAACGCTGAAGTACTGGCATTTGCTCGCTTCCAACTGGGCGAAGGCATCGAGAAGAAGCAAGAGGACTTCGCTGCTGAGGTTATGTCCCAAATTAAAGGCTAATAGCTGAAGGTTTCACAAAATTGACCTGCACCGCAAGGTGCGGGTCTTTTTTTATGTGATAAATTCTTGAGAATAAATCCTACTAATTTAAAATTACTACTTGACAAAAAATGGGGGTATGCTACAATTAAGCAGAATTGATAATGTATACTATTTAAGTCTATTCCTAGAATAAAACTAGACTTAAATTGCGGTAGTCTCTCACATGCTGCATTTTATAGTAAAAGGGAATAACAAGTTATAGTTTTATGGTTTTGATGAGGTGTAGCTATGTGGGTCATTAAAAAAAGAAAAGAGCATCATGGTAGGTTTTACCAAATTTTACCCTATGTTTTGGGCTTTAGCCTGGGGATTGGCATTTTTCTTACTTTGAAGCTTTAGGATGACTAGAGCTCAGGTGCACAAATGGGAAATCAGAAAAGGGAGCTTAGAAAATGCTAAAATATAGGGAAATCAAGGATGCTATGGATTTGTACAAGGCTCAGGAACAGACTAAGGTTATGGTGGATAAGCTGTTCTTTTTGAGCGTGCTGGAGGAGGTTGTGCGCAATCGTCGCAAGATTGTGGCCAAATCCAGGCAGGGTGGCAAGGTTTGCACATCCAAATAAGGAAAGCTGCTTAAATTTCATAAATGGGGCGCTAGTAAATAAAATAGCATAGCTTACTTGGGCAGGAAACCGTAAAGTCGGTGTTTTACTAGGGCAAATATGTATAATCGTTCTGTCGGCATAATTATATAGTGATGCAAGGGCATTGCTATATGATTATGCCTTTTTGTTTTGCTCAGGCAGAGAAGTTTACAATGGAGGTATGTAAAATGAGATTGAGCTTTAGCAAAAAACGCAGTTGGAAAAAGCATCTAGCCGTGGCTATCACGGCGGGCTTGCTGAGCGCAGCCTATGCGCCGGGGGCTTGGGCGGAGTCGGGTGACTACGACAATCAAGGTCACACGCCTGCGACGAAGGTAGTCGACCAAAACATCAATATTGCTGTGCACAGCAGCGATTATTCCGCACAGGGCATTAACGTGGGCTATGGCTCACCCAGTGCTTTTGCTTCTGGTAATGACCGCTTTGTTTCTACCTTCAATGGTAATATCACCATGAAGGACGCTGGCTACAGCGGTGGCTGGGGTATTACGGCGGATAATATTCACGGTGGCTACAGCGTGTACAGGGGCGCTCGTTGGCAGCCGGCAGGCATTCGTGCAGGCCTATGCGCTGATGTGACCGTGAACGGCGATTTTGATATAGCTGTGTATGGCTCCGGCCTGGTGACGGACCCTTATTACACCTTGAAGGATGGTACTCCTGAGGTTAATGACGCCACTATCAACGTGAATGGCAATGTGAAGATCGTGACTCCGGAGCTGAGCAATGAAGCCTTTTATGCTATTGCCAACTACGGTGGTACTATTAATGTGAACGCTGCTGGTAACAAGAATGTAGTGCTCTTGGGCAATGTGTTGACTATGCACAATGATAATGATAATAGAGCGCCCTTCTTTGTGGATGGCGTTACCAATATTACTCTCAATAATGCTGCTTCCTCTTGGATAGGCGTGGTTGATAATACTGGTAAGGCGCAAACCGGTCAGGTTAATTTGACCTTGGCCAATGGAGCTCAATGGGAGCATCGCTCCTTGTCCATGACCAATGGTATGCATGTGGCAACCATGCCCAGCCCCAGTAATGATAATTATGGCACCTATGATGGCGTGACCTATTTAAATCGCTTAACCGGCGGCAGCAATGCTGCTAGCACTGGTTATATTTACGCTACTGATAGCGCGCCCATTAATATTGCCAATTACAGTGGCTATACCACTGTTTATTATGCTCATAACAACGCTGGTACGGCTAACTCCGACTATACTGCCGGTGATGTAATTATTGGCAGCGCCGCTGCTAATTCCGGCATCGCACTGGTAACAGCCTCCAATGGTGTGAATACCAGTGATAATGACCAGGTGAACAAGGTTTTGAATGTGCTGGCTGGCAAGCTGACCTACACTGGCTACAGCGCTGCACCGGATAATCTGGCCGGTACGGTGAAGATTGCCGGAGGCTTGACCAGTGACGCTGCTGTGCTCAAGGAGGGCAATATTGTCTTCAATGCTAGCGGTAAGGGCACTTACATGGCTCGCAAGACCAATTTCACTACTGTCCTCACAGGTGATAAGGCTGTGGATGAGGAGTATGCTACTTCTGGCATTATTAAGGCTGACGGCACTTATAAATTTGAGGATGATAGCAGCATTAAGGTAACGGATAGTTCTGGTGCTAATATTGGCGCTATCACCAGCTCTAAGCCTTTGACTATTGATGCAGCAGGCACAACCTTAACCATCAGTGCTAAGGAAACGTCCTCTGCAGGGTATGGTTTAGGTGATGCTAATGGCATTTATCAGGTGGGTGCTAATAATATAAATTTAACTGCTAATAAAGTGGTTATTACCGCTGAGTCCAGTGCAGCAGCTAGTAATGGCATTTATGTTCTAGGAAGCGATGGAGCCAACAAGGCTCAGGCAACGATTAATAGTGACGTGGATGTGACTGTGAAATCTATAGGCCTCAAGGCCACTGGCAACAGCGAGCTGACTGTTAACGGTGATGTAAAGGCTGTTAATAATGGCAATCCCTATTCTTATTATAGCGGCGCTGGCATTTATGCTGGCAGCATTTATGCCCTGCAAAAGGGCGGGGTGATCACTGTTAACGGTGATACTCAAATTGTTAGCAAAGGTGCAGGCGTTTTTGTAAATGGTGGTAGTTCAACTGTTAACTTGAATGGTGGGGTAAACATCACTGCGACCAATAATACTATGGGTACCTTAGTTGCCCAGAGCGGTACTATCAATGTCAACCAAGCAGGTGGCAACACAGTTAAACTGCAGGGCAATGTGGTTGCTGCTGATGGCTCTGTGAACGATGCAGAACCTGAAAAAGCAAGCGTAATCAATGTGAAGCTTGATACAGCTGACTCTAGCTTGACTGGTGCAGCTTATAATCAATTTGGTAGTGGCATTCCCTCTGGCACTGGCACCTTCACTGGTGCTATCAACATGGCTTTGGCCAATGGTGCAACCTGGAATAATGAAGTAATTGGTACTTTGCCCGGAGCACATTATGGTGGCATTGACTTTGCTGGTAGCCACATCTCCACCTTCACCGGCGGCAGCACATCTAACGCAGGCAACATTTTCCAAAAGGATAGCAATCCTTTGACCATCGATAACTACAGCGGCGTGACCAATATTTTCTATGCTCATGCTAATGATGGCACTGCTACTAGCGATTATAGCGCTTATGGCGACACTATTATCAATCATGCAGCTGCTAATTCTCAGGTTAACTTGATCACCAATGCTCCCAGCAGCATCACTGCGGACAGCATTAATGGTGTGCTCAATGCCTTGGCTGGCAAGCTGACCTATAGCGATTATGCTGATGGCAAAAAGGATTTGACCGGTGTAGCCAAAATCGCCGGTGGCTTGACCACTGATAGCGTGGAGCTGGCTTATGGCAATATCGTCTTTAGCAATGCTGATGGTAAGGGTACGGGCGTTGATAAGGTAAATCTGGCTGCTACTCCTGACAAGCAAGTTACTTCCTCCTTCTTTACAACCATGACCGGCAACACCGATAAGGATTTGGAATACCTCATCGGCGGCGTTATGAAGGGCGAGGGCAGCTATAAATTCACTGAAGATAGCAGTATCACTGTGGTTGATACCATGGGTAATGGTGCAAAGGGTATTACTGCCGAAGTTCCCACGACCATTGATGCAACTGGCAAGACCTTGACCATTGATGTGAAGGCAAATCATCCTGGCATGGGTGAGGCCAATGCCATCTATCAATCTGGAAATAATAGCATTGTAATTGATGCTGATCAATTAGTGCTTACCACATATTCTACTGCAAGTAAGGCAAATGGTATTGGTACAGACAATTACTTCAGTACAACCCAAAAGTCCATGACTGTGAACAGTGATGTGGATATTACTATAAATAGCAATGTAGGCGCAGGTATCAAGACTAGAGGTAATGCAGAAACCATCATCAATGGAGATTTAACTGTTAAAACTAATGGCAAGCCCTATGATTATTATTCTGGACAAGGTATCTATGCATCTACCGATTATGGTAGCTCTTATGGACATGAAGCATCCTATGGTGGACAAGTATTGGTAAATGGCGCAACTAGTATTAGCGGTAACGGTGCGGGTGTGTTTGCCAATGGTGCAGGCTCGATTATTACTTTAAATGGCGACGTTAATATCACTGCTGTGGCTGATAGAAATCCTGCTTTAATTGCAGAAAGTGCAACCATTAATGTAAACAAAGCTGGTGGTAAAACAGTAAATATTTCAGGTAATATTGTTGCAAGCATTGGTGCAGAAAGTCCCTATGAAGCAGAAAAAAATACTATAATTAATCTGAACCTGGATAATGAAGCTTCTAGCTTAACTGGTGTAGCATATAATGCCTTTGCTGTAGAAGGTGTGGGCACCAATAATGAAGCAAAGGGTTCTATTAACTTAGGACTGAGCAATGGAGCAACTTGGAATAATGAACAAAAAGGTAGCTTAAGCTTATACAGCGAATCAGGCATTGCAAATGGTTGGTACGCTCAAAACTCTGTATTTACCTTTAATGGTAGCCACATCTCCAACTTCACCGGCGGCAGTGCTACCTCTGCAGGCAACATCTATCAAAAGGATAGCAATCCTCTGACCATCGATAACTATAGCGGCGTGACCAATATCTTCTATGCTCATGCTAACGAGGGCACTGAAGCTGAAGATTACACTGCTGGCGACACCATTATCAAGCACGCCGAGGAAGGCTCCGTTGTGAACCTGATCACCAACGGCACCGCCCAAACCGAGGAAACAAGCCTGGGCAAGATCCTGAGTGCTCTGGCAGGCAAGCTTACCTATGCAAACCATGCAACCGAGCAAAACCTGACCGGTACTGTGAAGCTGGCTGCTGGCCTCACCAGCGACAGCGTAGTATGGGCGCTGAGCGATATCGTCTTTGGTGAGGATGGCAAGGGCTCTATCGAGAGCGAAAATATCGTCGTTCCTGAGCCTCCCGCAGAGCAGGGCACCAATACCACCTTCAACTCCACCTTGAACGGTGGCTTGAACCTTGAATATCATCATGGCGGCGTACATGCTGACGATGGCTATAAATTTACCGAAAACACCACTATTAACATCGAAAATGGCAATACTGCTATCGAAGGCATCAATGATATCAAGATTAACGCTACGGATAAGACCTTGACCTTGACTGTTAAGCCTGCCGATACCGAGGCTGTAAGCTATGGCATCAAGCAAGAAAAGGCTACCACCATTAACCTTGAGGCTGACAAGCTGGCCATCAACGTATCCGGTGGCAACGGCAACGAGGGCATTCGTCTAGATAATGTGGATGCACAAAAGGCAGTGACCAATATTAATGCTGCTACCGAAATCAACCTGGCCGGCTCCGCCAGCTCCAAGGGCATCACTGTCAACGGCAACAGCGAGCTGAACATCAAGGGCGACCTGTCCATCAACAATAGCAGCACCTCCGCTGGCGAGGGCGCCGGCTCCTTGGCCATCGGCATCTACGCCGGCAGCAAGGACGCTGCTCCCAACGTAGGCTCCGTGATCAACATCACCGGAGCCACCACCTTAGAGGGCAATGGCACCGGCGTAGCAGCCATCGGCGGCGGCTCCACCATCAACCTGCAGGGTGCAACCCAAATCACCACCGGCTCCGCCGATTTGCCCGCTATCGTGGCCGCTAGCGGCACTGTCAACGTGAATATGACCGCTGCTACCAATAACACCGTCAAGCTGCAGGGCAACCTGATGGTTACCAAGGAGAAATTGGCAGCGGATGGCAGCGGTGCAGACTCCGTCATCAATATCAAGATGGATAACGCCAGCTCCACCTGGACCGGCGTAGCCTATAACGCCTTTAAAGAGCCGGAAGCAGTAGCGCCTGTAGCTCTCTTTAGCCTGCGTGCCGCAGCTGAGCCCGTCGCTCCTGCAGTAGGCGCCATCAATTTGAGCTTGAGCAACGGTGCCGTATGGACCAATGAGCTCGTGGGCGAGCTGCCCTTAGGTGGCAGCACCTACACCGGCAGCCGCATCAACAATTTCGAGGGCGGCAGCGACTATAGCCATTCCGGCTACATCGTACAAAAGGATAGCAATCCTTTGACTATTACTAACTACAGTGGCAGCGGCATTCTGGTTTATGAGCATGCTAATGATGGTACCAGCCTTGCAGATTACAGCGCTGGCAACACCACCATCGAGAACGCAGCCGCAGGCTCCTTGATCACCCTGTCCACTGATAACAAGAATATCGATACCAATAGCAAGGATACCGTGGAAAAGGTTATGACCGCGCTGGCACAAAAGCTGCTCTACGCAGCAAGCAATAGCAATACTAACCTGCAGGGCCAAGTGCAAATCGCAGGCAGCCTCACCACCAACAAGGTGGCTCTGTGGCTGGGCGACCTGACCTTCGATGCCAATAACGTGGGTAAATTCACCGAGGGCAGCGCTCATACCACCTTTACCATCGTGGACGAGGAAGCCGACTCCAGTAAGGGCCTGCGCGGCGCCATCACCAGCAATCTGAATAGCTGGCGTGACCTGGCCTCCAGCAGCTTCACCCTGCGCGATGCGCAGCGCATTCGCCAAGCAGCAGGCGGTCGCGGCCCTGTGGACAGCGGTACCCGCTTGGGCGCAGAGGACTCCGGCACTTGGGCTAGAGTATACGGCGGTCAAAGCAAGTACAGCGGCAACAATACCTCCTACGACGGAGATAACTGGGCTGCACAGGTGGGCTATGACAAAAAGCTGGCCAACGGCTGGACAGTTGGCGTAGCACTGGATTATCAGGATGGCAGCGTTTCTTATGTAGGCGGCAACGGCGATACCGAGCTCTACGGCCTGAGCATTTTGGGCAGCAAGGAGCTGGCTAATAATAGCTATCTGGATTTGGCAATGCGTGTGGGCCATGTAAAGAACGAGTTCAGCGCCAGCGAAACCCGCGGCGGCGACTACAGCGCCACCGGCTACAGCCTGTCCGCACAATACAGCAAGCGCTTTGGCGATGTGGATGCTAAGGGCTATGTAGAGCCCCAGCTGCAGCTGACCTGGTCCCGCATGGGCAGCTCTGACTTCGGCATGACCGATATCTTCGACCAGAAGTACAGCGTTAAACAGGACGCCTTCAACAGCTTCGTTGGTCGTCTGGGCGTCGAGGTGGGCCAAGCCAGTGATTATGGTCACTATTATGCACGGATGAGCCTGGCGCACGAGTTTGCCGGCGATATGGATACCCATTTTGCTGATGAATATGGTCGTAGCAAGGATAGAAGCTTTGATTTAGGCGGAACCTGGACGGAAATCACCGTAGGCGGTACCTATAATCTGAGCAAGACCATGAGCCTCTTTGGCGATGTTTCTAAGACCTTGAGCGGCGATTACAAGAATGATTGGAAGGTTAATGCAGGTCTGAGATTTACCTTTTAATTAAAAAAGTGCTGCCGTGGGGGATAATAATTTCCTCGCGGCGGCCTTCATAAAACCTGTAGGGGGATGTAACTCATGAAAAAATTTTTATCTAAAAGGTTAAGCGCAGCGGTACTAAGCGGCGTGCTGGCTCTGGGACTGTGTGGCAGCGTGTGGGCTGAGGAAGCAGTTAACGCAGAGGCAGGGGATAAGGATGCCCTGACCTCGGAGCTGGAGTTTACCCTTGATACCATGATCGTCACTGCCGGTCGTGTGCCCGCCCGCATCACCGATGCCAAGGCCGATATCAGCGTTGTAACACGCCAGCAGATGGAGGATATGCATCTGACCAATGTGGAGGACGCTTTGCGCACTGTGCCCGGCGTACAGATGAGCAGCTATGGTGGCCCCGGCGGCATCAACTCCAATATTAACACCGTGCGCATTAACGGCAGCAAGGATATTGTTATCTTGGTGGACGGCGTGCGCGTCAGTGATTTCCAAGGCAAGAACAGTGGTGCGGTACAGGCTGCGCTGATGAATAATCTGGATAATATCGAGCGCATCGAGGTGCTGCGCGGTAGTGCCGGTACCCTCTATGGCAGCGCAGCCAAGGGCGGTGTCATCAACATTATTACCCGCAAGCTCAACGATACCAAAACTACCATCGATATTTCCGGTGGCAGCTTTAATAAGCGCCAATATAAGCTCTTTACCCAAGGTCGTCAGGATAAGCTGGGCTTTAATGTGTACTATGACAAATCCAAAATAGGGGATATTAAGGACGGCGACGGTGTAAAGTGGCCCAATAAGCTGGATAGCGAGGCCTATGGCACCAAGATTGCCTACGATATCACCGATAAACACACCCTGACCTTGAATGTGGACAAGACTAAGTCCGATACCCATGGCTATGACCTTGTTTATCATGCTGATTTCAAGGGTTGGAATGATGGTACCACCGTTTCCATCAGGGATGATATCCAGTTTAGCGACAAGTGGAGCAATACCTTTACCTATCGCTATAATCGCTCCAAGATTTATTATATTACTTCATCAGATCCTAATATGGATCCCATCAAGGATTATACCTATAATTTCATCAGCGACCAGGCTACCTTTAAAACCTCTCGCCATACCTTGGTCTTTGGCTTGGATTATTCTCAAGTGAAGGATAACGAGAGCCGTCGCATTGCGGGGACTACTGCCGATCCTGTGATGGGTCATTATGGTCTCAAGAATACCTCTTACTATATTCAGGATGATTGGCAAATTATTCCCAAGGTTACCTTGAGCGGTGGCTTGCGCTACGACAAGCTGAGCAATGATGGCGACAGCGAGATTCACGATATTCCCACCCACACCTCTAAGAGCTACAAGCTTAACTGGGATATTACCGATAATGACTCTGTTTATGCCGGTCGCAGCGATTTCTTTAAATATCCGGGCCTGTCCGAGCTGTATGACACCGTAGGCGGTAACCCCAATCTGGAGCCTGCCTATGGTCGTACCACCTCCATTGGTTATAACAAGAAGTTTAGCGAGGACCATATTGTAACCTTCAACTGGTTTAAGACTGTGGCCGAATGTGATATTGTTGCTATTCCCGAAGTTGGCGGCAGCTGGACCACTGTCAATACCTATGGTGATGTGGCTCGCGGCTGGAATTTGCAGTACATGGCTCATTTTAGCGACCAGTGGAGTGCTACCTTAGGATGGTCCCACTTGTTCTATCACAGTGATGATGGCACTGTTAACCAATATAGTAAATATGGCTTTGCTCCCAAGGATATGGCTACCTTTAATATTATGTATAAATATGCTAAGGTTAAGGCTGGCCTGGACGGCTACTACTTTATGCGTGGCGAGACCGAGGAAAGCGACAAAAAACAAGCTTATCCCTGCGATAATTACGCCATTATCAATTTGAGTGGTTCCTATGCTCCTACCAAAAATATTACCATCTATACAAGAGTGAACAATTTGTTCGACAAGCTCTATGCTGAGCGCACTGACGCCTTCTGGGGCGGGGGTGCCGGCTCTTGGTATTCCATGCCCGGTCGCAGCATTGTGCTGGGCGTGCAATACACCTTCTAACGCTTCTCTACCTTTTTATTTGTACCTCCACAGAAAATCTCTCGTGCCTGCGGGTGCGGGAGATTTTCTACTTTGCCGTTAAAGAGACGTAATCGCACTAAACAGATTAATACAAAAATAGAAAATAATCAGAAAATAGTGTTGAAGAATCTGATTATTCATGGTATACTGATGCTGAGAAGTAAACTTGCAAGTGACGCTTACCTTTTTATGCCTATTGATTTTTATATCTTACTTGTTTATAATTAGAATTGGAGGAAGAGATGACTGATTCCGTTCCTTATAGCTGTATTGCCGAAATCGAAAATCTTATTAAGCAAATACAGGCTATGAATTTATTTAACGATACGTTTATATCCTTTGTTTTTAGAAATAAGGATGCATGCTTGCATCTGGTACGGCAGTTGATGCAAAATCCAACTCTTAACATCATTGAATGTCGTACGCAGGATGATATACCAATGCTTATCAGTAAAAGTCCAAGACTTGATATTACAGCTGAGGATGATAAGGGTACTCTTTATGAAATTGAAATCCAGCGTGTAAAAGAGCCTGCTCCGGCACGACGTGTGCGTTATTATTCTTCTGTGATGGATAGTGAGCTTCTGCGTAAGGGAATGACATATGATCATTTACCAGAGATTTATCTATTCTATCTATCAGAAGAGGATATCTGGCACAACGGACAGACTGTTTACAAAGTACAGCAGTCATTGAATTTAGGTCATAAGCTAATTCCTTATGACAATGGATTGCATACTATTTATGTAAATGCAGAGGTTGACGATGGTACAGATATTGCCAAGCTTATGCAATATCTAAAAACTGCTAAGGCTGGTGATGAGAGCCAAGGCGAATTATCATATTACGTGAATTATCTAAAATCCCCTGAAGGAGGTCGAGAAGTCATGGGTGAATTTGAACAATACTGCAAAGAACAAGGTAGGAGGGAGAATTTGCTAGAAAACATTAAGGCAATCATGCAAAATGCTAAGCTTAGTGCTGAAGATGCCATGAAGCTTTTAAACATTTCTCCTGAAGAGCAACAAAAGCTTTTGCCTTTACTCTAAATATTTGTTCGATGTTTCATGTAACCATATTTTAACCTAATGTGTACACCCTGGCGCTGCTATTAAATGTTAATTTATTTATAGCAGTGCTGGGGTGTTTTGGCTATTAGAGGATGGGTAAGTATGGGGGGATTTTCTATTTTGTGAACTTTTTGCAAAAAAATTGCATATAAAGGGTGAAAGCATATTTAGAAAACTCTTGACTTTAGTATTGAATTAGTGTTATACTCTATACTGAAATAGGATTATATATCAATAATGTTTCAAGAACAATTTAATACCATCGCAGAGTCTAATAGATAAAATAGGAACCTTACTTGGACAGGAAACCGTGAAGTCGGAGTTCTGTTAGACATGAGCCAATAAAAATTAATCTGTAGCTTAATTTTATTTCGACTGGGAGCAGTCTAGATAAAATTAGGCTCTTTTTAATTTTTGTGAATGGTGGAGCTACACTGTTAAGTGGCTTCAGCATGGGAGCCGCTTGACATTTGTGGTATGCATCCTGTTTTGAGTTTCAAGTAAAGGAGAGTCTATTATGTACAAATCATGGACAAAAAGATTTGCTAGGAAAATCTGGAAGAGTCCCTTGGCTTTGGCTGTGACGGCTGGTATACTGGCCGGTGCGGGCTTTATGCCCAGCGCTTTTGCGGCGGACAAAGCTGATGGTACACTGAGCTTTGACTCGGTGATTACCGGTACAACGGCTGATACTGAGTATACTGATAACACAGACTTGGCGTATACTGAGCACGGCCAAATCGGCGGTGTCGAAACCAGCACCTATATCTTTAATTGGGATAAGGGAGATTTGGTTAATAAGGTAGTTCTTCCCGGTATTCATGTTAATAGTCAATATAAGATGGCTGGTGTAACAGTTAAAAACGGTGCTGAGCTGCATGTGCTAGATGGCATTAATGCTTATATGCATAATGAGCTTGGCGTAACTGCTGATAAAATTGTTATTACAGCCAAAGATAGAGAGGGCGTTTTTGCTGACGGTGCCACCATTACTCTTAATGGTGATGTAACCATTAATGCTACAGGCGATAAGGGCAAGGGCTTGGTTGCTTATTTGGAAAGCATTAAGGCTGATGGTAATGCTAGTGGTACTTATAGTACTGCAAAACTGAATGTTAATGGTGCCGTTAATGTGGAAAGCTCCGGTCACGCTGTACAGGCATCCGGCGCTGATATTAATATCACGGGCTTGGCTAATATTCATTCTACCGATGGTGTTGCTGTGCGTGCTATGGCTTATAGAGCTTATTACTCTGAGAGCTACAGCGAGGAAAGAATGGCTAATGTTAATATCATCGGCGGTAGTATCAAAGCTGATAAATATGATGCCATCCATAACGAAGGCAGTAATGTTTATCTGAACAGCGATGGCAATAATTCCCTGACTGTGGAGGGCAACGTAGTGATGCTGGACCGTAATGGTCATACGGCAAACACTATTATGAAGCTCACCGATGACCAATCCTCTTGGACTGGTGGCCTCTTTACTACCAATTACAATGCCGCTTACACTATTGATCAAGCTAATAATATGCAGCTGACTCTGCAAAACGGCGGTACCTGGAACAACGTGGGCGAAAGCTTCGAAACCGTTCAAGGCGATGAAGCACTGAGCTTGTTTGATTATACCAGCACCGTACGCAGCTTGACCGGTGGCACCAGCTCAGCAACTGCAGGCGTGATTTTCCAAAACACCAGCCGTGATTTGACCATCAACAATTATAGCGGCTATACCAAGGTGTTCTATGACCATGCCAATGATGGCACCACCATTACTGATTACGCTGGTGGCGATATTATCGTCAATAGTGCTGCTAAAGGCTCCCAGATTGATATCATTACTGACCAAAAAGGCATTAACCTGAATAATACTTATCAAGTCAATACTGTGCTGAATAATCTGGCCCAAAAGCTGGTTTACAGCGGCGCAATTATTGCTTATGACGAAGAGACTGGCGAAGCTCTTCAAGCAGAGGATAATTTATTTGGTAAAGCAGTTATTGCTGAAGGCTTGACCAACAGCTCTAAATACATTACCTCGAACCCGATTACCTTTGATAGCGAAACCGGTCGTGGCTATTTGGGTGAATATGTTTCCCAATTGGTAACCGAATTTATTACTCCTTTGACCGGTGTAATTGCAAATGATACTGTTTATAGCGATGCTTATGTACTGCAAGAAACTGGCGAATACAGATTCACTAAGGACAGCAGCATCAATGTAAGTGGTGCAGATGCTAAAGCCATCGATTTGCAGGAAAAGGCTACCATTATCGCCGGTGGTACTACTTTAAGCTTGAATGTAACTGATAGCAGCGGCTTGGCAGCTGGCTTGAACAATACTGCCATGGATAGCACTGCTATGCGCGTGGACAAGCTGAACATCGCTGTATCTGGCACAGGCAGCGTTGCTGGCATTAACCAGACTAAAGGCGATACAACTATTGATGGTAATGTGGATATTATCGTCAATACTACCTCTAAGAATAGTACGGAAAAAGCTGTTGGCATTTACGCTAATAAAGGTAGTGTAGTCATTAATGGTGACGTGAATACAATTGTCAATAGCAATGGCATTGGCTTTGAACATTATGGTGCCTCCGGCATCTATGCTACCAGTGTGAGCGGCGACGGCGCTTTGGGCAGCGATATTACTGTCAATGGCAAAGTAACCTTCTCCGGCAATGGCAACGGCCTGTTCTCCAATATGGCTGGTAGCACCTTGTCCGTAGCCGGAGCTGATATTACTGTCAACAAGGATAATGCCTTTGGCTATGCTGCTTTGCGTGCAGAAGACGGCGTTGTCAATGTCAATGTTACTAAGGACGAAGCCGGTAATACTGTAGCAGCAAACAACGATGTTAATATCAAAGGCAATGTTGTCTTGGCTAATGGTGCTATTTATGCTGGCGATACCAATGGCCTGAATAGTGCTATCAACCTTGCTTTGACCAATGGCAGCTCTTCCTTGCAAGGCATAGTGCAGAACCAGTATGGTCTGGACGGTGTTACATCAACTGGTGTTAAATTCACCGGCGAGGCCAATATTTGGCTGCAAAATGGTGCAACCTGGACCAATGAAGAATATGGCATGGTTAAAGCTCCGTCTAAATATTATCCCTCTGTGGACTACAACGGCAGCCTAGTTTCTAATTTCGTTGGCGGTAACAGCATCTATACTGCCGGTAACATTTTCCAAAACGACAGCAATCCGTTGACCATTGGTAACTACAGCGGTATTACCAAGATTTACTATGCCCATACCGATGATGGCACTGCTCGTGAAAATTATGCAGCAGGTGACACCATTGTCAACCATGCAGCTCATGGCTCTCAAATCTACATGCTCACCGATAATGGTAACATTACCGTAGAGGATAGAAATCAAGTTAATAAAGTATTGAATGCTCTGGCTGGCAAGCTGGTATATGCTGGCTATGTTACTGGCGAGGACAACCTGCAGGGCATGGTAGGTATTGCTGAAGGCCTGACCACTTATAGCAATATCAAGCTTGTAAAGGGTATTACCTTT
>JBJDXC010000007.1:0-5240 GCA_051866475.1 Phascolarctobacterium sp.
CGGCTAAAAGCTTGCTTAACGCTACCACACGTTCAATTCTTTTGGCTTTGCCCATGGGCATTTCCCTCTATTCTTTTTAGATTTACTTGCTTAAATATTTTTCTACCAGCTTTAAATCGCTGGGCTTGTCCACATCCATGCCGATGCCGGCGTGCTGGGTAATGATAGCCTTGCTCGGCGCGAGGATTTCCGAGACACGCTCCTCCGCCGCCTTTAAGGTCAGCTTGCGAAGCACGGCCTTGAAAATAAAGCTCCAGCCCAGCCAGTTGGCCAGACGCAGGGGGGATTTGCGCAGAGCGTAGATTTCTCTGCCCAATTCCTGTTTATGAATCGTAACGCGCTTATCTAGGAGCATCATATTACCGCCGGTGAATTCACCTTCGGGCAGCTTGCCATAGGTGCGCTGAGCCTCAGGGAAGAGCGCTAGGCAGGCTTCCTTGGGAATGATGGGGTAAAAGACCTGACGCTCCGGATATTGCTCGCATTGACTTAAAAAATCGCGAATCCCAGCAGGGGTCACAAGGGGAATATCGTCGCATACATAAAGATGCTGCTGGGTGCTGTCCTCACCCAGGGCCATGGTGGCGGCGTAGGCAGTGGTGGGCATATCGCCCTGGGCCTCGCACAGCTTCACGCCCTCGGGCAGCGTCCCTGCCAGCAGCTCCAGCGCTTCTTGCTTAGCAGCCACCACAATGCGGCGCACACAGCCGCTTGCCAGCATAGCGTCCAAGATATAGTCCACCATGCGATGACCGTTGATGCGTGCTAGGCAGCGATACTCCGTGCCGCATACTTCCTTGAGCCAGGGACAGCGTCCTCCGGCCAGGATAATAGCATCATACTGCTGCATTATTTCGCCTTCTTTTTGGGCTCGGCAATGGAGCGCAGCAGGGTATGCTCAGCGTTCTCGATGTGGACACGAGCTGCATGCTGGGCTCTTTCCACATCACGGGAGGCGATGGCGTCCACCAGATTGCGGTGCTCGTCCATGGTCTCTACCAGGCGACCGGGGTAGCTCATGGAGCGACCACGAATGCCGGTGAGCTGCTCGCGGAGATTGTTGATGATGCTGCGCAGACGCTCGTTGCGGCTGGCGTTATATAGTACATCGTGGAAGGCGGTGTCCACCTCAACGATTTTATTCATATCCATATTGGCCACATGCTGGCCGATTTCGTGCAGATAGCCATTCATGGTATCCAGCTCCTCATCGGTGATGCGCTCGGCAGCAAGGCCTGCGGCCAGCACATCCAGGCAGGTACGCACTTCGTAAATTTCGGTAATATCCTTGATGGAGATATCCGCTACATAGGTGCCGCGGCGGGGAATCATAACCACGAAGCCCTCCAGCTCCAGCTTGCGGATAGCTTCGCGGACGGGGGTGCGGCTAACGCCCATTTCATCGGCTAATTGGATCTCCATCAGGCGCTCGCCAGGGCTAAAGGTGCCGTCAATGATAGCTTGACGGATATTTTCACAAACCAGCTCGCGCAAGGGCTTGTAGCTGTCAAGTTTGATAGGTTGTAAATGTCCAGACATATTAGTAAATCCTCCCTACGGTAGTAGTAATGGCTGTTTCCACATCAAAATCACTCAGGGCTGCCACAATCCTTTCGGCAGCTTCCTGATTGGGTGCCAGTGCGAAAACTGTAGGGCCGCTGCCGCTCATCAGTGCATAATAGGCACCGGCGCTGAGCATGGCGGCTTTGATAGATGCGATTATGGGATGGGCAGGAATGGTGACTGTTTCCAGCACGTTGCCCATATAGGGAACTAGTGCAGGAGCACCCTCTGCCAGACGGTCTTGGAGCTGCCAGATGCAGGGGGCGTGCACCACGCGACCCTTGTTATAGTGCTGATAAACCCAAGCGGTGGATACCTCTAGGCTGCGAGGCTTAGCCAGTACCACAATGGCCTTGGGCAAATCGGCTAGCTTGGTCAAAATCTCGCCGCGCCCTGTGGCCAGCATGGTGCCACCTTCGATGCAGAAGGGGATATCGCTGCCAAGGAGGGCCGCTAATCTTTCCAGCTCATGGTTTTCTAAATGCAGCTGCCAATATTTGTTCAGACCGCGGAGCACGGCTGCAGCATCGGCGCTGCCACCGGCAAGGCCTGCGGCCAGAAAAATCTTTTTGTTCAAGGCGATGTGAACGTTCGGAATTATGTCGGCGTGCTTGGCTAGGAGCGCCGCAGCCTTATAAGCAAGGTTATCACTGCCACAGCTCAGGCCGGGAATATTGGTAGAAATCTCAATTTTCCCCTCGCCACTGCCGGGCGAGATAATTACTTCATCGCAAAGGCCCACGCTTTGCATAATCATGCTTACCTCATGGTAGCCGTCCTCACGGCGTCCAATGATGTCCAAGCCTAAATTTATTTTGGCATAAGCCACTTCCTTGATAGCGTTCATTTTCAGCTCACCTGCCCAGATATGTATACAGTATTATTTTATACTTTCTATGAGTATACTGCAAGTTTTTTTTCGAACATTCGGGGTCTTAAAGGCATTTTTCATTCTCTTTTTTGCTTTTATGTCCGGCTGTGAAGTGTAAAATAATTCTAAAATTCAATCTATAAAGGTTGCTTTTTTCCTAAAAGATGGTACTATACTATGAAGAAGATTTTTAAAGAGTTTTTTAAGTACATTTTAAAGGAGCCCTTGTATGCGTATCAACTGGAAACAAACTCTCTATCAATATTTTATGGTTACCCTGGCCTGCATCATTATGGGTGTGGCCTTGAATGTGTTTTATATGCCTAACAAGATGCTCAGCGGCGGTATCGGTGGCGTGGCCGTGCTGGCTTATTATATTGGTGGCCTGCCCATGGGCGCTACCAGCTTAATCTGCAACGTGCCCCTGTTTTTCCTGGCCTATAAATATATGGACCGTCAGTATACTATCGGCGCTCTGTACGGCATTGTGGCCTTTTCTATTTCCCTGGATGCTTTTCACTTTCTTTCTAATTATCAGGTAGTGCACGACAAGCTACTGGCCTGCATTGCTGGCGGTGTGCTCTACGGTATTGGCGCTGCCTGCATGTACCGGGTAGGCGGCTCCAGCGGTGGCACAGATATTATCGGCGCCATCATTCAAAAGCATTATTCCATCAGCATCAGCACTACGGGCTTTATTTTTAATCTGGGACTGCTTTTCGTCAGCGTCTTTTTCTTTGGCATTGAGCCGGTGCTGTATACGCTCCTTACCTTTTTTGTGATGACCAAAACCTGCAATACCTTTACTATTGGCTTTGATTATAAGAAAAATATCATCATTATCAGCAATAAGCATCATGAAATCGCCGAGGAAATTATTAAGGTGGTGGGCCGTGGCGTGACCTATTTGCATGGCGAGGGTGCCTTTACCCATCAGCACCGGGAGGTGCTTTTCGTTGTGGCCAAGCTGACCCAGCTGGCGAAAATCCGCACCATTTGTAAGGCTATCGACCCGGACGCCTTCATGATTATCCACGATGTGAACGATGTTTTTGGCCGCGGCTTTACGCTGAAGGCCTCCGGCCCTGCGGCTCTGGAGAAGCGGGAGGCGGCGCTGGAGAATTCCAGCAAAGTGAGCTCCTGAGCAAACGCCTGTTTCCTGCCGCGTTAGCGAGTAGGAGTCTAAATCGAACCGATTGTACAGTGGTAAGGGATAAGATATAGAGGGCAATGATGTGACCACAATGTTTTTAAATATATATGGAGAAAATGGGGATGTAACACCCTAAGTAGATACAGCCCTTGAAATGTTGAAGGATGGAGAGCCAATGACTAAGATTATGAAATATTCAAAGCTGTCCGAAGAGGATATTGTGAGCTTAGCTAAGGAAAATGGGCTTGAGGTAGTCGTGTCCTAGTACAGTAACCAAAATTGAATTTAATGTCGCCTATGCGACGACTGAAATGAAAGCGCCCCAGCGCAGCGGTGGTGATTGCATTGAAAACCATATTTAATATAATTTTAGCACTGTTCTTTTTCCAGCAGCTCTTTTTCGGTGAAGGGTGGTACGCAGTTTTTTGCCGTTTTTTGGCGGTTGGGGGCGTGGTGTATGTGCTGGCCTCTGTATATATTGCGATCAAGCAGGAAGCAGCAAAGCCCGGTGCAGGGCAGCCAGCTGGTAACCAAAAAGCTGCGCAGGAAAATGCAGCAAGTGCCAGGAACAGTGAAGTGCATGCTGAGCAAGAGGACGTCAGGTACCCAGACAGCGAAGTGCATATGATGGACGGCCCCTATGGACGCGCTCCCTTCGGCGGTGTGATTTGGGACAAAGAGTACACCATCGATGAGATTATTTTTAAGGATGGGGTGTATTATTACAACCAGCATAGCGAAGAGTGGGAAGAGGATGACGAAGAGGCGTGAGCCAGATGTAAAAAAACAAGCTGAAGAAATCTTATTGACTTTAAGAATTCCTGTGTCTAACGCCATTAACATGTTCTATAAGCAAATTATCCTACAAAGAGGGCTTCCTTTTGATGTTAAAATACCATATAGGCATCCGCTGGATATGAGTAAAATGACAGAAGCCGAACTTGATGAAGCTTTGGAAAAGGGATATCAGGATGTGCTCGCAGGTAGAGTAAAGCCTGCTTCTGAAGTTTTCGCTAGTTTGGCAAAGGAATTTGGCTTATGAGTTATTTTGTCAACATTTCTGACGAGGCAGAAGAGGATTTAAGATCAATTTATTATTATATTAATCAAAACTTCGTATCCTTTTAACCAGTATTGGTTGTAGGGCTTATCCTCGGCGAATATGTGTAAAATATAGAATTTATGCACAATATAGCTAAAGACGAGCTTTCGGAGATGATCTGAAAGCTCTTTTTTGTAACAACCAGATGGCAAGGGTGAATTAGAAAAATGGCGGATTAGAAGATTAAGCTGCCTCGAACGCCTGTTTCCTGCCGCGTTAGCGAGTAGGAGTCTAAATCGAACCGATTGTGCAGTGACAGTGAACAAGGCATGGAGGAGTTGACGGGAAAGCAAATGTTACAATTTGTTCGCGGTATAAACAGTTGTACTAAATTAAGAAAAGTTGTATAATATATGTAGTTGCAGCGGTAGCCTTGCAGGCACAGTTTTTGTTGTGAGTGCAAGGAGCTTCTGCCCGGACGTGCGGTTCGGTTGGCTGTTAGCACCTGTCAGAGCTTGGCAGGTGCTTTTTTTGCTATAAGGGCGAATTGACAGGCATTGGGGGATGGTTTAATTGGGGGAGTTTTACAAATTTATCATGCAAGAAGTAAT
>JBJDXC010000008.1:0-25717 GCA_051866475.1 Phascolarctobacterium sp.
TCGTAGCAAAAGCTATGGCTAAAGGCGCTAACGTTGACAAGCTGGCTGCTGAATTCGCTGACGAGCTCGATAACCTGGGCGTTCGCGTAGCTAAGCTGGAAAAGAAAGCTGACAACGTAAAGATCACCGGTCAAATCCGTGCTCACTATCGTGATGCAGAAGACCGTGCTTCTGTTTCCAAACTGCGTACTCGTCTGTTCGTAAATGGTACCATCAATGAGGATTGGTCCTACACTGGCCGTCTGCAAAATGAACAAGAAATCACCCACAACAATGAGGGCGATGATACCACTAAACTGAATTGGGCATTTGTAACCGGCAAAATTGGCGGCGCGAAAGTAACTGCTGGCCGTCAAGACTTCAAGATGCACACTGGTTCCGTTTTTGATGCAACTGTAGATGGCATTAGCGTTGCTTATGGTAAAGACGTAAAGGTTACCGGCTATGCTGCTAAAGGCATTGGTGGTGACACTACTTTCGTATCTGAAGATAGACTGTATGCTGTAGACGTAGCTGCAAAACTGGGTGTTATTGATGGTTATGTAACCTACTACAAGGCTTGCAATGATGTATGGGATCAACAAATTTATGTAGTTGGTGCTTCCACCAAATTGGCTAAAGACTTGAAATTGAGCGCTGAATATCTCTATGGTAAAGCTGATGCTGTAGAGAATGAAGACAACAGTGGCTATATGGTAGGCCTGGCATACAAAGGTGCTAAGGCTACTACTCCTGGTTCTTGGGGTCTGTGGGCTAACTACTACAACCAACCTGCAGCAACTTATTTGGAGCAAACCACTGATGGTTACACTCCGTTGCCGCACTATGAAGAACCCGTTGGCTCTGGTGCTGATGGCTTCAAGGGCATTGAAATCGGTGCAAACTATGCTCTCGCTAAGAACATCGTTGCTGGCTTGAGATATTATGATTTCAAAGCTCGCGTAGGCAATGCTGACGAGAAGACCCTGTGGTCTGAAGTAATCTTCACTTTCTAATTTAAAATTAGAACCACGCTTTATAACTCAAAATCTAGACATTAAGTCTAATAAAAATGGGACTGCGTTTGCAGTCCCATTTTTGTGTTTGCACACTATGTTCTGTTTTTACTTCACTATGTCGGCGAGACCACCCTTGTCGTGAAGGCCCACAGCGGTCTTCACCAGCTTGCCATCCTTGAAAACCAGCAGGCTGGGGATGGACATGATGCCGAATTTTTCAGCAAGCTGAGGATTGTCGTCCACATCAACCTTACCTACTTTAATTTCAGGATGCTCTGCCGCGAAAGCCTCCAGAATGGGGGCCTGCATGCGGCAGGGGCCGCACCAGGTAGCCCAAAAGTCCACCAATACAGTGCCCTTTGCCTCCAAAACCTCCGCTACAAAATTACCGGTAGTAAATTCTAATGCCATATTAATACACTCCTTTATGAATTGCATATATTTTTTACCTCGCTGCAGGCGTTGCCTGCAGCGTTATTTAAGCTTGCACCAAAGCTAGACAATAGTTCCATAGCTTTTTATTGCTTGCACCAAAGCTAGACAATAGTACGGTCCGCAGCGTTGTTATTGCTGCCGCAAAAACTTCACCGCTGCCAGCCCCGCCCGCGCACCGTCGTGCACGGCCTTAGCCACCTGCCTCAGCCCGCCCACGCAGTCGCCCGCTGCAAAAAGGCCGGGAATATTGGTGGCGCCGGCGGCGTCCACCTTGATAAAGCGGCCTTGCAGCTGGGCGCCTAGCTTGCGGGCGAGGTCGGTGCTGTCGGCAGTGCCTAGGGCGATGAATAGTCCGCTCACTTCTAGCTCGCTGCCATCGGCGAGGCGCACTGCCGACAGCTTATCCGTGCCGGTCACGGCTGTGACCGGCGTCGTAATCGTAGTGA
This sequence comes from Phascolarctobacterium sp., assembly GCA_051866475.1. Lineage (GTDB taxonomy): Bacteria > Bacillota > Negativicutes > Acidaminococcales > Acidaminococcaceae > Phascolarctobacterium_A. Next base: position 1,880 of record JBJDXC010000008.1, read on the forward strand.
AGCCTGCGGCCTTGGCCGCGCTGTCATCCTGACCGTTGGTCAGGATAGTCACCTCAGCGGCAATGTGCCGCAGGTACTCAGCTTCGTGCAGCGCGAAAGCACCGTGCCCCAGCACGGCCAGCTTTTTCTTGCGAAAGAAAAAGCCGTCGCAGACTGCGCAGTAGCTGATGCCCTTGCCCTCCAGCTCCATCAGTCCCGGCAGGTTCAAGGTCACGTTCTTCGTACCGGTAGCCAAAATAAGCACGGGAGCGGGCAAGGGCTCAGGGCTGTGCTTGAGCGTGAGCACGAAGCTGTCGTAATACTCCACCGCCAGCACTTCATCCTGAATAATCTCTACGCCCAGGCTGCGGGCTTGTTCCAAGCCCTCGGCGTAAAGCTTGATACCGCTGGCCGCTATCCCATAAAAATTGTCAATTTTATGGGCGCGGGCCAGGGCCCCTGGTCCGTTCTCCACAATAGCTGTTTTAATATTGGCGCGAGCCAAATACAGTGCTGCCGATACGCCGGCGGGTCCGCCGCCGATAATAATGACGTCATAGTTTTTCATAATAAAGACTCCTTTTGACGACTGTGGACAAGTGAGAAAGTGCCAGAGACAAGGAAGGGCGACGACGGCGTATGCGAAATACTCCTAGGAGCCCTGACGCAGGATATGGTGCTTTATCGCTTGTCCTCTAGAGCATTTTCAAAGTATATGCTTCTGCTAGGGAAGGCGCAGCTTACGCCAACCTCCTCCAAAAGCCCCATGACTCTAAGATTAATCTCCTGCAAAATATCCAAATATTCTCTAGTATCACCTGTGCGGGCATAGCAGATAACGCGCACATCCAAGCTGCTATCATTATAATTTACAAAATGAACGCGAATATCGTCGTGATGCAGGCGTTCATGGTTGCCCAAATAATCCTTAAGCTTGGCAATTAGCTCCTCGATTTGCTTGGCGGTGCTGCTATAGGTCAGGCCAAGGGTAAAATCAATACGTCTTTTCTCGCGTAAAGTAAAATTGGTGATGGGAGTATTACTGAGCAAGGAGTTAGGAACATAAACCAGCTCTTGGGGAAAGGTGCGGATGCAGGTGCTGCGGAAGGAGATTTTCTCTACCACGCCCTCCACGCCATTGGCCAAAATCCAGTCGCCCACCTTAAAGGGCTTATCTAAAACGATAATCAGGCTACCAAAGACATTGGCCAAGGCATCCTTAGCCGCAAAGGCCACGGCCACGGAGCCAATACTCAAGGAGGCAATAAAGCCGCTGATATCGTAATTCCATTCCCTAGCCACGGTCACAAAGCAGAGCACCACGATAATCAAGCGCAGGATGGTGGAAAAAATATTGGAAAGGGAGTCCTCGGAGCGGATGCCCGCCTTTTCCAAAATATCCAGCATGATGCCGTGGGTGGTGTCGCTGACATTGTAGCAGCCCCAGAAGAAGCAGAGCACGATGGTGCTGCGGATAATCCTGTCTAAAAAGGTCAGCCAATAGCTGGTGTTGAGGGGGGCCACGTTAATAGCAGCATAAAATGCCGAGATGTAGAGAAAAACATTGATGGGATGCTCAAAGGCGTTGAGGAGCTCCTCGCCATTTTTGAAGGAAATAACATTGGTCAAACGATGCAAAAGATTCAGCAAAAAATGCTTATACACATAACGTAAAAAGGTAAAAAAGCAGAAGGCACCGATGGATGGATACCAGGGCTGTAGCTGTATTAAAAGATCTTGCACGGATGATGCCTCCTTTCTTAGTTTAATTTCCTCATTTATTTTAGCATTTCTTGTAGCAATAGACAATGATTTTACATTTTTTTCGCATTCTTGTGAGATAGAATTAGACAAGTGTTTATGTAGATGTGTTATAATAGCTATATCAAGAACTAGGAGGACCACTATGGATTTTTTGGTAGAAAGAGCGCTAGCTGCATTTTTAGCTTTGCTATGCCCCTTGCTAACGATTTTTGATCTGCCGGGTAATACTATTTTGCTGGTGACAGGCTTGGGCTTTGCTTTTTTTGATGAAGCTATGTATTTTAATGGACGCCTGCTCTCAGCCATGGTTTTAATTTACCTCTTGGGTGAGGCCTGGGAGTTTTGTGTCTCCCTATTCGGCATCAAGAAGGAAAAGATATCCTGGCTTGCAGTTTTTTTGATAGGTATAGGTGGCTTTGTGGGCACTATTATGGGCACAACCATCTTTCCCATATTAGGCTCTATTATTGGTGGTGTTATCGGTGCTAGTGCCACGGCCTTTATATATGAGCTGGCCCGCACAGGGCTACAAAAAAATGCTGCCCATCTAGCTTGGGAGGCTGCGAAAATGCGCTTTTTAGCCGTGCTGGGGAAAATCTGTGCCGGTATCGCTTTGGCGGCATTATTAATTCAGCAAGTCTTTTTTTAGAATATAAATGAGGTGAGAAAATGGAATTTACTTTTGCACACAATAATTTTAACGTCCTTGATTTAGAAAAAAGCTTAAAGTTTTATGAGGAGGCTCTGGGCCTGAGGGAAGCACGCCGCAAGGAGGCTGCGGATGGCAGCTTTATTCTTGTGTATTTAACCGATGGCAAAACTCCCCATCAGCTGGAGCTGACCTGGCTGCGGGACCGCAAGGAGCCCTATAATCTGGGCGAAAATGAATTCCATCTGGCCTTTGTGGTAGAGGATTATGAGGCTGCCCATGCTAAGCACAAGGAAATGGGCTGCATTTGCTACGAAAATCCGGCCATGGGTATTTACTTTATTATTGATCCTGATAATTATTGGCTGGAGATTTTGCCGAAAAAATAAGAGGAGACAGGGCTATGGATTTGCAAAATAGGACGGTCATGGCCAGTGGCAAGATGCGCCAATGCGCCTATGATAAATTAAATAGCACAGTGCATTTATTGGGCTGGCAGCAGGGTGGACGCATGCCCAAGGAGCAATTTGATGCATGGCTAGCTGAGGCTGAGGCCCTGTATTCCACGGGCAATATTCGCATTGATGAAAAGCTTTTGGCCAAGGCGCCTAAGCTGAAGGTTATTGCCCAAGCCAGTGTGGGCTATGATAATATTGATATTGCTGCCTGTGCTGCTAGGGGCATTCCTGTGGGTAATACCCCGGGAGTTTTGGTGGACGCAGTGGCGGATTTGGCCTATGGACTGCTGCTGGATAGCGCGCGCCAGATTGTGAAGGCGCATGCCCATGTCAAGAGCGGTGCCTGGGGCGAGCGCAAGCCCTTTGGCCTGACCACGGATTTGGCAGGGAAAAAGCTGGGCATTATCGGTATGGGCGACATTGGCAGCGCCATTGCTAAGCGTGCTCAAGCTAGTCGCATGCAGGTAATTTATCATAATCGGCACCAGCGTCCTGATGACGAGCAGTTGGGAGTAACCTATGTGTCTCAGGATGAGCTTTTCGCTACGGCGGACTTCATTTTGCTGGCGGTAACGCTGAACCCTTCTACCAAGCATTTAATCAATGCTGAGACCATTGCCAAGATGAAGAAGGGCGTGCGCTTGATTAATATTAGCCGCGGCGCTGTGGTGGATACGGATGCCTTGTACGATGCTTTGGTAAGCGGTCAGGTAGCCTATGCGGCTATGGATGTGACGGATCCTGAGCCTCTGCCCGGCGAGCACAAGCTGTTGACCTTGGAGAATGTAACTGTGACGCCCCACATGGCCAGCGCAACCAGGGAAACCCGTGACGCCATGGCCATGCTGACGGCGGATAATATTTTGGCAGGACTACAGGGTCAGCCCCTGCCTGCGCAGGTGAAGCTAAAATAAGCTTACAGAAAAAGCCACCCTCTTTTGTTAGCAATGCTGCTACTGCAAGAGAGGGTGCATTATTTATTATGTGTAAAGGGTTGATGAGCCATGAAAGTAAGAATTTGCCTGCATGGTGTGGATGTGAAGCATCAGGCCCAGCTTTTGGGGCTTGTGAAAAAGGAATTACGTGCTTATAGCGTTGCTTACAAGGTGAAGGAGCGCTATTTTGACAATAATGATATGTATAAATGCCGCGTGGCGCGCTTCATACCCAAGAAGTCAGATACTAGGCTTAGGGTGTGCTGCGTCTGGGGTGTGCTTTTAGTAAGCGATAAGCTCATTAATGTGGCTGATATTATTTTTGAATATGAATACAGTGTCTTTGCTGAGAGCGATGTGGAGAATATGGTGCAGCACATTTTGCAGGGTAAGCTGCATTTTGTATTGGATGAGCCCGATTTATCCCGCCGTATTGCGCTATTGAGGGGGAGCTATTATTTGGACGAGCTGCGCAATTATGACGCCGGGACGGCTATGACGGCCCTGCGCTGCCATATCCCCTGGCATCTATATGTGATTAATAAGCTGTGGGAGCAGCTCTTGTTAAGCGGGGGCGGGCAGCGACCCTTATGGCGTCAGCTAAGGGTCAAGCTGCGCCGCCTGCGCTCGGTGCTGTCTTTAGTAAAGCCCTTATTTCCCGAGGCTGATAAGTGGAAGGACGCCCTAAAGCAGCGTGCGGACGCCCTATCAGGCGTCCGTGAGTACGATGTGCTCTTGCAAGTATGCGAGCGTTTGCGCGCAGGGCAAACGCGGCTAGAGCAGGCCAGCGACTTGCCCCAGCAGGGCGCTGCGCCCATTGCGCAAAGCACTATGGCGCCGCCGGGGGCTGGGGCAGTGCCCAGCCTGCAGCAGCTGCTAGCGGGGCTGCGCCGGCAGGCGCAGGTGCGCACGCTAGCGGAGCTAAGGCTGAACGAGGTTACGCTGGAGCTGGCCCAGCTGTATATGGCCTTGTTTAGCTGGGCTGCTCAAGGCTGCGACAAGGGCTTGCGTGAGTTTTTCGTGGAGCGTTTGGGCAAGTGGGCCAGCAAGCTGCAGGAATATCCGCAGGTCTATCCGGAGCAGCAGGATATGGAGCAGCTCCACAGGGTGCGCATTAAGCTGAAGCGTTTTCGGTACGCGCTGCAGAGCGTACCGGAGCTGAAGGCGTCGCCCCAGCTGCTGCGCAGCCTGAAGTATCTGCAGGATATGCTGGGGCTTTTGCATGATGATTATGTGAATGAGCAGTATTTAGAGCAGCTGGTGGCGGCGCACCCGGAGCTGCCTGAGCTGCGCTACGAGGTAGCCATGCTTAGGGGCTACGAGCAGGCTAAGGCGGATGGGGCAGCGGAGCTGCTCGCCGCGCAGTGGCAAGAGTTCGCACGCTTGCTAAGCGAGTGGATAGAAGAACTGGAGTAAAATATGAAATAAGTAATAGGCAATCAGCTCACTCGCGGTGATTTTCTAGCGAGTCGCCAAATTGTGCAAGTGCCCCGCACGCAGCAAAATTTGTGCAGGGAGCTGTCCCCTTGGGGGCTTAACGCAAATTTCGTGGGGTTCAATTGGCCTCTGCGGGGTACTATTTGTCTCGCAGAATAATATACTTTTTCGAACCCTTGAGGCCATTGTACCAAGCCACTCATTTGCTAAAAATCACAGCTCCCTCACTGATTACCCATTACTTAATTTCAAAATATCGATAATTTTTAAAACTAAAAAAAGCTAATGCATAAACTAGTATTTACGCATTAGCTTTTCTTGTTTTATATGTCGTTAGATATTGCAGTCCTCAAGGAGCTTCTTGGCGTCGATGTACTGAGCGATGCCGGCGGCAACCTTTTTGGACTCCTTCATAGCGAGAACCACGGTGGCGGGGCCGTGTACCACGTCGCCGCTAGAGAAGACGCCGGCGCGGGTGGTCATGCCGTAGGGGCGCTCGCGAGTGATGACAAAGCCGCGCTCGTCCACTTGGATGCCCTTGGTGGTGGACACAATGCGCGCTGCCGGCTTTTGGCCTACGGCCAAAATCACGCAGTCGCAGGGCAACACCTCTTGGCCGCCTTCGGCTACAAATTTGCCCTCGTCCGTCTTCACAATATTTTGCACAAGTAAGCCTGCCAGCTGTGTTTCGTCCGCCGCAGTGGCCTGACGACGCACCTTATTCACCGCACGCATCTGCTTCTTGTTAAAGTAAGCAATGGGCTGACTCAAAAACTTAAACTGCACGCCCTCGGCCACAGCTGCCTCGTATTCGGAGGGGAAGGCGCTGACCTCGGCCTCGGACTTGTGGTACACGATGGTCACATTCTTAGCGCCGCGGCGCACTGCCGTGCGGGCCGCATCCATGGCCACATTGCCTGCACCTACCACAACTACGTTGTCGCCGGTGTGCAAAATCGTCTCGCTGGCGTCCAGCTTGCCCTCGTTGGCAAGCACCACCGTGCGCAGGAAATAAGTAGCAGTGAGGATGCCACTCAGCTCCTTGCCGGGGATATCCAATGTGCGTGGCAGGGAAGTGCCAGTGCCCATAAAGATAGCATCATAGCCCTGGGCAAATAAATCGTCCACTGTAAAGTCCACACCGGCCAGCTGATTGGTCTTAATCTCCACGCCAATGTGCTGCAGCTCGGTTATTTCCCGGCGTACCACGTCCTTCTGCAGACGGAATTCAGGAATGCCAAACAAAAGCACACCACCGGGCTCGCTTTGGGCCTCAAAAATAGTCACATCAAAATCCATCTTGGCCAGGTCGCCTGCCACCGTAAGGCCCGCAGGTCCACTGCCAATAACCGCTACCTTGCCACGCAGCTTGCTGGAGGGGTGAGCGGGCTTTAAATCATTCTTGTGAGCAAAATCAGCAATGAACATCTCCAAGCTGCCGATTTCAATGCCACATTTCTTTTTCGTCAAAACGCAATGAGCCTCACATTGGCGCTCGTGAGGGCACACACGGCCACAAATGGCGGGCAGATTGCTGCGCTCGGAAATAATCTCGTAGGCCATGCCGATATTACCCTCGCTGAGGGCGCGAATGAAGGCGGGAATATTATTCTCGATGGGACAGCCCGTGCGACACATGGGACGAGCACAATTTAAACAACGACGGGATTCCTGAATGGCTTCTGCTGTGGTCATTATTCTGCTCATAATCTTACCTCTCTAATAAAACACACATACACAATTTATTTTTGCTGCAGCTGTTGCTCCTGCTGCAGCTGTTGCTGTCTTTGGGTAGCATGAATGAGCTGCTCCAGCTCCTTTAAGCGACCGTTGATTTCTTCCATATGCTTGGCTAGCAGCTCCTCATAATCAGCAACCGGATCAGGCAGCTTATCATGGTTCAAGTCAATCATGCTTTCTTCATCAGCAGGGTTCACTCTCACGCCGTCGCGGGTAACGATACGTCCGGGTACGCCAACTACAACGGAATTAGGAGGTACCTCCTTCAGAACCACGCTGCCACTGCCGATTTTCGAATTGTCGCCAACCTTAAAGGAACCCAAAACCTTGGCACCGCTGGATACAACCACATTATTGCCAATAGTGGGATGGCGCTTGCCCTTTTCCTTGCCCGTGCCGCCCAGGGTTACGCCCTGATAGAGGGTTACATTGCTGCCTAGCTCGGCGGTCTCGCCAATAACAAGGCCCATACCATGGTCGATAAAAAGGCCGGGACCCAATTTAGCGCCGGGATGGATATCGATACCGGTCAAAAAGCGGGAAAAGGTGTTAATCAAGCGGGGGAAAACGACCCAACCCTTCAGATAGAAGTGGTGAGCTATGCGATGGAGCCAAATTGCATGCAGGCCCGGATAACAGAGTGCCGCCTCCAGTCTTGTTTTTGCAGCGGGATCGCGCAGCATGATGGAATCAATATCTTTTTTTATCTGAGCAAACATGTCAAGACTCCTTTCTCTAGAATGTAAGCAATATTACTCAATGCTATCTTTATATGATACCATAGTCGGTGCTAGAGGTAAATAAAAAAATGCAAGCATTGGTAAAAATCTAGTAAAACACTAGAGAACAATTTGACAATTCTGTGGCCTGTGCTATAATAAAGACAAAAATACTAGAAAATCTTCACATTTGTAAAGACAATCTGTACAAGAATTTAGGAGGCAAACTTTAAATGGATAAAGAATTGTTAAAGCAGCAGGTGTGCGCTGCCATTGATGCATCCGCTGCCCAAATCAAGGCTATTGCTGACTGCATTGCTGATGAGCCGGAGCTGGGCTTTAAGGAGGTCAAGACCTCAGCCAAAGTAGCGGACTTTATGCGTGAGCTGGGCCTGGACGTGCAAACAGGCCTTGCCATCAATGGCGTCAAGGGTCGTGCCCATGGTGGCAAGCAAGGCCCCACCGCCGCAGTCTTAGGCGAGCTGGACGCAGTGGGCTGTCCTGAAAGCGCCAAGGCTGACCCCTTGACCGGCGCTGCTCATGCCTGCGGTCATAACCTGCAAATCGCTACCATGCTGGGCGCTGCCTGCGGCATTATGAAGTCCGGCGTGCTCAAGGAGCTGGCCGGTGACGTAGTCTTCTTCGGCGTGCCTGCGGAGGAATATATTGAGATTGAATATCGTAAAAAGCTGCTGGAGGCAGGCAAGCTGCATTTCCTCAGCGGCAAGGGCCAGCTGATTTACGAAGGCGCCTTCGATGATATTGACATGGCTATGCAAATGCATGCAGATAAAAATATGCCCCGTCCCACTGTTTCCATTGGCGACAGCTCCAATGGCTTCGTGGGCAAGACCGTGCGCTATATCGGCAAAACTGCTCATGCTGCGGATGCTCCCCACGAGGGCATCAACGCTCTGAATGCAGCTATGCTGGGCCTTATGGGCATCAACGCCCTGCGTGAAACCTTCCGTGAGCAGGATGTAGTGCGTGTGCATCCCATCATTACCAAGGGCGGCGACTTCGTCAACTCCGTGCCTGCGGACGTGCGTATGGAGCTTTATGTGCGCGCAAAAACCATGACCGCCATTGACAGCACCCACAGCCGTGTGGACGCAGCTCTGAAGGCCGGTGGCGACGCCATCGGCGCCGAGACCGAGATCGTGACCTTGCCCGGTATGATGCCCTTGAACTGCAACCGTCGCATGAATGAGCTCATGGTAGAAAACTCCCTCAAGGCATATCCCGGCGTGGATATTAAGGACGCCGGTCACTTCAGCGCTTCTACTGATATGGGCGATGTTTCCCATCTGATGCCGGTTATCCATCCCTTCATCGGTGGCACCGATGGCCTCTTGCACACCGGTGGCTTCCATGTGGTGGACTTTGAAGCAGCCGTGCTGCTGCCTGCCAAGGCCTTTGCTATGATGCTCATTGATTTGCTCTATGACGATGCTAAGGAGGCCAAGGGTATTTTGGCAGACTTCAAGCCGATTTTGACTAAAGAAGAGTATATAGCCAAAATGGAGAGTTACTTTAGCTAAAAATCGTCGATAAGGCACTATCTACTTCGTTGCAGCTCCTAGGAGTATTTCCGCTACGCCGTCGTCGCTGCGCCTCGTATCTAGTACCTTCTCAACGATTTTAAATAAAGGATATTTTCAAGGAGGGGTTTGTAATGAAAAATATTAAATTACATGCCATTATTCTGGCGCTGATCGTCGTGGCAGAGCTGATCGGCACCCACACCATTACCATTGGTATTGGTCGCATTGTGCTTTTGCCAATGCTTTTTGCTCTGCTCCTGGGTATTTTGACCACACCCAAATTCCTCAACCTATCCAGCCAAAAGGAAATGGTTGATGCATCAAGCCTTATCGGCGTTACCCTGATGCTTTTGATGGCTCGCTATGGCACCCTGGTTGGCCCCACTCTGCCGAAGATTTTGGCCGCTTCCCCGGCTTTAATCCTGCAAGAGTTTGGTAATTTGGGCACCGTGCTCTTAGGCGTTCCCGTTGCTGTATATCTGGGCCTCAAGCGCGAAACCATCGGCGCTGCTCACTCCATTGCCCGTGAGCCCAACGTAGCCCTGATCGGCGAAAAATTTGGTCTGGACTCCAGCGAAGGCCGCGGTGTTATGGGCGTTTATATCGCCGGCACCGTATTCGGCACCATTTTCTTTGGTATTATGGCCAGCGTTGCTGCTTCCACCCTGCCCATCCATCCCTACGCTCTGGCTATGGCCGCAGGCGTTGGCTCTGCCAGCATGATGAGTGCGGCTCTGGGCTCTCTGGTAGCTATGTATCCCAATATGGCTGACCAGCTGGCTGCTTTCGGTGCAGCCTCCAACATGCTGTCCGGCTTGGACGGCCTGTACATGTCCGTTTGGATTGGCCTGCCCATGACCGAATGGCTGTACAAGAAGTTCTACAAGATTAAATACGGCGTGCTGCCGGAAGAACCTAAGAAAGGAGAGGAAGCATAATGAACGTTAAGGATACTGTAACTGTAATTGGCATTGTTTCTATTATGAGCTTGTTCTCCAACGTGCTGGGTACCAAGGCCGGTATCGTGGACTCCATTCCCGGCCTCTTGATTTTGGGCGTGATTGCTCTCATTGGTATGTTGGCTTCTAAATATCTGCCCGGTGGCATTCCTGCTGCTGCCTATGTAGTTACCATCGGCTGCATTCTGACCATCCCCGGCGTGCCCGGCTCCGAGCTGATTAACCTTTATGTAAAAAAGGTTGGCTTTTTGGCGCTGTGCACCCCGATTTTGGCCTATGCCGGCGTAGCTATCGGCAAGGATTTGGATGCCTTTGCTAAATCCGGTTGGCGCATTTGCCTCTTGGCCATCGTAGTATTCGTAGGCACCTACATTGCTTCCGCAATTATCGCACAAGCAATTTTGAAATCTCTTGGCCAAATCTAATACAAATTTATGCATATTTACACAAGCAATTGGGGCGGTGGCTGTGGCTACCGCCTTTTGCTTTATCCATGAAAAAATACTTTTTTCTTCTAGGCTACACTTATTGAAATAATCGGCAATCTAGAGTACAATATTATTATAAATCCCCAAGGAGGTATGAACATGTCCGAGATTTTAGCAGAGGCAACATTTCCCAGTGTAATACATAATAATGAAGTTAGCGAAGAGATCGTAAAATGGGGCAATAAAAACGGTTTCCCGCTGAAAAAAGCCAAATTATACAATAAAATGGATGGTTATGTGGGCTTTTCTCCCGATAATTATTTCATTAAAGCAACCCGTCTGCCGCCCGTTCCCGGTGGCTGGAAGGTTGTTGTAGAAAAATACGACGCTGAAGAGCGCTACATTCCTTTGAATGTTACTCCCGACGGCACTGTTAACCGTTTCATCCTGAAGATGATCGAGGAATATGAAAAGGAAGGCCTGAAGCTGGTGCTGCAGGACAACACCTATGAGTCCTATGGCAGCTATCTGCGCGATTTGGTAGTTACCGGCCATCCGGTGCTCATCAATACCTTCGAAGACTTTATTGAAAACATGCGTTAATTGTACGCATAAGCATGATGGTTAGCGTTTTAGAAAAGCAGCTGGCCCTGGCCTTGGACAGACGCTTGAGCGTTTTTATGGCCAAGGCGGCGGATGGCAGCCTTGTGCAGGACGAGATGTCCCTGCGTGCGGCGGCCTATATGGCCAGCGAGATTATCCAGCCCTGCTGCTGCATGCTCTGCAATAAGGAGAAGCTGGCAGCCCTCTTACAAGGCACAGGTCTGTGCCGGGATAGGGCGGAGCTGACGACGAAAATGGCGGAGCTCATTTATAACGACTTGGCGCGCTGCAATGGGCTGGGCTAAAGCAAAGCTAAATAAAGCTAAAGAAAATAAGTAAGGCCGAGGGCAAGTGCCCTCGGCCTTTTTCACACTATTATTATACAAACAGTTGTTTCCTGCCGCGTTTCGCGGTAGGAAGCTCTGTAACTTATTGTAACTCGTTAATCCTGCTCCTCATAGAGGAAAACGTAGAATACATCCCTGCCATCCTGATGGGCCAGGTGACCATAGTCCACCACGGGCAGCCTGCTGCCGTCCTTGCGGATGATGTGGTAGCGCACAAAGTCCATTTCCCGATGGTGGTCCTTGATTTGCTGGGCAATGGACTCCTCCACCTCGGCTAGCTCCTCAGGGCTCACAATGCCCTTGAAGGAGCCATGAACGTGCTCCATAAAATCGGCTTCGTTATCAAAGCCAAACATTTCCCATAGATAGCTATTGGAGGCGAGAATTTTCTCATCCCCAAAGGCCTCGTAGCTAAAGAAGCCACCGGGCATATGGCTGTAGAGAGCATCGGAATGGGGCGAGGCGGCAAAATCTGCCAAGACCATTTTAATGTCCTGCTTGAGGTCAGTCTGCTCATTATTGGCCAGCTTGGCCTCAAACTCGTCCACGGGCAGGGGCTTGGAGAAATAAAAGCCTTGGATAATATCGCAGCCCTTGTGCTTTAAAAAGAGCAGCTGGGAGGCTGTTTCCACGCCCTCGGCTACTAGCTGTACGCCCAGCTCCTTGCCTAGGGCCATGGTGTAGCTTAAAACCAGCTCGCCGTTTTTATGGCCAATGAAATCAATCAAGCTCTTGTCCAGCTTCACTGCTTCAAAATGAAGCACGTTGAGACCGTTTAGGGAGGAGCGACCGGAGCCGAAATCATCCATGTGCAAGAGGAAGCCTGCGTTAGCAAAGGCGTCGGCGATGGGCTTAATCTTGAAGTTTTCTAAGGCCACGCTTTCGGTGATTTCAATGGGCACATATTTATGGTCAATACCGTATTCGTCAATAATGCTCTTGTATTTATCCACGATGTCGTGCACAAAGAGGCTGCAGCGGGATACATTCACCGAAATAGGAATCATGGTGCGACCCTCGTCCTGCCATTTTTTCTGCTGGGCACATACATGGCGGAATACATATCTATCCAAGCGTTCGATGAGACCATCGGCCTCGAAAACAGGCAAAAATTCGCCGGGAGAAACAATGCCCTGGGGTGTTTGCCAGCGTACTAATGCCTCCGCACCCACAATTTTTTCAGTGTAGGGATTGTATTTAGGCTGGTACCAGACTACAAATTCCTCGTTTTCAATGGCATCGTTAAAGCGGGATTCATAGTTTTGGGCCTTGAGCTGGTTTTGGCTGGTATTATCGTCATATTTAGCAAAAATACGCCGGAAATCATGAATAATAGTGTTTAAGGCTAGCAGCGCCTTGGAGCACATGTGGGTAATAGAAATGTCCCTGTCTACCTCCTCGTAAATGCCGAATTTGATGATGACATTGGGAATTTCCGCATTTTGTAGAAAATCGTTGAACCGTTTGGAAATCTGCACTTGCTGCTCCAGGGTGGGGGTTTTATAAATGCTAACTACTTGATCTACACCATAGCGGGCCACGATGCCATCTGCGTAGCACTCTTTGGTAAGCTGGGCTACGCCGTAGAGCAGGGCTTGGGCCTTTTCGTCCCCATAGGTAGCGGTAATCTGTTGAAAATTCTTGATATCGGAGATAATCAAATTAAAGGTGTCATAGGGGTTGTCGTCTAGGAGCTTGCGGGCATAGTGCAAAAAGGCCTGCATATTATATAGTCCTGTGGCTTTATCCAGATCGTGCTCGTTCTCCAGCACTGTTGGGCCAGCTTCAGGATTATGAAGGCAATAGCCAATTAAATTATATTTGAGGCAATTTAAGGCAGGCTGGTGCCTTTGGTCGTTAATCAGGAAGGAAAGCACATGCTGCTTGCGCCCGTCGGGCAGAGGAATTTCTAGCACGCTTTCAGTATTGCTATCAGGCAAAGCTACCACACAGTCCTGCTTGCGGATGACAGGACAAAAGCTACAGGGCTCATCCTTGCCTAACAAAGCTTTATAACATTTTTTATTTTTGACCATAGTAGGAATAAGCTTTTGCACAGGCTCGTTAAAATCTACCACATTGTAGTCCGAGTCTATTACTATGGTACCTAAAGCAATACCGTTCATTCTTCTCACCTCTTAGAGACACTACTCCCATTATGGCTACAATTATATCACACATTTTTCGAATAAACTAGACATTAAATAATACATACTTGTTTATGTTGAAGATATAGAATGTTTAGTTAAATTATGTGCTATGTTATTGGCGAGATGGTTTTCAAGTGGGATGATTATTGCTTGATGAAAAATAAAGAAGCCAGCCAAGCAAATCATGCTTTGTACGGGCTTCTTGTTTACGATATTTTTAAAATTGATATTAGCTTTTGCAATAGCTCCCTTTGCTCCTCGCCTAGGCAGCCACGGTTCCTGAAGATGCCGTGCTCGACCTTGAGGGGATTGCCGTTGAAATAAAGTGGCATCAGCTTAGTTACTTGGCCATAATATGTGGGTGCATCCACGCTGCTGAACACTGGGAAGAAGCTGTGTCCGTGCACTACACTGGTAACAGCGCAGGGGATATCACGGGTAATCTTAAAAGCGCCGTTAAAGTTTAAAATACGCTTATAAAAATCCTTTTCCTGCTCGCCGTATTTTTGGTGGGAAATGAGTACGCAGGTCATTTTTTGGAGCTGCTCCGGCTCCACATAGGGCTGGTCCGTCAAGGAGCAGTGCATGGGCAGTGCCACATGGGCATCGGCTGTTTCCAAGGTTTGATAAACAAAAAATTCTTTTTCTACATCACTGCGCAAATCGGTGATAACTACATCCAGCTCATGGTGACGCAGCATTTCCAGCAGCTGGTCATGATCGCCATAAATAATTTCTATACTGGTAGCAGGAGCTTTTGTGGTAAGGTGGTTTACAGCCTCGCAGAGCTGGCGCACATTGTAGCTGGTGCGATTGCCAATACGCAGACCGTTCTTTGGAGGGGAACTAAAGTTCTGCATGTGTGCACGCAAAGCTTCGGCTTGGGCCACTAAGCGCTTACAGGGCTCGTAAAACTCTTCTCCGGCAGCAGTCAGACTGATGCGACTGCTTTTTCTTTCAAAAAGAGCAATGCCCAAATCCTGCTCCAACATTTTTATTTGGTGGGAGATGGCTGGCTGGGTCATATAGGATTTTTCTGCAGCTTCACTAAAGCTTTTGCAATCAGCAACCATCAGAAAGAATTTCATTTGACGTAAAAGCACGGAAATACACACCTCAAATTTGAATACTTGACCATTTTATCTATCACATATCTAACTTTGTGCAATACTACGACTATATTATATGGCATTTTATCATTAAATAGCAAGTTTTTTTAGAAGCTTGGTATTTATCTTTTTTATCGGCATATCGAAAACCATAATTTGCTAATACAATTTTTCTTGTTTATAATACTAATTACTAGATTGAAAATTAACGATATTAAAACTCATAGGCTAGTGAAATGATTAGGAAATTAAAATTTCATGGCACTTAAATAAAAGTAGGACTATATGAAGCTGCTTTTGATTTTCCCTGGTAAGCGAAACACGGCAAGCTCGACCAAAGGGAAATTGAAAAATATAAATTCTTTAAATCCGAGGTGTATTTATATGTTAAAGATGAGTTCTAAGGCTCTGACAAGAGCTATCTGCCTTGCTATTGCTAGCGTGGGCTTTGTGGCTAATGCTTATGCTGCTGACAGCGCTGCTGCAGCTGAAAAGGATGCTATTGATACTTATCATCTGGCTGAGGTTGTGGTGCACGGCCAACGCTACATTGCAGGCGAGTTCGTAAGAGCTACATCTAATGTAGGTATTCTGGGTGAAAGGGATATGATGAATACTCCCTTGAGCGTTACTACTCTTTCTGAAAAGGCTGTGGGTAACTTTATGAACTCCACTGAAGGTCTTAGCGCTAGCTTGAGCTTGGTGCCTTCTATTCGTAAAGCAAGTGATAACGCAGTAGACCAAGTGACCATTAGGGGCTTTAGTGATTCCGGTCGTGGCTTTTCCATCAATGGTATTCCCGGTATGCAGGCTATGACTCGCCAATCTAGCAACTACATTGATTCTGTAGATGTTATCGAGGGGCCGACCGTTGGCATTACTGGTTCCTCCGTTTATGCAACTGCTGGTGGCACCATCAATATCAATAGTAAAAAAGCTCTTGAAGATGAGGATACCAGAAAAGTAGGCATTAAGTATCATTCCAAGGGTGCCCATGAAGAATATGTTGATATTGGTCAACGCTTTGGCGATGATAATCGCTATGGTGCCCGTGTAATTGTTAGTAATACTGATGGCGAGCGTGCCGTAAGCGGTTGGGATTTGGAGCAAAGAAGTATTTATTTAAACCTGGACCAAAGAACTGACGAAAGCAAAACTAATTTTATGGTGGGTTATACCTACACTGATAGCCAAGGTCGTCCCTATGGCTTCTCTACTGGCAGCTATGTTGGTGCAACTCTGCTTGGTGCTCCTGATGGAGATACCCAACTTAATCCGGGTTGGCGTCGTGATAAGAACACAAACTATGTCCTTACACTCAATCATGAACAAAAAATTAATGACAATTTAAGCGCTTTCTTAAATTTAGGCCATTTTAAACAGGACTGGTACCATTATACTGGTTTCAGTAAATCCTTGTTGAATGAAGCTGGTGACTTTAAGGTAACATCCGACAACTATTCTTTGATTGAAAAACGCGATTATGCTCAAATTGGCTTGAAGGGTGATTTCAAAACTGGAGAATTGACACATAATTATGTTTTGGGCGTTGACCGCACTTGGCACTATTATGGTGCTGGCGTGGATTATAAAGAAGTAGCCTACAGTGATTTTGGCTTCTTGGGTAATATTTACAACTCCAATGTGGCTTCTTGGCCCTCTCCTAGCGAATTAGATCCTAGCTTCTCTCAAACTGATGCAAGATATAATACTAAAGCTCGTATAACAGGTTGGAGTGTCAGCGATACCATTACCACAGCTAATGAAAAGCTAAATGTATTTGTAGGTGTAAGTGGTAAAAACATTAGAAAAGACTCTTTGAAATCTGATGGCTCTTACAGAACTGATAGAGCACCAGTTGACAGTACTAAGGTTTCTCCTTCCTATGGCGTTAACTATGCTTTCAGTCCTCGTTTGGCCGTTTTCGCAAGCCATACTGAACAATTTGTTGATGGTAATTTCATTACTTCCAATCTTATGAATAAAGGTCAAGCTTTGGCTCCGTATGAAGTAAAGGCCAATGAAATTGGCGTTAAAGCCAAAACTGGTGATTTCTTCCACAAGCTGAGCTATTTCGATATTAAAAAAGCAAACTATAATGACGTAAGGTTCCCTGGTGATCCCTTGGATACTAGGGTTATCGATGGTGAAGTAAGACATAAAGGCTTAGAGTATACCGCTACCGGTACCATTACAGAAAAATGGAATGCAATTGGTGGCGTTATGTATCTGGATACTAAACAAGTTACTAATAAAGCTGATACCAATGGCAAACGTGCTAACGGCGTACCTGAGTGGACTGCTAATTTCGGACTCGAATATAAAGCTTCCGATACTTTCTCCGCTCTGGCTAGAGCAAATTATGTAGGCTCCTCCTACATTCAAAATGAAAAATACAGTGTTCCTAGCTACTTCACCTTTGATTTGGGCGTAAAAGCTAAGACTAAAGTCAATGATTTGCCCGTTACCTTAAGTGCAATGTGCTATAACGTTGCTGATAAGAACTATTGGAATCCTGAAGGTAACACCCTCCACGTTGGCGGCCCTCGCACCTTCATGCTCTCAGCAGAATTCGAATTATAATCTAACAAATCTCTTCGCAGCCTTACGGCTGCTACAACTCTCCATACTAGGTAAAGTACGCGCATTTTTATGGGCGTACTTTGCCACATTTAGAAGGAGTGGACTATGCAACAATTTTTTCGAGATACAGGCTACCTTTTCCTGTGTGGCATGCTCATCCTGCTTCTGGTCATGGCCATGCTGTGGGCGTTGACCATCGGCACCGTGCGCATCCCTGTGGAGCAAATCTATACCACCATCATTAACCAATTACAAAGCGGAACACCCATTGACGCTTTAGGCAAGGGCCCTGCCCACGACATCATCTGGCTGCTGCGCCTGCCCCGCCTGGTCTTGGCAGCGGCGGTGGGCTGCGGCCTAGCCAGCTGCGGCGTCATCATGCAGGCCATTGTGAAAAATCCGCTGGCCGACCCTTATATTTTGGGCATCTCCTCCGGCGCCTCCCTAGGCGCCACGGCAGCTATTTTGTTAGGCGTGGGCGCTTCCTTGGGCGAGAACTTCATCGGCATTGCCGCCTTTATAGGCGCCTTTGCCATCTCGCTGGCGGTGCTTTTTATTTCCAACATGGGCGGGCGCAGCAATTCCATCAAGCTGCTTTTGGCAGGCATGGCTCTGAGCGCTGTGTGCACCGCCTTTTCCAGCTTCATTGTCTATTTTGCCAATAACAAGGATGGCATGCAGACCATTGCCTACTGGATGATGGGCTCCTTTGCCGGAGCCAAATGGGAGGTTTTGGCCATTATCATACCCCTGATTATAGTGGCCGTGCTCTTTTTCTGGAGCCAAAGCCGTATCCTCAACCTGATGCTCCTAGGCGATGAGTCCGCTCTGACCCTAGGCACGGATTTACACATTTATCGGCAGGTATATCTGCTCATCAGCTCCCTTATTGTGGGCTTTGTGGTCTATGCTGCCGGTACAGTGGGCTTTGTAGGCCTCATCGTGCCCCATGTAGTGCGTATGCTGGTGGGAACTGATCATAAAAAATTGGTGCCAGTAGCTGCATTAGTTGGCGCCGTATTTTTGGTCGTGGCTGATGGCCTCTGCCGCATCATCATTCCACGCACCGAGCTACCCATTGGTATTTTGATTTCCCTCATCGGCGCACCCTGCTTTGTTTACCTGATGATCAAAAAGACCTATGGCTTTGGAGGTAATTGAGCATGGAAATACTAGCGCAAGCCGTGAAAATGTTCATCGGCAAAAAGGAAATTCTGAAGGGCATTGATTTTGAGCTGCATCCCAAGGAATTTGTGGGCATTATCGGTCCCAACGGCAGCGGCAAAAGCACCTTTTTAAAATGCGTCTACCGCATTCAAAAGCCCACCAGCGGCGATATCTATTTCGATGGCAAGCATTTGGACGAGCTTTCCTATCGAGAGTCGGCCCTGAAGCTGGCTGTGGTAGCCCAGCATAATTTTTATAGCTTTGATTTTTCCGTTTTAGATGTAGTGCTGATGGGGCGCTCGCCCCATAAAAAGGTGCTGGAGCGGGATAATTTAGAGGATTTTGCCATTGCCCGTGCGGCTCTTGCCAGGGTGGGCATGGAAGCCTTTGAAAAGCGCAGCTTCTCCACCTTAAGCGGTGGCGAGCAGCAGCGGGTAATCCTGGCCAGAGCCCTGACTCAGCAGACTGAATGCATGGTGTTGGATGAGCCCACCAACCATCTGGATATCAAATACCAGCTGGAAATAATGGATATTGTAAAAAGCTTGGACGCCACTGTGGTAGCGGCTGTGCATGATTTAAACATCGCTTCCATGTACTGTGATCGCTTAGTAGCCATTAAGGCAGGTCAGGTGGTAGGCGTTGGCACCCCCAGAGAGCTTTTGACAGAGGAATTCATCTATGATATGTACGAAGTCCGCAGTAAAATTCATGTGGATGAAAAAACCGGGCGAATGAATATTATTTATTTGCCCAAGCATTGGAGAGAAGGACTATGAAAAAAATCGTGATTCTACGTTGCCTACGCTCTGAGGAAAATTGCACTGGCGCAGCCTGCTTACACGCCTTTAATAATAAAAGAGGCTATTTTAAGCGCTATGGGGATGAACAGCTGCAGCTGGTGGCTTTTATGTCCTGCAATGGCTGTGATAATTTGGAATTTGAGGACGATATGGGCATGGATGAAAAGCTGGAGCGCATTCTATCTATGGAGCCCGATGTAGTACATGTAGGAATTTGTTGTCAAACTCGTACCGATGACTTGCAGCTGTGCAAGCAGGTGGAGAGGCTCATCGCCTTTTTTAAGGCTCATGGCATCGAGATTGTCATGGGTACGCATAGCTAGTGGGTGATGCAATGAAAAAAAGCTTACTAAGAGCCTTGGCTGTGGCTGCCGTGGCCGTGGGGGTGCTGCAGCTCTATACTACGAGAATTATGCAGCCCATCAGCATAGCGGCGCCGGTCAGCGGGGCGGAGGAGGGCTATAAGCCACGCTTAGTCAAGAATGTTATCGTTAAAAATTATAATGCAGTGGGCGAAGCAGAGACTCTCTACACCCATATGCCCCGGCGAGTGGTGGCTGTGGGGGAGCAGATTAATGAAACTCTGGTAGCCCTAGGGGTGGAGGACAAGGTGATTTGCCCGGTGCGCTATGGCAATCCCTTCTACACACCGGAGCCCCAATATGCGGAGGGCTATAACAAGCTACGCTTTGAAGATTTCGTAGTTTTGAACGCTGAATCCCTAGTGGCTATGCGAGCGGATTTAATCGTTAGCGGCCAGTCCCTCTTCACCGATAAAAGGCTCAAGAGCACTGATTTTTGGAATGAGCGGGGCGTGCACACTTATCTGCCGCCCAACGCTAATTCACCCACCTCCCGCAAGCATAAGGAAACTCTTGAGGATGAGCTAGGCTTTATCCTGGGCTTGGGTACTATCTTTGACCGGGAGGAGCGGGCTAAGACCATTGTGGAGGAAATGTACGAGACCATTGCCTATTATAAAAAGGCATCCGCAGGTCAGCCCCAGCCCAAGGTGATGATTTTGGAGGAATTGGGCAAAAATCTCGTGGCCTATGACGAGACCAAGCTGGCTGGTGATATCTGTACCCGTCTCGGCGCTTACGTTCCGCCCAGTCCCCTAGGCACAATTAGCTTGGAGGCCATTATTGATGAGGATCCGGATGTGATTTTTGTAGTGAAGAGCGGCGGTGACCCGGAGGCTGCTGCAGAGCATTTCCGCAGCATTCCTGCTTTAGGCTCCCTAAAGGCTATTAAAAATAAGCAGGTGCATGGCATTGCCTTGAACTATACCTATAATAGTGCTATCAAAACAGGAGAAGGCATAAAGAAGCTTGCCAAGGGTATTTACCCCAAGCTTTAAGGAAAATGGGGATTTGTGCATAAAGGACTGAAGTATAAGCGAAATCATTTGTTAAATAAGCAAATCTTATGCAAAAACTACTTGCAATATACTTCTTACTAAGTTATAATCTAGATAATAATTAGTTCTGATAAGAACAGGAAACTAGGAAACTGCTCACGTCAGGATTAGTTAGAGATTTACTAGTTTAGGAGTGTGAAGTATCATGAAAAAATCTTTAGTTCTCGCTATGGCTATGGCTCTGGGCGTAACCGCCTCTGCTTATGCAGCTAATCCCTTTAGCGACGTACCCGCAGGTCACTGGGCTTATGACAGCATCTCCAAATTGGCAGCTGCTGGCGTAATCGAAGGCTACGGCGATGCTACCTTTGGTGGCGACAAGCTGATGACCCGTTATGAAATGGCTCAAATCGTAGCTAAGGCTATGGCAAAGGGCGCTAATGTGGACAAGCTGGCAGCAGAATTTGCTGATGAGCTGGATAATCTGGGCGTGCGCGTGGCTGCTTTGGAAAAGAAAGCCGACAACGTAAAGATTTCCGGCCAAATCCGCTATGAGTATGCTGACCGCAATGGCGATTTGCAAAAGACCAAAGGCCACATTGCTAAAAACCGTCTGCGCACCCGTCTGTTTGTGAACGGTCAAGTAAATGATGACTGGTCCTACACCGCTCGTATTCAAAATGACCAAAACTTGGCTAATAACACCGGCGATGAAGAAACCAAGCTGAATATGGCTTATTTAACCGGTAAGCTGGGTGGCGCTAAGGTAGTTGCCGGTAAAGCTCCCATGTTCTTGGCTGATGGCAACCTGTTTGATGATTATGCTGAATTTATCGGCCTGACCTATGGCAAGGACTTGAAGCTGAACGCATACTGGGGTCAACCTGTTGACTATGGCTATGACGAATTCTGGGGCGTAAATGTTGCTGGTAAGATTGGCAAGCTGGGCCTGCAGGCTGGTTATGACCAATTCAAAGATGGCGTAGGCGCAGCTCCTGTAGTTGCAGGCGAAGATAACGGCGTCTTCAATGTAGGCGCTAAATATGCTTTCGATAAGAATGTAAGCTTGGATGCTATTTACCTGCATTCTGACGTGGACAGCGATGCTCTGGTTGCTGGCGCTGACACCGATGGCTATGTAATTGGCTTGGCTTATAAAGGTGCTAAGGCTAGCAATGTGGGCAGCTGGGGCGCTTGGGCAAAATACTATGATCAAGGCGCTGGCACTTTTGTTGCTCATACCATGAAGGCTGGCGATTGGTCCGAATTTGAAAAAGAAGGCTTCAAGGGCTATGGCATTGGCGCAACCTATACCTTGGCTAAGAACATTGTTTACATGCTGGATTACTATGATTTGGAAGGCAAGGAAACCAGCACCGATACCCAAGTACTGTGGAGCCGCCTGCAAGTAACCTTCTAATTCTGATTGATTCAGTTGATTCATTGGGATATCATTCTTCCTAATCTCTTTTTAAGGGGGCTGCCTACCGGTGGCCCTTTTTATTTGTCTCAGAGGGGAAGATTTCAGCGCTCAGAATGGACAATATTGGGAAAGTGTTCAGTATCTTGCGAAAAACGTATGAGCAGCTGTTGACATGTATACAAAGTAAGGCTATAATATTTTCAGAAAACGATAACTGTTCTCATTAACACTCTCACACAATCAAATATTAGATGGAGGAATACTCATGAAAAAAATTGCTACTCTGATTTTTTGTGTCATTCTTACCTTAGCTATGGCTGGTTGTGGACAGAGTCCTAAGGCTGCCGATGCGCCCAAGAGCACCCAGCAGGCCATTATTGACAAGGCCAGCAAGGCTCCGGAAAAGCAGGAGTTCACCCCTGTAACCGAGGTTAGGGAGGGGCGCAAGAACGTATATGTAGTCCTGAAGGTGCTGAAGGGTGACTATTGGAGTCAGGTTGTACAGGGCCTTAAGGATGGCGGGCAGGCTGCGGACTGCAATGTGTATGTGGGCGGACCCTATAAAGAGGTAAACTGGCAGGCCCAAAGGGATATGCTCAAGGAGCTGGCTGCTAAAAAGGCGGATGCGCTGGTTTTGGCTCCCTCTGACAGCGTACAGCTCATTCCTGCGGTGGAGGAGCTGCGCAAGGGCAAGCTGCCGGTGGTTTTGATTGATACGGGCCTGAATACGAAAAATTATAGCGCTGCTTATATGACCAATAATTTCGACGCAGGCTCCAAGGCTGCGGAGGAGATGCTAAAGCTGCTGCGTGCTAATGGCCTGAAGGATACTGATAAGGCCACAGTGGCTATTAAGGTGAGCAGCTTGAAGAGCCAGAATATGGTGGAGCGCATTGAGGGCGTGAACGCTTACTGGCGGGCTAAGGCGCCCAGCGCTTGGAGGCTGGAGCCCAAGGCTATGGTGGATTATGGTGACAAGGCGCTGTCCATGGAGCTGAGCCAGAAGGCGCTCAAGGAAATTGGCGATTTGAAGGGCTTTATTAGCTGCAATAACAGCACTACCTTGAATGCGGCGGAGGCGATTTTGGCTAGCAAGCGCAAGGATGTGGTGCTGGTGGGCTTTGACTATGCCAAGGCTACAGCTGCAGTGATTGCAAATCCTGAAATTAAGGCTGTTTCCATTGTGCAAAATCAGTATAATATGGGCTACGACGGTGTCAATATGGCTGCGGAGCTGGCTAAGGGCGCCAAGAGTGCTAATGAGGCTAATGGTGCTAAGGCGGAGCAGCTGAATGTGGATACCGGCATCAGCGTGGTTACAATTGATAATTATAAGGCTTATGAGGCTAAGTTGGCGGATAGGGCGAAGTAAGGACGTATACTTATTGCCTAATATGTAAGCGAAGAACGGCTAATTAAATTCATAAATGTATAATACTAAAAGCGAACATTCTTTTTGGTAACGTTTCGTTAGTGATAAAAATATACTATATTTGTAGCTGTGCAATACACATACTTGGTTAGCGATTTGGTGTAGAAAAGAATAGCACCCTGGTGCGGCGAGATGAGATTGAGGGTACCCACATCGCTTTCGCTGCGCTGGGGCGCTGTTGTTATGGGGATGGGGAAGGTGACATCCTAGCAGAGTAGTGTGTTATATTTCGCGAAAGCAAATGTTACA
>JBJDXC010000009.1:0-5207 GCA_051866475.1 Phascolarctobacterium sp.
TCAAACCACCCGTTAGACGGGTGGTGATGATTTTGTATAACACGTAAACGTCTGTTTCCTGCCGCGTTTTGCGGTAGGAGTGTAAATCGAACTCATTGTATCTTTAGAAGAGACAAATAGTTTGCTGTTTAGGTTAGGGGAAACAACTTTTAATTTACTCTAACAATTTAGCAATATCAGGCAGAGGAGCGACGGTGCGCTTTAAGATGCCGTGCATGTAGGCGATGGCGATGCCATAATTGGTCATGGGTACGCCTTGAGCTAGGGCAACCTTATTGCGATGCACCATTTCCTTTTCATTGAGCATGCAGGCGCCGCAGTGCACCACCAGCTTATAGGGACTCAAATCGGTGGGAAATTCCGTACCGCTGGTGAAGCAGAACTCCGGCTCCGCCTTGGTATATTGGCGAATCCAGTTGGGCATCTTCACAGTGCCGATATCCTGACACTGGCGGTGATGGGTACAGCCCTCGCTGATGAGAATCTTGTCCCCATCCTTAATCTCATCCAAAGCGCGCACGGCCTTCACTGCATTATAGAGGCTGCCCTTGTAGCGAGCCATAAGAATGGAGAAGGAGGTCAGGGGTACGCTGGGAGGAACAATCTGGCTAACCTTGGCAAAGGCCTGACTATCGGTAATAACCATGCGGGGCGGTGCAGCTAGCTTGAGCAGCGCTTGCGCCAGCTCCGTTTCCTGCACGACCATGGCAATAGCGTTGTTATCCAGCACATTGCGCAGTACTTGCTGTTGGGGCAGGATTAAGCGTCCCTTGGGGGCAGCGCTATCGATGGGAGTTACCAAAATAACTACGTCTAAGGGTTCCAGTAAATCGCCCACCAGCTGGCGCTCTGTTTCCTTAGGCTTAAGGGCCGCAATAGCCTCCTTCAGCTCGCGGATGTTCTCGCCGGTTTCAGCGCTAACCAAGAAGCAGCTTTTGGTTAGCTTCATAGCATTCACTGTGAGCAGCGCCTTTTGCATATCCTCTAAAAGCTCGATTTTATTCAAAACTAGAATTGCAGGCAGATTTTTCTCCTGTACCTTGGCCCAGAGGGCTTCGTCCTCATGGGTCAGTCCCACCTCGGCATCCACAACGAGGAGCACAATATCGCATTTATTGAGCACCTGATAGGCTTTCTCAATGCGCAGCTTGCCCAGCTCACCCTCGTCATCAATGCCCGGAGTATCGATAACCATGACGGGGCCTAGGGGCAGCAGCTCCATAGCCTTGTACACAGGGTCCGTAGTGGTACCCTTTTGCTCGCTGACAATGGCTAGGTTTTGGCTGGTAATCGCGTTAATAAGGCTGGATTTGCCGGCATTGCGCTTGCCAAAAATGCCGATATGAATGCGTTCTGCAGCGGGAGTAGTGTTTAAGCTCATAATATTTCCCTCCTTAAAAGAATTCCTCCACCGCTAAAGCGGGAGGCTAAAAAAGTGCAAAAAGCACTGGGGACAAGCCACAGTGCTTTAATAAAGTAACGAAGCCTAAAAATTAATCCACTAATTCCATCTTGGGATTAGGATTATACTTGCGTCCGGCCTTGGCGCAGTCCTTGCCATTGACCTTTACAATATCAGCAGTGAAGTTAATATTGCCGTCGAAGAAGGAGGAGCCTACAGCGTAGGTATCAACGGGTACGCCCATTTCCTCAAAGGCAGCCACGCGAGCAGCATCGAAGCCGCCGGAAACGATAATCTTTACATGGTTAAAGCCTTCTGCATCCAGAGCGCGGCGCACGTTGCACACAAGCTCCTTGCATACGCCAGTGGGCTTAAAGGTGCCGATTTGGGTCCACAGGCTCTTATCCACCATGGAGCCGGAGGTATCCAGACGTACACCGGCCAGCTTTTTGCCCAGCTTGCGGGCCACGGCCAGGGAGGTGTTGACGCAGTCATTGTCAAAGTCAACCAAAGCAATGCGAGCAATGGAGGGGTCCACATATTTGTCAAAGGCAGAGGTAGCGGCCACAGTGTCGCCGTTGTAGGAAGCAATCAAAGCATGGGGAATGGTGCCCAAGCCCCTGCCACCGCTAGCCAAGGCGTTAGCATCGGTGGAGAAGCCCTTGATGCCGCCGATTTTAGCAGCGTAGCCATCGGACTCCTGGGTTTGGTAAATATCATAACGAGCGGGGAAGAAGAGTACGGGCTTGCCATTAGCAGCCTTCACAACTCGGCGCACATTGGTAGCAATGCGGCTTTGACGAGCCAGAATGCCCAAATAAATAGTCTCCAAATGAGCAAAATCCTGATAATCGCCTTCAATAGTCATGACAGTTTCCCATTCATCCACCTCTTCACCATCATGCAGGGAATGAATAACGATATTTTCCGGATGGAAGGCACAGGTCTTAATCAGGGCAATAACCTCATCGGTGCCACAAACAACCACATGGTCGCGGGCAAAAACCTGCATTAAAACACGGGGATGATAATTATCGCCATTTAAAATTTCCGCAGAACGGATAAAATACGCATCAGTATAGTAACCAGCTTTAATTTTTTCTACAGGAAAGCTAAAGCTTTCAACAGGTAGTCTGTTTGTCATTTTCAGGGCCTCCCAAAAATTTTCTTTAACAACACTATTCCAGCGTTGAATGTGATTAAAAATATGATACAATAATAACGCTGCTTATTCAAGCCCTATACGTGAATTTTTGTAGTCTTTTTCTTAAAGTGAGGGTGTAAGTATGTCTAATATTAGTAAAAAATATACAGTGCTGCTGCTATCTGCGCCCATTGGCTCAGGACACAGATTGGCGGCGGAGGCGCTGCGTGAGGTGTTGAGCCAGAAGGAAAATGTGGAGGTGGTACACGGCAATGTGTTCGACTTTTTTCCGCATTTTTTGGGCACGGCCTTCTTGCGCACCTATTTATGGATTTTGGGCTGCTGCCCCTGGCTCTACGAGCTGGCCTATAAATGGGGCAATAGCCAAGGGGGCTCGTTGTGGCTGCGGGGCCTAATCAATCACACCTTGGCCATGCTGGGCAGTGGTTATTTGCGTCGCATCAATCCTGATGCGGTTATCGCTACCCACGCCACACCGGCGGGGATTATGAGCTATTATAAAAAGAAGCATCCGGAGCTTTACCTTGCAGGGGTAATTACGGACTTCACTGTGCATAAATGGTGGCTGGTTAATGGTGTGGATGCCTATTTTCTGGCGGATGAGCGCTTAAAGGATAGAATTACTGTGCCTAGCGAGGTACACGCCTATGGCATTCCGGTGCGCCAGGACTTTAAGCATAACGCTTATGCTGTTTGTCGCGAAAAGTACGGCTGGTCTGCTGAGGAAAAGGTGTGCCTACTGATGGGCGGGGGCGAGGGCCTTTTGCCTATGGAGGAAATGCTGCATGCGCTTACAGCTGCGCATATACCTGGACTGCGGCTTGTGGCTATTACGGGGCATAACGAGAAGCTGGCACAGCAGCTGCGCCAAAGCTTCAGTAAAAATTTGAGGAACTTAGGAGAAAGCAGCGCTAGCTGCGCTAATCCATTAGAAATTTACGGCTTTCGGCAGGATATTCCCCAAATGCTGGCCGGAGCCGATATGATAATTACGAAGGCAGGGGGACTGACCTGCGCGGAAGTACTGGCCTCAGGCTTGGACCTGTTCATTTACAAGCCCTTGCCCGGTCAGGAGCAGGGCAATGCGGCCTTTTTAGAGGCTCATTATGGGGCCAAGATTTGCCACAATCTAGAGAAATTAGCTGCTGCGGTGGCCAATAAAGCTTCGCAAAAAGAATTTTCGAAGGACACAAAAGCCTTGGGCAATCCCTTGGCAGCGGAGCAAATCTGCGCTTTTGTGCTGGAAAAACTAGCCAGAAAATGAAGGCTGCAAAATTTTGCCACTTGACCAATAGAGTTTTCTTCATTATAATGAAATAAAAATTACCCTAAAGCTGGAACAGTTATTCGCTTATGAAAACTTGTTCTAGTTTCTAAGGGTATAACATTGTTTGAGGATACGTGTATGGATAAATTAGATGCTTTATATTTGGCTGCCATCTGCGCTACTACTGGCTTAGGTCGTGCCAAGCTGCCGGAGCTGGTGCAGGCCATGGGCTCGGCCAAGGCCGTGTTTGAGGCGGAGCCGGAGGCGCTAGTAGCCACAGGCTTGGTTACCGATGCCGCAGCTGCTACCTTTGTGAGCAAAAGAAGCAAGGCACTGCCAGCTCGCCTGCAGCGCTACTGTGACCAGCAGGGCGTGCGCCTAGTGAGCTATCAGGATGGGGAATACCCTAAGAGCCTATTGCAAAGCTCCGACCCGCCCCTAGTGCTCTACGTCAAAGGCACCTTGCCGACCGCGGCATATTGCTTGGCAGTGGTGGGCTCCCGTGAGTGCACTGCCTACGGCAAAAAGGCTGCCAAGGTCTTTACTAAGGCTTTAGCGCAGCGTGGTATACCCATCATTAGCGGCGGTGCTCGCGGCATTGATACGGAAGCCCACGAGGCCTGCCTCAGCGTGGGCGGGCAAACGGTGGCAGTTTTAGGCTGTGGCCTAGATATTGCCTATCCAGAGGAAAACGCGGGACTTTTCGAGCGCATTGTGCTCAGCGGCGGTGCTGTGATTAGCGAATATGCTCCGGGGACCAAACCCTTTGCCAAGAATTTTCCTGCTCGCAATCGCATTATTGTGGGCCTGTCCCAGGGCGTGCTAGTGGCTGAGGCCAAGCAAAAAAGTGGTGCTATTATTACAGCCAATATTGCTGCTGACGAGGGGCGCGAGGTTTATTGCGTGCCGGGAAATATTTTCGAAAGCACTAGCGCGGGCTGTCACGAGCTCATCCGCACCGGGGCCAAGCTAGTGGATAAGCCGGAGGATATTTTAGAGGACAAGCTGCAGTGGGAGTTTGCTAGGAAGGAAAGGCTTACCCAGCCATCAATTTTTGATTTTGTAAGCACGACTGAGGAAAAAGCCACGCCGGTGCCGACCTCGGCGCTGGGCGCCAAGCTTTTAGAGCTTTTAAAGGTGGGCAGCATGCCCTTGGAGGAGCTGGTGGAGGGCAGTGGTGCCGATTTTGCCAGCGTGAGCATGGAGCTTTTGGAGCTGCAGGGTGCGGGCTTGATTGCACAAAACCAAGCGCTGCGCTACTACCGTAGGTAGGGGGAAAGGAAATGACGATGAATCTGGTTATCGTGGAATCTCCCACGAAATCCAAGACTATAGAAAAATTTTTAGGAAAAAATTATAAGGTAAAGGCCTCC
>JBJDXC010000010.1:0-5204 GCA_051866475.1 Phascolarctobacterium sp.
TCATGAAATCTGCACTGATTGCATATTTTATGAGGATGTGGTATTATAGTAGAAAAGTGAGGAGGTGTGGTCGGTGTTAAAGCGTAAGATATATGATAAACTACTTGCTTGGAAGAAAGCAGAAAAGAAGGACGCTATTTTATTGCGTGGCGTTAGGCAGTGTGGCAAAACCTATATAGTAAGAGCCTTTGGAAAGGCTGAGTATAAAAGCTTTATAGAGATAAATTTTATTGAAAGACCTGATTTGCAAAGTATTTTTTCCGGTGTTTTGCAGGTTGATGAGATGGTAAGACAAATTAAGCTGTTAATGCCTAATTGCCAATTTATACCAGGGGAGACACTTTTATTTTTAGATGAAATACAGGATTGCCCTAATGGGAGAACCTCCTTAAAGTTTTGGGCTCAGGATGGAAGGTTTGATGTTATCGCTTCCGGCTCCTTACTGGGTATTGAATTTAAGAATGAGGTATCTATTCCAGTGGGCTATGAGGAGCAGTTCATCATGTATCCGCTGTGCTTTGAAGAATTTCTTTGGGCCTTGGGTATAGATGAAGATTTAAACATTATGCTAGAGCCATACTTAAGCGGAGAAAAATTACTACCGGAGGCGACACATGCTGCTTTGATGAGATATCTTAGAGAATATATGGTTGTGGGCGGACTGCCGGAGGTTGTTACTAATTATATTGAAACTAATGATTATAGCAGGGTCCAGGCTGTGCAGGAGAAAATCCTCAGGGATTATCAGGACGATATAGCGAAGTATGCATTAAATCAGGATAAAATTAAGGCCAAGCAATGTTTTTTAGCTATACCTAGGCAGCTAAGCAAAGAAAATCACAAATTCCAGTACTCTGTTGTAGAAAAAAAGGCTACCGCACGTAAATTTGAGAGTAGCTTGGATTGGCTTTGTAATGCTGGGCTCATAAAATACGCTTACAATCTTTCCTCCACATTTTTTCCAGCGAAGGCTTATGTGAAGGAAGATCAGTTTAGGGTATATTTATGTGATATAGGGCTTTTAGTGGCTATGTTTGGCTATCAAATGAAAGCGGCTATTTTAAATGACATGCTGGAGGGACCTGCTAAGGGGGGCATTTATGAAAGTCTTGTAGCAGATATGCTTAGCAAAAGGGATCAGGAGCTATATTATTATAAGAAAGAGGATTCAACCCTTGAGATAGAGTTCATCTTGGAAAGAGAATGTAGTATTGTTCCTGTTGATGTAAAGGCCAAGAAGGGACCCACACGCTCCTTAAACGAATTGCTGAAGCAGGAGCAAATTCACAAAGGGTACAAACTTACAGCTCAAAACGCTGGGATTGTGGACAAGAAAATAACTCTGCCCTTATATATGGCCACGGTAATCTAAATATACGATATGCTTTTTCACTATAGTTTATCCTTAATAATGATAGCAAGAATAAAGGGGTGAAAGCCATGAATGAGAAAAATATAGCTTTGCTTGCTGCTGTTTTTAGAAAAATGTGAGCTGTGAAAGTTTTGTTAGCTATAAAATATAATGCAGAAGAATAAGGAGAAGCTTATGACTATGATTATTAATCCTACAGCGACAGAATTTCGTGCCATGCTAAGGGAAAAGAAAACCTTTTTGGCTGATTTTTATGCAACCTGGTGTGGACCCTGCAAGATGCTGAGCTATGTGCTGGATGATATTGAAAAAGAGATGGGGAAGCGCATCGAGATTGTTAAAATAGATATTGATAAGAAGCTTGAGTTGACCGAGGAGATGGATATTACCATTATTCCGGGGTTGTTTTTCATCAAAGAGGGCAAAGTGGCGTCACAATATGCCGGCTTTTTACCCAAGGAAAGGCTGCGCGCAAGGCTGGAGAAGCTACTGGGTGCAGAGCCGCCTGTTGAAGCAGCTCCGGATAAGCATTATGACCTGATTATTGTAGGCGGTGGGGCTGCGGGGCTAACAGCTGCGGTTTATGCCCGTCGCGCAGGCCTCAAAACTCTTGTGCTGGAGTCCTTTGCGCCCGGTGGCAAGCTTATCAAGACCTTTGAGCTGGAAAACTGGCCGGGAATAAAAAATGTGAACGGCTCTGTGCTTGCCTATGATATTTATGAGCAGGCTATGGCTTTGGGAACGGTTTATTTATATGAAAAGGTTGCGGCTCTTGCTATTGAAGGAGAGCTAAAGAAAGTCCTATGTGAAAGCGGTGCCGAGTTTACGGCAACTGCAGTGGTTGTGGCAACGGGTACGGAGGAGCGTTTGCTCAATATCCCCGGTGAGCAGGAGATGATTGGCCGGGGTATTAGCTTTTGCGCTGTATGCGATGCTGCATTTTATCGGAATAAGCCGGTTATTATTGTGGGCGCCGGTAATGCTGCCTTCGAGGAATCACTTTATCTTGCTGAATTTGCCTCTAAGGTTACGATTTTGGCTCGCCGTGATGTGATTAGCGCGGAGCAGATTACACAGGATAAGGTGGCTCGTCATCCCGAGATTGAGGTGCTCACTTGGCGTGTGCCCCAGGAGGTTCTTGTCGAAAATGAGCGTGTGGCAGGACTTAAGGTTTTGAACAAAGAGACGGGTGCTATAGAGAATATGGCTGCTAAGGGCGTGTTCCCCTATATTGGCGCTGACCCCGTTACCGACTTTTGTAAGGATTTGGGCATAACCAATGCTAAGGGCTATCTTGTGGTTAATAATGATATGTCCACTGCTATAGCTGGTGTTTATGGTGCCGGTGATGTTTGTGATAAGGTGCTGCGACAGGTGGTGACGGCGACTAATGATGGTGCCATTGCTGCCCAAAGCGCATTGCATTATATTCGTAATCGAGGAGAATAGGCATGGAAATTAAAGCGTTGGCTGATTTGTTTAGCGTCTGCAAGGTGGAGGATGCAGCGCAGGTAGATTTGAACAAGAATTTTTGCTATTTCTACCTTTAATACGAATTATATTCTTGTGAAGCAGGAAAATTTTGCCAAAGTATTGCATTCCTTGGAGGAGTATGGCTATAAGGTGCTTCATGAGTAGGGGGAGAATATAAGGCCGGAGCTTGAGTGAGGGTATGTGCAGGATTGGCGAAGGATGTGAAGATTGTGGCCTATAGCGAGCTTGTAAAGAACCTTGACAATATCAGAATGGTGATGCGGGATTTTTATGTGTATGGCTTTAAGAGCAAGGCTGATTTTAGTGACAGAAGTGCTCGTAGCCACGATAATGATCGTCGTCGCATTGAAAGCTGGCTAGCGGACTATATGTGCTTTCGCCAAAATGCTAAGGGCAAGCGTCGTTTTATTGCTGTGGACAGCCGCAAAATCAAGCACAATCCTTTTTATAAGGCTTGGAAGGCCAAAACCTTTACCTCCAAGGATATTATGCTGCACTTTTATCTTTTGGATATGCTGCAGGATGGGATTAGCATGAGCTTAAATGAGCTGGTGGAGCGCCTCGACCAGGATTATTTGAGCTATTTTGCGGATGCAGGTACTATAGATGCCTCTACTGTGCGCAAAAAACTGGCCGAGTATGTACAGTTGGGCCTTATTGTGACCGCAAAGCAGGGGCGTGAGCTGTTCTACAGCCGCAGTAAGGATGCAGTGAATTTAGAGCGTTGGCATGAAGCAGTTAGCTTTTTTGCCGAAAGTACTCCCGTGGGCATCGTAGGCAGTTTCTTGGAGGATAAATATAGTGAGGAGGTAAACCTTTTTAGCTATAAGCATCACTATCTTTTGCAGGCCTTGGAGAGCGATGTACTGGTGGATTTACTGGATGCGATGCAAAAAAAGCAGACTGTTAGATTGGCTAGCTGCACCGATGGGGGTAAGCGGATTTGCATGCGGGTGTTGCCATTAAAAATCTATGTGAGCACGCAGAGCGGTCGCCGCTATGTGATGGGCTGGTTTTTTAAAGCTAACCGCATTATTTTTTGTCGTTTGGATAATTTAGAGCA
Organism: Phascolarctobacterium sp.; assembly: GCA_051866475.1. Classification (GTDB taxonomy): domain Bacteria; phylum Bacillota; class Negativicutes; order Acidaminococcales; family Acidaminococcaceae; genus Phascolarctobacterium_A. Next base: position 3,930 of record JBJDXC010000010.1, read on the forward strand.
GGTGCTGGAGCCCAAGGATTTGCCGGATTATGACAAGTTTTTGGCCAAGGCTGAGGCTATGGAGCAGCATCTGTGGGGTGTATCCATGAACAGAATCGGCGAAGATGGAGAAATAAAACTGGAGCATGTGGAGCTAGTGGTGCACGCCAGCGAGGACGAGCCCTATATTTTGCAGTGCTTGGAAAGGGAGAAGCGCTGCGGTGAGGTTACAAAGCTGAGCGAGGGACGCTATCAGTTTACTGCTGATGTGCGTGACGCGGGGGAGCTGCTGCCCTGGCTACGGACCTTTATTGGCAGGATTGCAAGCTTTAGCTGCAGCAATAAGCAAATTGAAGAGCGTTTTTGGCGTGACATGGAGGCAGTGTATGCCATGTATGGCTTGAGCGAGGCAGGTGGCGAGCATGAGTAATGTTTTTAGCGAGGTCTATGGCACTTATTATAATATTGTGGCTAACATTTTGAGTCAGGCTGTAAGTGGCAGGCTGACGCTGGAGCAGCTGAAACGCATCGTCTATAAGGAAGGCTATGAGGAGAGCGCCTTGGAGCTTTTGCCAGCCTTGCAGGACGAAAGCTGGATGCTTTTGACTAAAGATTTTAAGACTCCCTTAAAGCATAAACCCACCATGCCCCTGACGCTGCTGCAAAAAAGGTGGCTGAAGGCTTTGCTTTTGGATGAACGGGTACGCCTATTTTTTACTGATACAGAATTAGCTGAGGAAGAAAGGGCGCTGCAGGACGTTGAGCCCTTGTATAGACCGAAGCAGTTTGTCCTTTTTGATCGTTTCGTAGATGGGGATGATTATAAAAACGCGCGGTATCGGGAAAACGTTCAGCAAATTATGCAAGCTATTAAGCAACGTGTTGCCATCGACGCTTCCTATCGCACGAATAAGGATAATGTTATCGTGTGGACGAATTTAGCGCCCATGACATTGGAATATTCTGCCAAGGATGACAAATTCCGCCTGCAGGGTATGGCAGGCTCAAGGCATGTAACCTTAAATTTAGGGAAGATTATTACGGTGGAGCTAGGGGATCCCTTGGAGAAGGAGATGCCTCAGCATGCCGCACCTCAGGAAAAGCTGGTGCTGGAGCTGGTGGATGAGCGTCACACTATGATGCGTGCGTTAATGCATTTTTCGGATTTGGCCAAGGAAACAGAAAAGCAGGATGATACTCATTATCTGCTCACTGTTTTTTATGATAAAAGCGATGAGACGGAGATGGTGTATCGGGTGCTGAGCTTTGGGCCGACCATAAAGGTGCGGGAGCCGG
>JBJDXC010000011.1:0-7794 GCA_051866475.1 Phascolarctobacterium sp.
GCTGGATAAGCTGATGCCTGACTGGCGGGAGCGGAGGCAGGTTTTGGAGACTTGGACTGTGAAGACTTATGTCAATAGTTGAGGTCAGCAATTCGTAGTATTTAAATTTTAACTAAACTCTTGTTTCGATTAACGTTTCGTTACAGGAGTGAAAAGTTTTATAATTTATTTCGTACAAAAAAGCAGAACCGTCTCCTGAGCTTGTCTCAGTCTGAGTCGGTTCTGCTTTTTAATTAATAAATAAAACATATTGGTATGTTATATTTAGACTAAAGACCGTTCACGTAGCTCATTAAAAAACATTCTTCTGCCAGAATAATTCCAATACGCACAATCTTGCTCCATAAAAAGCCATTTAATTGCTAAAATTATTATCTGAATTGGGTGTTTTTTATGTTCATAGTCAAAGAAATATGCATTTATATCTGATAAATCTACTTCGTTGCATTCAAAAACAGCAATAATACACTCTTTTACCTTACTATATTCTATCGGACATTCATTTCTACAAACAGATAAAGCATCAAAAATATCTTGATGGCTAGGGTTGGTGTACTTCCTTTTTTTCTTGAAATACAATCCTTGAATATTCACCGTAAAATCAAATCCTTTATTGAGTCGAGTTGGACGTTTCAAAAAAATCCCATAGTCGCCAAAAGATTCAACATTATATTGATAACGTGAAGCCTTGTCACCTTTACCCGTACCAGCTTTTTCCTCCAAAAAACAAGTAATGAGATTAAATCTTTTTCGTTGACGGTTTCCTGCTGATAATACATATCCGCAATAGTGAATTCCCACTCCAATACCTCCTAATAAGATATTTTAAATAAAGGCAATGCCTTTTAACGTTTCCAGGATTACCAACGTTAATTATTGACTAACACATTGGGACATTTTCAAATAGCTTTTGTATATCTATTTTTAAAACGTTAGCCATTCTGTTTATAACCGATAAAGACATACTTTTAGAACACTTATTGGCTTCTATTTTTGAAAGGTAACTTAAACTAATACCGATCATATCAGCAAATTCTTGCTGTGTATAACCAGCATTATTACGAAAAAACTTTATGTTCCTGCCAATTATAAGATAAAGTTCAGTGTCTGTCATTTTACTCTAAATCTCCTTTTAATTAAATACTATCATAAATTCGATATTGAAATATTTCACTTATAGTGAAATATCGGTATTGCTATTATTCTACATCTCGAATATAATTATACGTATGGAGGTGCTGCAGTGGATTACATGAGTGCTAAGGAAGCCGCTGAAAAGTGGCATATAACTCAGAGAAGAGTAGCTATTTTATGTGCTGAAAATAGAATTCCTAATGCAGAAATGCTTGGAAATATGTGGTTAATACCTGTTAATGCCGAAAAACCAGCTGACGGGCGTAGTGTTAAGATTAAAAGCGATAAAAAAGCTAAACCTTTTGTAAAGTGGGCTGGCGGTAAAACCCAACTAATTGACGAAATTAGCAAACGGTTTCCGGATGGCTTTGGTACACAAATTTTAAAGTATGCCGAGCCATTTGTTGGAGGTGGTGCCATTCTTTTCGAGGTGCTGAGTAGATACAATCTGGAAGAAATATTCATATGTGATATTAACGAAGATTTGATAAATTGTTATCAAGTTATCAAAAAAGAGCCTGAGGCTCTAATTGAAACGCTGCAAGCGATGCAGAATGAGTTCTTGCCACTTGACCAAGACAAAAGGAAAGAATATTTTTACGAAAAACGTAGCTTGTACAACCACGTAAAGTTTAATTATTCTCATGATATGCTTTTGGCAAGGACAGCTTTGTTCATGTTCTTAAACAAAACATGCTTTAATGGGTTGTATAGAGTTAATTCTAAGGGCTTATATAACGTTCCAATGGGTGCCTATAAGAATCCTCTAATTTGCGATACGGAAAACATACTTGCTGTATCTGAGAAGCTGAAAAACGTGAAAATACACTGTGGTGATTTCAGGGAATCATCAAGCTTTATCGATAGTAACACCTTTGTGTATTTTGATCCACCTTATAGGCCAATTAGTAATACATCAGGATTTACTTCATACACACAAGATGCCTTTACGGATGAGCAACAGACTGCTTTAGCTTCCTACTACAAGGAACTTAGCTTAAAAGGTAGTAAATTGCTTCTTAGCAATTCTGATCCCAAGAATTATGATGAAGCCGATGACTTTTTTGACAATTTATATCAAGACTTTCGTATCGATAGAGTAAACGCTGTACGCATGATAAACAGCAAAGCTACTGGACGTGGCAAGATTAAAGAGTTATTAATATCCAACTACGAGGTGAATGCATAATGAAAAGAGATTTTAATGAATGGTTAACTACATTTAGAAGAAGCATTGCTAACTATGGTTACTATGTAGATTTTGCGAAAGTGCATGCAAACATTGAGGAAATAAAAATACCACTTAACATTCTAAATTCACTTATTGGTTCAAAGCATATAGAGGATGATTTTGAAAAGATTGTTTCTACTTATCCAGATACACTGAAATGTATTCCCCTTTTGTTGGCCGTAAGAGCTAATGAGATTTGTGCCATGGATGCTGACGGAGAGTTTCAGTATTCATTCACAAAGCCCAATCAATCCGCTGAACAATATAAAGTATTCATGCGTAAAACTGGGCTTTTTGATTTATTACAAAACCATATTGTCAATAACCTAGTTGACTATGCAACAGGTGTTGAAACAGGCTTAGACTCAAATGGACGTAAAAATAGAGGTGGTCATTTAATGGAGGATCTGGTTGAAAGTTATATAGTAAAAGCAGGCTTCGTTAAAGATGTTTCTTATTTTAAAGAAATGTATATCCACCAAATTCAGGATAAATGGAATATTGACTTATCTGCAATCTCCAACCAAGGCAAAATGGAAAAGCGTTTTGATTACGTTGTCAAAACAGACTCTATGATTTACGTTATTGAAACCAATTTTTATACAGGTGGCGGTTCTAAGCTTAATGAAACTGCCCGTAGTTATAAAACTCTGGCTGGTGAAGTTGATACTATCAATGGCGTTACTTTTGTATGGTTTACAGATGGCATAGGTTGGAAGAGTGCAAGACACAATCTTGAAGAAACATTTGATGTGATGGATAATATCTACAATATTAAGGATATGGAAAACGATATTATCTCTAAAGTATTCATTTGAGGCATATTATGGCAGAAAAAAAGATTAAAAAATGGGCCCCTGACGACTTTGAATTAGAAATGACCACTATGTGGAGTTTTCCCAACAGAGGCGATTGGGCAACTCATGATGCAAAATGGCGAGGGAATTGGTCTCCATACATTCCAAGAAACATTCTTCTGCGTTATTCTCAGGAAAATGATAAGGTACTAGATCAATTTGCTGGCGGCGGAACCACATTAGTCGAAGCTAAGCTTCTAAATCGTAATATCATTGGCTTGGACGTTAATGATGTAGCCCTAGAAAGATGCAGAGAAAAAACTGATTTTGAGGTTGAAGGAGCCAATGGTAAGGTATACATCAGAAAAGCAGATGCTCGTAATCTTTATTTTATCGCAGATGAGAGTATCGATCTGATTTGTACCCATCCACCATATGCCAACATAATTGAGTATAGTGAAGATATTCCAGAAGATTTATCATTGCTCAAGGTCAATGACTTTCTTGAAGAGATGAAAAAGGTGGCTGCTGAAAGCTATCGTGTGTTAAAAAAGGATAAATTCTGTGCAATACTGATGGGTGATACTCGTCAAAAAGGTCACATGATACCCATGTCATTTGAAGTGATGAAGATTTTTCAAGATGCTGGTTTTAAGCTGAAAGAGCTTATAATCAAGCAGCAACATAATTGCAGAGCGACAGGATATTGGAAAACCAATAGCGTGAAGTACAATTTTCTGCTGATTGCTCATGAGTATCTATTTGTTTTTAAAAAATAATGCTAGTTTAAAGCGACGAATTGGAGACGATTATTTTGCAAATAAAGAGACGAACTAAAAATTTTTTATTGTATTTATCTCGCTCTAGTGTTATAATATAATCACAAGAAGGAGGGCTTAAAGATGTTTGATTCTACCAACTTTAAAGTCTTTGATTTTAATGAAGGTGTTCCTTACGTTTCTATCACAAGTAACGGAATTACATTTAACAAATCTGTTATAATGAAGATGTCCTATCCTACATATGTAAGGTTGTACATCAATGAAGTTGACAAGCAAATAGCTATTCAAGCATGTAACGAGAATGATGATAAGTCAGTTGCTTTCTTTAAAGAAAAGGCGAATGGCATTCTATCAATAAGATGGAATTCAAAGGATCTAATTCATACAATTTCGAGGATGTGCAATTGGGATTTAAAGAAAATATCTTATCGAGTAAATGGTATTCTAATCCCTGAATCTTCAGTGATGCTATTCGATTTAAAAGATGCTACACCTATGAGCTAGTTCTTTGCCCGTATCCTTCTTAAAATAAAAAGAGCTTATATGAGACCGCCATCTCACATAAGCTCATGAGAAGTAGCAGAGATAATGGTCACCGCTAACTTCCAAAGTATACTTGTATTTTAGCACTTATCTCTGCCCTTTTCTATACTTTTACAGATTCGTCTGTAAAAAATCTCTTCAGGAAGGGGTGATTTGTGTGAAAAAAGAATCTCATGTTGAGTTTGTTTTCACTCCGTATATCACATTAAAAGGTGGACAGCGGTTGTATGCAAAACAATATGGCAAGAAAGTATTCTGCTTCCCTAAAAAAGTAAAAAAGGATTAGATGTACTTAGTATTTAATTCTCTTGCATTCAGGATGTCTGGTGACCACATCCTTTCTTTTATGAAAGGAGTTCAATTAATATGAACAAAAATGTACTTCAGATAAAATGGCTACTTTAGCCTCCAATATTTTAACATCAAATACTAGTTCTCGAATTCAGAAAACGCTTGCTGGTAGTGTGCTATCTCAAAAACAAACCAACAAGGTGACTAGCAAAGAGCTGGAAACAATGGCCTCTCATGTCTTGAGCAGTGGAAAATATTCAAAAACTACCCAAAGCTTAGCTGCCAGTATTCTATCTCAGTCTGATAAAGAAAGATAGTAAATAACTTTATAAGAAAAAAGCAGAACCGGCTTCTGAGCTTATCTCAGTCTAAGTCGGTTCTGCTTTTTATTTTCTCTTAATTAACCTTTATGTATTTATTTCCCAAAGACACTATTTACATAGTTTACTGCGCTCACAGCGTTAGGAGCGTAGTGGCTAGCACCGATTTGGTCGGAGTATTCCTGTGTCAAAACTGCGCCACCAACTACAATTTGGCAGCCGCTGGTTTTGCTGTCGCTTTGCAAAGCCTTGATTGTCTCCTCCATAGCACCCACAGTGGTGGTCATCAAAGCGGAGAGGCCCACTACCTTAGCTTCGCTTTCTTTCGCTGCGTTAACAATGGCTTCCACAGGTACATCCTTACCCAAATCCAGCACTCTGTAGCCATAGTTTTCCAAAAGTACTTTCACGATATTTTTGCCAATATCGTGGATATCACCATGCACAGTAGCGATAATCACAGTTTCGCTCTGGGTCTCGCCCACGCCCACAGCCTCGCGAATTACTTCAAAGGCCGCCTTGGCAGCGTCGGCGCTCATAAGCAGCTGGGGCAGGAACAGCGTCTTTTTCTCAAAGCCATTGCCCACAAAATCCAGCGCCGGAATCATATATTTATTAATGACATCTAAGGGCTTTTCGCTTTCCACAGCCACCGCAGCTGCCTTGCGAGCAGCCTCGGCCAAGCCCTTCACAATGGCATCATAGAGGCCCATTTCGCTGACAATAGTTGCCGTTGCCTTGGGAGCGTCCGCATAATGCTGTACATACTCCTTGCAGCCCTCGTCGTAGCCTGCCAGCGCACGAAAGCCATAGAAGGCATCCAGCATAGCCTTGCTCTGAGGATTGATGATGCCACAGGAGAGACCAGCTTGCAAAGCCATGGTAAAGAAGGTACTATTTACAGCCTCACGCCCGGGCAGACCAAAGGATATATTGGAAACACCCATCACTGTGTTAATGCCGCGAGCCTTCATGGTACGAATGACTTCGCAGGCGATTGCAGCATTTTCTGCACCAGTAGAGATGGTCAGAGCCAGAGGGTCAACCACGATATTGCGGCTTTCGATGCCGTATTCTGCAGCACGAGCAATAATTTTCTCGGCTACAGCAATGCGACCAGCAGCCGTGTCAGGAATGCCACTGTCATCAAGGCACAGAGCGACCAGCACAGCGCCATATTTTTTAGCCAAGGGCAGCACTTTATTGAGGCTTTCCTCCTTGCCGTTTACAGAGTTCAGCATGGGCTTGCCGTTATAGAGGCGCAGCGCGCACTCCATAGCTTCGTAGTTAGAGGTGTCGATTTGTAAAGGAGTATCGGTAATAGCCTGGAGCGCAGGTACAGCCTTGGCAATCATGGTCGGCTCGTCAATACCGGGAGTACCCACGTTCACATCCAGAATATGAGCGCCTACATTGATTTGCTCCAAGCCTAAGCGACATACATAATCCAAGTCCTGAGCAGCCAACGCTTCCTTCAGACGTTTTTTGCCGGTGGGATTAATACGTTCGCCAATAATCACCGGACCTTCGCCCAGATGTACAGCACGACCATAGCTGGAAACAGCGGTGAGCTTTGAGTCGCGGTAGCCACCGGGCGCCAAATCCTTGCATTTTTTAATCATGGCTTCAATATGAGCCGGAGTGGTGCCGCAGCAGCCACCTACGATGCTGGGACCTTGCTGTGCTAGCTCGTACATGAGCTCAGCATATTCTTCAGGGCCAACCTCAAAGCAGGTTTTGCCATCCTTTTCCACAGGCAGGCCCGCGTTAGGATTGATAATCACAGGCAAGCTAGTTGCGGCCAGCATCTGGGGCAGCAGCTTGGCCACCTGCACAGGACCTAAGCCACAGTTAAAGCCCAGAGCATCCACGCCGAGGCCTTCACACATGAGTGCTGCAGCCTCAACGGTAGCACCGGTAAGCAGCTTGCCATCCTGATCAAAGGTCATGGTCACGCACACGGGCAAATCGCTATTTTCTTTAGCAGCCAAAACAGCAGCCTTGATCTCGTAGGTGTCGCTCATAGTCTCGATTAAAATCAAATCGGCACCCGCAGCAGCGCCATAGCGCACCATTTCACCGTAGGCAGCAACAGCGTCCTCAAAGGCTAAGTCGCCATAGGGAGCTAAAAGCTTGCCCGTAGGGCCCAAGTTCAGCGCTACAAATTTATTCTCACGACCACCGCAGACACGCTTAGCAATGGCCACAGCAGCCTCAATGGTTTCCTTGCAATCAAGGCCACTACCCTTTAATTTAATAGGGTTAGCGCCAAAGGTGTTGGATTTGACAATATTGGAGCCCACATCCAGATAGCCACGATGTACGGCTTCCACAATCTCAGGATGGGTGAAGTTCCAGCTTTCCGGCAGCTCACCCGGCTTTAAGCCCCGTGCCTGCAGCTGGGTACCAGTCGCCCCATCAAAAAACAACATTTTCTTTCCTAATAACTCTTTAAAATTCATCCTTAATCTCCTTATATCATTCCAAATCACATAAATACATATCTTTCCAGTCAAATGAATTTTCTTAACGCTCATTTCGTGGGGTTCAATTGGCCTCTGCGGGGTACTATTTGTCTCGCAGAATAATTTTTTATTTCGAACCCTTGAGGCCATTGTACCAGCCACTCATGAGCTAAAATTTCAATTCCCTCCAAGATATATATTTATGTGATTTTATCTACTCACTACTTCTGT
>JBJDXC010000011.1:7894-9773 GCA_051866475.1 Phascolarctobacterium sp.
TTCAATTCCCTCCAAGATATATATTTATGTGATTTTATCTACTCACTACTTCTGTAGGGACAGTTTATATTTCCGCAAGTCATGCATTTGTTCCAAACGCATTGCACGTCCTCAGATAGGCCAATGACTGCTGTTACTGACTTGGACGGCGCCATCATACAGCCCTCGGTCAATGTGAGCCCAATAAGCTTCGCGCAGTTCAGTACTGGAAAGAGGAGCCTTTGCTCCGCCAAATCCCAATCCCCGTAGCCCGGCGAAAAGCGGGGCCGCTGTGCCAGTCCGCCTGTATCGAACTGCGCCTGCACCTCGTCACAATAGCTTTCGATGAGTGCCGCGGCCACGGCCTGTGCCGCGGCCCCTTCAGCCACGCTGCCCAAAGCCAAGCGACGGATGGCTGCGTCCACACGGCTGCCCAAGGTTGCTCCTAAAAGGAGCACCTCTTGGCAGCCCTTTACGTGGGCAGCCAAGTCGCGGGAGCTAAAGCGCGTGCCGCTGTCTAGCGTCACGCCCTCAGCGTCCACTGCCACGCGGTGCTTTTGCAGCATGTGCCGTGCCTGCACCTCGTTACGCAGCTTCAAATACACCGTATCCACCAAAATCTGCGCGTCCTTATCATCAGGCCGCGCCCGCAAATAGCGCAGGGCTTCCCTTCTATTGTACTCCATAAGCCTTAGTCCTTCACAATCTCCGACAGATTAGCCATAATCCCACCGATAATCTCTGGACGGTTCATAGTATAGATATGTACATGACTAAAGCCGTTGGAAATAAGGTCGATAATCTGCCCTGTTGCATAGGCAATGCCTGCTTGCTTGAGTGCTGCAGGCTTATCCGCAAATTTTTCCACCATAGCACGGAACTGAGGCGGCAGCTTGGTACCGCTGAGCTGGCAAATGCGAATGATCTGGCTGGCGTTGGTCACCGGCATGATGCCCGGTACAACCGGCACATTGATGCCTGCTTTGAGCAAGCGGAACATATAATTATATAAAATCGTATTATCGAAGAACATTTGGGTTACTAAAAAGTCCACCCCGGCCTCCACCTTGAACTTGGTGTTTTCGATATCCTGGGCCAAGCTGCCGGATTCAGGATGACCTTCTGGGTAGGCAGCGCCGCCCACACAGAAATCTCCCTGCTCCTTAATAAAACGCATTAAATCGCTGGCGTGGCTAAAGCTGCCGATCGCGTCCTTTTCCAAGCCCGCAGGAATATCACCACGCAAAGCTAAAATATTGGCAATACCGTTGGCCTGCAGGTCGCTTAAAACGCCCTTGATTTTCTCCTCATCCGCCTTTACGCAGGTCAAATGAGCCAGCGCAGGAATATCATTGTCCTGCACCTGCTTGGCTAGCGCTGCCGAATAGCCAACAGTGCTGCCACCGGCGCCATAGGTCACGCTCATGTAGGACGGATGCACCTGAGCAATTTTGTTGACGATTTCCAAGCTATTTTGCAACTCGGTACCCTGCTTGGGCGGAAAGAGCTCACAGGAAATTCCTACACTATCGCTCTTCAGAATATCTATAATTCTTTTTGTCTGCATAAAATCTACTCCCTATTTTTCTAGCATTTGCTAGCTATTTTAACAGCTAAATGACATTTTTGCAAACAAAAGAGCATATTTTACTATTTCACTAGGTTTTGCAGATTAATAGTGCTAAAAAGGTTACAAAAAATCACATGTATCCTCCGCTGTATTGCCAACAAGAGCAAAATCAGCTATAATATAATTCTAAAGTAAGAGCACATTAGAAGTGCTGGAAGACAATGAACATGGAGATGTAGCGAAGAGGTCATAACGCGCCCGACTCGAAATCGGGTCAGCCCTTAACCGGGCCCGTGGGTTCGAATCCCACCATCTCCGCCAACCTAAAAG
>JBJDXC010000011.1:9873-25663 GCA_051866475.1 Phascolarctobacterium sp.
AAAAGGAGGCGTTTTTATGCTTTTAGGAAATATGAAAACTGATATCAGCTGTAACCGCTTTGGCGGCAACGGCGACGTAATTATTGAGCACTATGTTGATGAGGCTATGCTTAACGACACAGTTGTCATGTACGCTAAGGTAACCTTAAAGCCGGGCTGCAGCCTAGGCTACCATGTGCACACGGGCAATAGTGAAACCATTGTAGTACTCCAAGGTACTGCCGATTATAACGACAATGGTACTCCCATGACCCTTCATGCGGGTGACAGAGTGCACTGCCCCAATGGCGAAGGTCACTCCATTGGTAATCCTGAAAATGCTACTGAGGATTTGCTCCTCCAAGCGCTGGTTATTAAGGGTTAAGCAATTCTTGTTTATAACAAAAAATGTCCCTGTTTTATGACTTCATTAGTGATAAAACAGGGATTTTTTATTTATTACTTTTCACTCGTGTACCAAAACGTTACTCGAAACAAATGTTCTGCCTAACCTTGCTTACCAAATACTCTTCAGTATCGGCAGCAAAATAGGCGCTAAAATGGAGGTGGCGATGCCCGTCAGAGCAATAGCCACGCCGCCGATAGCCAGCTGTACGGGGCTGACGCTGGCGCAGGCACTGGTGCCGAGCCCGTGGCTGGAGGCGCCGATGGCAAGGCCGGCGGCGATATCGTTCTTGATGCCAAAAAGCTTCAGCAGCTTGTGGTTAAAGGTAGCGCCCAGCATACCGGTGAAGATGACCGCGGCAGTGGTCAAAGCCGGGATGCCGCCTAAGGTTTTGGAAACGTCGATGGCAATCGGCGTGGTGACGGATTTAGGCAGCAGGCTTAAGAGTACCTTTTCGCTGGCACCTAAGCCCTTAGCGCAGAAGTAAACCACAACGATGGCCACGATAGTGGCGATGGTCACTCCACCTAAAATGGGCAGAGCCTTTTCCTGAATGATTCTACGATTTTTATACAGGGGCAGGGCCAAGGCAATGGTGGCAGGGCCTAAAAGGAAGTTAATAAACTCTGCTCCAGCGGCGTATTGCTTATATTCAACGCCCGGAGTCAAGGTCAAGAGCGCAATAATGCCCACGCAAGCAGGTACAAAGGGTGGCAGCACCCGCAGGTTCAGCCTATCAACGAGAATTTCACTAAAGGCATATAGAATAACGGTTAGGCCAATGCCGAAAAGAGGTGAGTTGAGTAAGCTATCAGGAAACATTTATTTCCCTCCCTTCTTGAGCATGCCTTGCAAAAACAAAGCAGTGGAGCCTAAAACAGCAATGCTGGCTACTACAATGGTTACAAGAATTGGTATCCACTCAGCACGAATGACATCTGCATAGAGGATGACGCTGACGCCGGCGGGCAAGAAGAGCATGCCCATTTTGGAAATCAAAATATCGCAAATTCCTTCCACCGAGTCCGCCGGGATAACGCCTCCGCAGAGTAGCACGGTTAGAATGAGCATGCCCAAAAGGGCCGGCGGAAAGGGAACGCCTAAGGCATTGATGATTAAAGTGGATATCCATTGTAATAGTAATAAAAAGGCAATCCCACGTAAAAGGGATGTAGGTGACATGATAATTCCTCCTCAGAAAAGCAAAGCAAAAAGTGATTTTAATTGTGACACAAGCAGTGAGCGCTGTCAAGAAAGAAGGTCAAAGATTTCACGAAATTAACAAATTTAACTATTTGACTTTTTGACTTTTACTGTTATAATACATAATAGAAAGAGTTGAAAACCCCTCCACCGCAAGCGGTCCCCCTCCCCTTGAAAGGGGAGGCAAGGTAATGGTCAAGCAATTCCTATTCCTTGGAAGGGGAGGTAGCTTAGTAAGCGGTTTGGAGAAAATTTGTTATAGATAGAGGAGGAATAGATTATGAATGAAAACTACAGCGAGGAGCTGAAATCCATTTTAGAGGCAGCCCAGCAGCAGGCTGTGATGCGTTATCATCAAGAGCTGACCACCGCTCATGTATTGGCGGCTCTGTGTGGCAGCGAAGGCTTCTTTAAATATTTGCTGCAAAGCCTGCATATTGACGAGGCAGCCTTCACCCAAGAGGCCAAGGCTTTGGTGGAAAAAATTCCCGGCGTTAAAGGTCAGGACCGTCAGCTGATGATGGGTACTGCCTTTGCTCGCGTGATGGCTCTTTTGAATCAAAACGCTAAGGGCGAAATCACTGTAGGCGATATGGTGGCTACTATAGCCAGTGATGGCGACAGCGATGTTGTATCCCTGCTGCGCAAATATGGCTTGGATAAAAAGAAGGTGGAAGCCGCCTGGATGCAGTACCAAAACACTGCTGCAGACGAGGAAACCAAGAAGACCTTGGAAAAATACGGTCAGGATTTGACTGCTAAAGCTAAGGAGGGCAAGCTGGACCCGGTTATCGGCCGCGACGAAGAAATTCGTCGCGTTATCGAAATCCTGAGCCGCCGCAAAAAGAATAACCCCGTGCTCATCGGCGAGCCCGGCGTAGGCAAGACTGCCATCGCCGAGGGCTTGGCCCGCCGCATCGTGGCGGGCGACGTGCCCGAGGGCTTGAAGAACAAGACCTTGTATGCTCTGGATTTGGCGGCCTTGGTAGCCGGTGCCAAATTCCGTGGTGAATTTGAAGAGCGCCTGAAGAAGGTGCTCAAGGCAGTCAGTGACAGTGCTGGCCAGATTATTATGTTTATCGATGAGCTGCACACCGTGGTGGGCGCAGGTGCCGCCGAAGGCGCCATGGACGCGGGCAATATCCTAAAGCCCATGCTCGCTCGCGGTGAGCTGCGCTGCATCGGTGCTACGACTTTGAACGAATATCGTAAATATATTGAAAAGGACAGCGCGCTGGAGCGCCGCTTCCAGCCTGTCATGGTTAAGGAGCCGGGCGTGGAGGACACCATCTCCATCCTGCGTGGCCTGCGTGAGCGCTATGAGGTGCATCACGGCGTGCGCATTAAGGATGCTGCCTTGGTAGCAGCAGCGGTGCTCTCCAACCGTTACATCAACGACCGTTTCCTGCCTGATAAAGCCATTGATTTGGTGGACGAGGCCGCAGCCCGTCTGCGTACAGAAATCGATAGCCTGCCTGTGGAGCTGGACGAAAGCAAGCGCCGTATCCTGCAGCTGGAGATTGAAGCGCAGGCTCTGGGCAAGGAAGAGGATGATGCCTCTAAGGAGCGTCTCGCTAAGCTCAACGAGGAATTGACCAAGCTGCGCCAAGCTAACGATGAGCTAGTAAAACGGTGGGATGCAGAAAAGGCTGCTATTGCCCGCGTGCGCGAGGTAAAAAAGGAAATCGATGCTGTAAAGCAGCAGATGGAGCAGGCCGAGCGCGATTATGATTTGAACAAGCTGGCCGAGCTGAAATATGGTCGCCTGCCCGCTTTGCAAAAGGAGCTGGCAACATTATCCGCTAAGGATGAGCAGGGCAATGATAATGTGCTGCTAAAGGAGGAAGTGGACGAGGAGGATATTGCCAAGGTAGTAAGCACCTGGACCGGCATCCCTGTGGCTCGCTTAGGCAGCGGTGAACGCGAGAAGCTAGTACATTTGGAGGAAATCCTGCATCAGCGTGTTGTTGGCCAGGACGAGGCTGTTAAGGCCGTCAGCGAGGCCGTGGTACGTGCTCGCGCCGGTATTAAGGACCCCAATCGTCCCATCGGCTCCTTCATCTTCCTTGGCCCCACCGGTGTCGGCAAAACCGAGCTGGCTAAGACCTTGGCTGAGGTGCTCTTTGACGATGAGCGCAACATGGTGCGCATCGATATGAGCGAGTATATGGAAAAGCACACCGTATCTCGCTTGATTGGTGCCCCTCCAGGATATGTGGGCTATGATGAGGGCGGTCAGCTGACCGAGGCTGTACGCCGTCACCCCTATTGCGTTATCCTTTTGGACGAAATCGAAAAGGCTCATGCGGATGTCTTCAATGTCCTGCTGCAGGTGCTGGATGATGGTCGCCTGACCGATGGCCAAGGCCGTAGTGTGGACTTCAAGAACACCCTGATTATCATGACCAGCAATCTGGGCAGCAGCGAGATTATGAAGAATCAAGGCCAAATGGACCGTGAAAAAATTCAGCAAATGCTGATGAACTTCTTCCGTCCTGAGTTCTTAAACCGTGTGGACGATATCGTTACCTTTAAGCCCCTGCAGCAGGAGCAGATTAAGGATATCGTTAAGCTGGTATTGCAGGAGCTGGGCGAGCGCCTCAATAAGCAGCTGGAGCTGACCTTGACAGCTACGGACGAGGCTGTCTCCTTCCTGGCCCAGGCTGGCTTTGATCCTGCCTTTGGTGCGCGTCCTTTGAAACGCCTTATTGTGCACACTGTAGAGAATATTCTAGGTCGCAAGATTGTGGCCGGGGAAATCAAAAATGGTGAGCAAGCTGAGGTTGTGCTCCGCAACGGCGCCATTGATGTGGTTTTAAAATAATACTTTTATAGGACTGTGGTACACTTTTAGTACTACAGTCCTTTTTTAGCAGGTAAATAGGCCTTGATGTAGAATATAATCTATAAAGAGGTGAACGGAAATGCTATTCACACTGATTCGTAGATTTATTGAAGCTGTTCTCTTGGTGCTATGCCTTTTTTTGAGCGGATTTGTAGGGCCAGTTACAGAGGCGGCTACGCTGGATTATACAGAGCCCACCAACTGGGCCTATTGGCAGCAGGGGCCGGAGAAGTTCACTGACTGCTTCCTTATCTGTCCCACGGTGTTTTTGGGAGGAGAGGGTCAGTATAATCTGAGCTTGGCTAATAAACAAAGCCAAGAGCTGCAGGCCTTCGTGGGTGCTCTGAATATGGAACGAGGTATTTACGATGCCAGCTGCACCATGTACGCTCCCTTCTACCAGCAGATATCTCTGGCTGTATATAAGCTGCCGGAGAGGCAGCGGGAGTCGTATTTACAGCTGGCCTATGCAGATGTGCGTGAGGCCTTCCAAGCCTATCTTAAGCAGAGCAAGAAGCCCTTTGTGTTAGCAGGCTTTTCCCAAGGAGCTGATATGTGCATCCGCTTGCTCAAGGAATTTGGCAAGGATGAGACTGTGGCTAAACGCTTAGTAGCCTGCTACGCCATCGGCTGGCGTGTTACCGAGGCGGAGCTGAAGGCGCATCCTTGGCTGAAGATGGCGAAGAGCGCTATGGATATTGGTGTTATCGTAAGCTTCAACTCCGAAAGCAGTGCTGTACAGGATTCCTTGCTGGTGCCCAAGGGAAGTAAGACCAAAGCTATTAACCCTTTGACTTGGCGCACAGATAATAATTATGCCAGCGCCTTGCATAATAAGGGTGCTTGCTTTACTGACTATAGCGCTAATATCAAAAAGGAAGAACCCTATTTTTGTGGGGCGTGGCTGGACGCAGAGCGGGGAACATTGAAAATCAATAGCAAGATCACCCCTAAGGCCTATCCACCTGTTTTAGACATTTTCACTGATGGCGTTTATCATTTGTATGATTACCAATTTTTTTACCGCAATTTACAGGAAAATGTGGCCCTGCGCACAAGCGCTTACTGTAACAAACTATGATGAGTATAGAAGAATTTGCTAAAAATGATGTTAGTATAATGAAAAAATGCAGGACATATGTTATAATAATATGAATAGCATCTAAAGGAGGCAGTGCCATGAAAATAGAATTTACGAAAATGCACGGCGCTGGCAACGATTACGTATATGTGGACTGCACCAAGGAAGAGCTGCCACATCCGGAAATAATTTCCGAATACGTCAGCCATCGTCGTTTCAGCATTGGCAGTGATGGTTTGATTTGCGTGTGCAAATCCGACGTCGCTGATTTTAAAATGCGCATGTTTAATGCCGACCGCTCTGAAGGAAAAATGTGCGGCAATGGCATTCGCTGCGTGGCTAAATTTGTCTATGATAAGGGCTTGACGGATAAGAACCCCGTAACCATCGAGACCTTGTCCGGAATTAAAACTGTGGAAATGCAAGTGGAGGAGGGAAAGGTTGTGTCTGCTAAGGTAGATATGGGTAAACCCATTTTTAAAGCTACGGAAATTCCGATGAATTGTGACCACTATATTTTTGTGGATCAAGGCTTGGTTTTGGATGATAAGCATGATGATGTAACCAAGGAAAAGGTTGTGTTCAACGGCACTGCTATTTCCATGGGCAATCCGCATTTTGTAACCTTTGTGGATGATGTGGACGCCCTGAATTTAGAGGAGCTGGGACCGCTATTTGAGCATCATAAGCTGTTCCCTGAGGGCGTTAATACTGAGTTTGTACAGGTTATTGATAAAAATACTGTTAAATTCCGCGTGTGGGAGCGCGGTAGCGGCGAGACCTGGGCCTGTGGCACTGGTGCCAGCGCAGTGGCTGTAGCCTGCATTATGTTGGGCCGTGCCGGCAAGAAGGGCGAGCCCTTGACAGTCATTGCTAAAGGTGGTACACTGCAAGTTACCCACGCTAAGGATGACCATGTTTATCTGGAGGGTCCGGCAGTGGAAGCATTTGTAGGCACTGTAGAGGTGCCTGATGAAGCAGTTAAATAAAAATAGACGCGTTTTCGTGTCTATATATTAATTTTATTTTATATTCAAATGGGGGTTTGGAACTAAATGGCCTTTGTAAACGAAAACTATTGTAACTTAAAAGAAAGCTATCTCTTTGCTGATATTGCCCACAAGGTAAGCGCTTATGCAGCAGCTCATCCTGACAAAAAAATTATCCGTCTGGGCATTGGCGACGTAACCCGTCCCTTGGCTCCCTGCGTTGTGGAAGCTATGACCAAGGCTGTGGCTGAAATGGGCGTACAGGAGACCTTCCGTGGCTATGGCCCGGAGCAGGGCTATGATTTCCTGCATGAAGCTCTGGTTAAATATTATGCTACCTTTGGCGTACAATTAGACAGCGATGAAATTTTCATCAGCGATGGCGCTAAGAGTGACTGTGGCAATATCACCGATATTTTTAGCAATGCTAACACGATTTTGGTTCCGGACCCGGTTTATCCAGTATATTTGGACACCAATATTATGTGTGGCCGCAAGATTATCTTCATGGAGGGCGGCCCGGAGAACGATTTCCTGCCCATGCCTGACGATAATGTGAAGGCAGATGTTATTTATCTGTGCTCTCCCAACAACCCCACCGGCGCTGCTTACACCAAGGAGCAGCTGGAAAAATGGGTTGCTTATGCACTGAAGAATGATGCAGTTATTCTCTATGATGCTGCTTATGAAGCTTTCGTAGCTGATCCTGCAATTCCGCGCAGCATTTTTGTAGTTGAGGATGCTAAAAAATGTGCTATTGAGCTGTGCTCCATGTCCAAGACCTGTGGCTTCACCGGTACTCGCTGTGGCTATACCGTTGTGCCCAAGGCATTGGTACGCAAGACCACTGATGGTCGTGAGCTGGAGCTGAACAAGATGTGGCTGCGCCGGCAAACCACTAAATTCAATGGCGTGCCCTACATCGTACAACGTGGCGCAGAGGCTGCTTACAGCCCCCAAGGCGTGAAGGAATGCCGCGAGAATATCGCTTATTATCAAGAGAATGCCCGCATTATGATGGAGGGCTTTGATAAGACCGGCATCAAATATTATGGTGGCGTACATTCTCCTTACATTTGGCTGCAATGCCCTAATGGCATGACCAGCTGGGAATTCTTTGACTTCCTGCTGGAGAAGCTGCAAATCGTCGGCACCCCTGGTGCTGGATTTGGCGCTAAGGGCGAGGGCTATTTCCGCCTGACTGCTTTCGGTAGCCGCGAGAATACCATCGAGGCTATGGAACGCATTGTGAACGGGTTGAAGTAAGAAGAGACTAGGCATTATCCACTCGGTACTTATGAACTAAAATTTGCACAAAAATTAAAAGCCATACCACTTATATATAATGTGAGTGTTATGGCTTTATTATTTCTCTATACCTTGATGCTAGCTACATATTTTTGTTTCCTGCTACTGGTAGGTTCATTACTGTCGACCTTGATTAAACCTTTATCAATCATTGGCTTGACATACACATTGAATGCATATTGCACGGAAGACAGTCCTAAAGCTGTAGCCAATTCTTTTTTGCTCCTGGGGATTTGGCAAATCTTGATAATGGATAGCTCAGCTGTAGACAAGTTTTCTACAGAAATCGCAGAGTAAGCTTTCTTCTTATTGTAGAAGGTAACACAGAATTCACCTCTGTTATCCTTGAAAACAGGGGCACCTATGCCTAATTCCTGGCACTGCTTGCGCATTATGGGGATACCGGAATATCGGTTTTCAGTAATATGCAAGTATTCTAGCATAGTCGCCAAAACAGGATTACGTGTATCCGTACGCATTTTACCTAAATTATCCACTGTAATACGGCCATAAAGTCCACCAGGATTGCGAATTTCCAGCCGATCGGTGAACATTAAAAGCTGTATGGGAGTTCCCTCGGTATGCATACTATAATCACGATGTACTAGTGCATTCAGTATAGCTTCGCGAACTGCCATGATTGGATACTCTGGTTGGTCTATATGCATACCGGATGTGGCATCTATCTTTGTTCCTACTTTCATGTTTGTGCGTACAAAGCGTAGTGCTCCCTCTAAAACCTGTTGGAGATTGCCCTCTATTCTCTTATTATCTATAAATCTTTGCCCATCTTCAGCCAAATCACCTATTTCTGTACCGGCAATTTTAATGGCTGTAATACAAAGCTGTGGAAAATAAACCTGTGGATATGGCGAAAATACCAGCAAAGAGCACAGTGTAGGATGCTCATCATTAAAAACACCCAGCAAATTAGCTACCTTATCATCACCAAAGGTAGAAAAATTAGGCTTATTAGCTTTGGCAATTTCTAAATAATTGTTCACAAGCTTTAAATCCAAATCAGATTTTCTTGCTCTTTCAACAACCCTTAGTTCATCGTAGGTTCTACGTCTGAATGCTTCGTAGCTATAGACCTCATAAGCAGTCATGGGCTCGTCATGGTCACCAACACGCACATAAGAACCCTTAATCTGCCCCTTTCCACGGTAATAACAAGGACGTAGGGAGATGTCCAATCCAGGAATTTCCACAAATAAAAAATCCTTGTCATCCTCACTTCTATGGAAATGGCTAATGAGTGGACGTACCTTGGGCTCCATTTCTAAGCATTGATTACTAACGCTGTTTTGCAAAGCATTGATATCACCAACGCCTACCTCCTCAAAGTTATACTTCTCGTCTACACCAAAAATAATCGTGCCACCATCATCTTGGTTGGAGAAGGAAGAAATGGTATCGTAAAGCTTGTGAGGCTCGCCTTTAGCGGCAGTCTTGCACTCCATATTTTGTGTTTCTGATTTTAAGACTTGTATTTTAGCTAAAATTACTTGCATTTGCTCAATGGTCATTTTCAATCACCTGCCTTGAATTCCAATTTTATTATAGCATATTTTAATTTAGAAGGCAATATTTTAATTTTTCCTCAGTTATTTTAACAGAATTTCAGTTTTTACCTGCGTTTTTCAGGATAATTTTAATTTAAACCCGAAAATTTTAATTTGTTTTAACGGATTTCAACTAAATTTTAATTTTGAAGGTTTAAGCTCGATTAGACTTCGTTCTATTGTCTTGAAAATGCTCCTACACAAAAGCCGTACTACTCACACAAACTGTGGGTAGTACGGCTTTATTTCTTATGCAAATGTGTTATTTATAATAGTTTTCCTGCTCCGAAACGCGGTATGGAGCAAACGTTCGCTTTAAACTTTTTGTGCTATACGCTTTTATTTTGCAGGAGCTGCTTCCTTCGGCTTAGGCAGCATTACACGCAAATCATTGAGCAAAGGCTTCTCACCGTTGAGCACGAAAACGAACACAAAGCGTGCAGCAGGCACCTTTTCGGCAATGATTTGGTAGGTGAGCACATCGGCGTCATCAAATTTTTCAATAATGCGCAACTTATTAGTAGTCAATTTGCCAAATTCGCTGTTCAGTTGAGAGTGAAAATTGGTGTAGGCTTCCTGCGTAAAAGTCTTTTGCATGTCAGCACTCATCATAGCACTCACTGCCTTATAATTGCCCTCCAGAAATTTCGCTGCAATAGCTTCTTCTGCGTCCAGCACTTTGCCACTGGCAGCACTGCACACAGCGCTAAAGGCCAGTGTGAGCAGCATAACCACTAGCATAACTAATTTTTTCATCCAGATATTCCTCCTTCAAGAGCTTAGAAAAGCAAGCTTAATATCATATTATGAATTATCGCTTATATTATAAGCCTTTCTTCACATGCGAGCAAGCAGTTTTCACAAGCATTTCATCCTCGTATTGACTTAGAGTACACTTTACGTGTTATAATAAACAAATACAAGACTCTCACGCAATTTTTTTTCACTTGGAGGTGCTATATTATGCATATGGCAGACGCGTTAATTAGTCCAACAGTAGCTGTATCCATGTACGCAGCTAGCGCTGTAGTAGCAGCTTATTCCATCAAAAAGGTTCGGGAGGAAAATAATCCCCGCAAAATCCCCCTCATGGGCGTTATGGGTGCCTTTGTTTTCGCAACTCAAATGCTCAACTTTACAATTCCAGGTACTGGTTCTAGCGGACATTTGTGCGGTGGCCTACTTTTGGCAGCACTGCTAGGTCCCTATGCAGCCTTTTTAACCATGATTGGAGTTTTAACCATTCAATGCTTGCTCTTTGCAGATGGTGGCATTCTAGCCTTGGGCTGTAATATCTGGAACATGGCCTTTTATGGCTGTTTTGTAGGCGGTCTTTTGATATGGCAGCCTCTTATCAAAAAAGAGCTTAGCAAAGCGCGCATTATTCTTGCTTCTATTTTGGGCTCCGTACTTACCTTGCAGTTAGGATCCTTTAGCGTTACTTTACAAACCACTGCCTCCGGTATTACGGAATTGCCCTTTAGTGTTTTCGCTACCACCATGCAGGGCATCCATCTTGCCATTGGTACAGTTGAGGGCGCTATTATTGCCGCTGTATTGCTCTTTGTTTACCAAGCTCGTCCCGAGCTTTTATATGCGGCTGATAGCCAGCAAGAAGGCCGCTTTAGCTATACCTCCACTATTGCTACTCTTTTTGGTGCCAGCATGATCGCAGCTGGTGGCCTTTCCTTGGCTGCTTCCGAAAACCCCGACGGTCTTGAATGGTCCTTGGAAAAAATCACTGGTAGCGCTGAGTTAGAAAGTAATGGCGCATGGCACGCTTTAGCAGGCGAAATTCAAGAGCTAACCGCCCTTTTACCTGACTACGCTTTCAAAGGCTCCGAATCCGTATGGGGTACCGTTTTTTCCGGCATCTTTGGCAGTCTTTTGGTTATTGCAGTGTGCTATGCTTGTTGCCAAGCCTTCCGCTTCTTTAAACACACAGAAGCATGAGTAAAATAGGTGTAGCTATAGGAGAAATTCATAATCTAAACACCTCGGCTCAACAACAGGGACCTTGGCAAAGCCTGCATCCTTTGGCAAAGTTTCTTATCACTGTGGGCTATATTTTGCTGCTCATGTCCTTCGATAAATATGCACTAATGGGCATTGCTAGCATGGGAGTCTATTCCCTGCTGGCTTTTCATAAGGGTAGCCTATCCTATGGAACGGCACTGAAAAGGCTCCGTTTTGTGCTCCCCTTGGTGGCCTTTGTGGGCATTGCCAATCCTTTTTTTGATAAGCATGTTTTCCTGCTTGGCTCTTGGCAAATTAGTGCGGGGTATATCTCTTTATTTAGCCTGCTTCTCAAGAGCTTATTAGCACTTTTAGCTTCATATCTACTCATCGCCACAACTACTATTGAGCAAATATGCTATGCACTGCGCCTCTTGCACATACCCAAGCTTTTAGTAACTCAGTTTTTGCTCACCTACCGCTACTTAACTCTGCTTTTGGAGCAAGCCGATACCATGGCCCAAGCCTACGCTCTGCGTGCGCCCAAGCAAAAGGGCGTGCACTTTAAGGTATGGGGCTCGTTAGCAGGACAGCTCCTTTTGCGAAGCATTGATAGAGCTAATAATCTTTACGCCAGCATGCTCCTAAGAGGGTATCAAGGGGAATATTATTACGGCAATCCTGTAGCGCCTTGGGGCAAGCGGGATTGGCACTATTTATTGGGAGCTTTAGCAGCGCTTATAATCCTACGGCTTTTACCTTGGGGCCTCGCTTTTACCAAGCTAATGGGAGGACGATTCCTATGAGTCATATCCATATCGATATCCAAAATTTAAGCTTTGCCTATGACAAGGAGCAGCCTGTTTTGCAGCACGTGAGTCTGCATGCTGGTGAGCATGAGTCCATCGGCATTATAGGCGCCAACGGCGTGGGCAAATCAACGCTTTTGAAGCTACTTGTAGGGCTAGAGCTGGACTTTTCAGGGCATATCCGTGTAGAAGAAATCCCTGTGGAAGCTAAAACGCTACCACTTTTACGAGAAAAGATTGGCTATGTTTTTCAGGATAGCGACAGCCAGCTGTTTATGTCCACAGCCTATGAGGATATTGCCTTTGCACCTCGTAATTACGGCCTGCCTGAGGCGGAGGTGGAGCGGCGTGTGACCCATGCCCTCAAGCAGGTGGGCATCCCCCATTTGCGCGACAAGCAGATTTTTAAAATGTCCGGTGGCGAGAAAAAGCTGGTGTCCTTGGCTACTATTCTGTCCATGACGCCGGATATTATCCTTTTGGACGAGCCTTCCATCGCTCTGGACCCTCGCAATCGACGTCAGCTTATTAATTTGCTCAACAGCTTTGAACATTTGAAAATCATTGCTACCCATGATTTGGATTTGGTGCTGGATACTTGCCAAAGAACTATTATTTTAGCTGATGGGCGCATAGTGGCAGATGCTCCGACTGAAGAAATCTTGACCAATAAAAAGCTCTTGGAGGACAATGGCTTGGAGCTACCTCTGTCGCTAAGCAGAAGATTTTAAAACGAACATTCTTTTCGGTAACGTTTCGTTATAGGAAAACTATTATAAATAATATGTTTGTATAATAAATAAAGCCGTACTGTCCACAGTTTGTGTGAGTAGTACGGCTTTTATGTTTAAAGTTCAGATATTGAATGAATAAGGTTCTAATAGAGACATTAAAAGTTCAGATGAGGTTGTTAAAGTTCAAATATCGTAGTATAATAGGTTCAATAAAGGTAAGATAGTTTACCTATTTCGATTGGTCATAGAACAGGAGCTACGCACAATGAAGGAATATAGCACAGCAAAAGAAATAGCAGCTTTATGGCAGATTGATGAAGCTATGGTCGCTCGTTACTGCAGACAAAACAGAATTGCCGGAGCCATAAGGGATGGCAGAAAATGGCTTATACCCAACGATGCAATTAAGCCGGTTTCCTTGCGTTCTGCAAAAAACAGAGTTGTCAGGGAAAAACTTTTCTTGAGTAAGCTTTCTTTACCTATAGGTGTTTCTGATTATCGCAAAGCTTGTAAGGAATACTATTATGTTGATAAGACCTTGATGATTAAAGATATTTTGGATGATAATGTGCCTGTGTCCCTGTTCACCAGACCGCGCCGTTTTGGCAAAACTCTCAATATGGATATGCTATTGACTTTTTTTGAGAAAACAAGCGAGGATACTAGCCTCTATTTTGCAGATAAAAAGATTTGGCAATGTGGTCCTAGCTATAGGGAGCACCAGGGAAAATATCCTGTCATTCATCTTACCTTCAAAGACGTTAAAGGAGATACATGGGAATATTCCTTAGCTTTGCTAAAGGATGTTCTCAAAAATGAATTTTTACGCCATAGTGAACTGCGTAACAGCACTCGCGTCTCTAACCTAGATTTTTATAACCGCATTATCACCGATCGTGCACAGACAAGTGATTTTGAGATATCCTTAGGTGCTCTTTCTCAGCTGTTATATGAGGAGCATGGTATCGCTCCCGTGGTCATTATTGATGAGTATGACACACCCATCCAGCAAGGCTATAGCAATGGTTATTATGAGCAAATGGTACGCTTTATGCGCAACTTTTTCTCCCGTGGCCTCAAAGATAATAAATTTTTGAGCTTTGGCTTTTTAACAGGTATTTTGCGCGTTGCTAAAGAAAGCATCTTTAGCGATCTGAATAATCTTAAGGTATATTCCATTCTCGACAATAGATACAGCCAATACTTTGGCTTTACAGCTGAAGAAGTTGTACAAATGGCCACATATTACAATAAAAAAGATCATCTCGCTGAGTTAGCCGATTGGTATGATGGTTATCGCTTTGGCAATACTGAAATTTATAATCCATGGTCAGTTATAAATTACTTTGGTAACAATTGTCAAGCTATGCCTTATTGGGTATCTACATCCAATAATTTTCTTTTTGGCAAGGTACTAGCTGGAGCTGATACAGCAATTTATGAAAACCTCTATCAACTACTTCAAGGTCAATCAGTAGCAGCTCAAATTGATACAAGCATAATCTATCCTGAAATGACAAAAAGAGCTGCTTCTATTTACAGCTTTTTACTGGTGACAGGCTACCTTAAAACGCAGGAAACAATGCTTACCAATATGGGAAATTATTACTGTCGCTTAGCTTTGCCCAATAAAGAAATAGCCTGCGTATATTATAAGGAAATATTGGAACGCTTTGAACAATTGCTGTCACCGAATATTACAGATTACATTCAAAATGCTCTTTTTGAACAAGATGCTAGTGTCTTACAGACGCATTTACAAAAGTTTTTACTAGAGACTGTTAGCTATCATGATACTATGGGTGAGAATTTTTATCATGGCCTTTTATTGGGATTGTGTGCAGTCATGGCTTCGGAATATCAGCTTGCCTCTAATCAAGAAAGTGGTGAGGGAAGATTTGATATCCAGCTCTTGCCCAAAAGCAAGCTGCTTCCCGGTATCATTATTGAAGTCAAAGCCATTAAAGGTAAAGAAAATGTCGATTTGCACTCACTGGCTGAGCAAGCAATAATGCAAATCCGTGAGAAAAAATATACAACTCAATTAAGGGCACGGGGTATTAATGACATTCTGCTTTATGGCATTGCTTTTAGAGGTAAGCAGGTAGAATTAGTAGTTGAAACAGAATAACAGTTTTACGCGAACGTTTGCTCCATACCGCGTTTCAGAGCAGGAAAACTATTATAAATAACACATTTGCATAAGAAATAAAGCCGTACTACCCACAGTTTGTGTGAGTAGTACGGCTTTTGTGTGTTTATTGAAAAGGGAAGAGCTTTTCGGTAGTTAGTATCGATGATTGGGGACGACTAACAAAAAGATTCTGCTTAAGGGACAAGACCGGCTGCGTAGCAGCCGCAAAGCTTAGTAGGGGAGGGAATAAGAAAAAATGCATTAAATTTTCTAATTTTCTTCAAAAGTTATACTAATAAGTCTTGTCGGGGGGGACCTTTGTGGTATAATAATCGCAAGGCAAGGTGCGACCATGAGAGATTGCCTGTCAGGGGTGGCAGGTTTTGGTGTCGCAAGCGAGACGAACTCTTCCCTTGCTCTCAACATGAAGGGCAGGGCTGGATGCCTACCAGCTCCCGCCTTTCTTCTTGCTGATTGCACCCCTTTGAGGCGATGGTATCACCCCGGCTGTAGCTTCAAATCAGCATTCAATTAAGTTTATAAAGTATCTGAATAAGGATGTGCTTGGCACGATGCTAGAGGAAACAAGGCAACTCTTAGTTGGCAGGTCAAGCGAGAACCATAATGGATACTTTGTAAAAATATAATTTCCTTAAGGAGGAATACACAATGAAAAAATCCTTAGTACTCGCAATGGCTATGGCTCTTGGCGTAACTGCTTCTGCTTACGCTGCTAACCCGTTCTCCGACGTTCCGGCTGGCCACTGGGCATATGACAGCA
>JBJDXC010000012.1:0-5160 GCA_051866475.1 Phascolarctobacterium sp.
CAGCTTTTACCTTCCGTTTGACAAGCTGAAGCGAGTAATAGGCTTCAGTATTCATGATTAATGAGTTCACACTGTAAGTGTGTCCAAATGTCAAATGGAGGGCTTTTTTATTCCCTCCAATGACCAAAGCTCTATGAGTGGTTCATAGAGTAATAGTAATTTGTGTTTTGTTTGGAGGTGTTATTTATGTACTACGAAAAATTAATTCATCTTTTTGAAAGCGAGGCTTCTGCTGACGCAATCATCGACTGCGCCTGCAAGATGGGACCCCATGAGCCCTGTCCCAGCAGGGTTGAATGGTTCGTTTTCTATTTCCTTGAGGATAAGGAGGATGAACTGGTCTGGCGTATTCTTCACGGGAGTGAAGACATCGCCTACGGCGCAGCTTATTTCCTCGCTTGGAAGTGCGACCTTTTAGGGCTCTTTTTCAAAGAGTTCGACCTGGTCAAGGCCAGAGAGCGTCTCAGCCAGTTAGGGTGGTTTTCCTAACTGGATACTCTTATGGGTGAGTTAAGCTGTATTTGTTTTTGAAGGTTAGGGGACAAATTGAAACATTTTCGCTCAGCTTGGCCCCTAAATTTTACAAATCACTTCATTTATGGTATGATAATGGTATAATTAAGCCAGAGAAGGAGGATGCTTATGCCAACTATCGTACCTATCAAAGAATTAAAGAATACGTCTACCATATCTGATTTATGTCATAGCATTAACGAGCCTATTTTTATTACTAAAAATGGCTATGGCGACATGGTTTTAATGAGCATAGAAACTTATGAGGAACATCTTTTCCGTCAGCAAATGTACAGGGAGTTGGAGATCTCAGAACAGCAAATTGCCGAAGGCAAGGTGATGGATGCTATGGAATCTACTAAAAGGCTGAGGGAGAAATATGGACTTTAAAATAATTATTTCTGAAAATGCTGCTAGGCAGTTGGAAAACATATTGGACTATTTAATTTATAGATTACATAGTCCACAGGCCGCTAGCAATGTATTAAACGAAATTGAGGCCGCATATACCCAAATGCAATATATGGCAGATTCTATGCCCTATTGTCAGGATAGATATCTATTGTCCAAGGGTTACAGAAAATGGCCTTTGTCTAAGCATGACTACGTTTTGCTGTATCAAGTGAAAGGCAATGTAGTTTATGTGAATGGTGTCTTTCATATGCTGGAGAATTATCGTATGAAGCTTTAAGCTTTTTATTAAGGTAATACTCTGTGATAATAGTATATATAATTGTAATACAATATATGATTTTAGGTGCCGAGTTGGGCAAAAAAAGACCTGCTTCCTTCCGGGAGCAGGCCTTTTCTAGTTTAGCGCATTTATTTACATGTCATGGAAGTGCATGCCGATATTGCTGTGGCGCAGGAAGTTCAGCGTTACCTCGGGGAAGGAAGCATAGCTCAATACATCCTCGATGGGAGCATTGGGGAAGCCTTCTTCAGCAAGCTTTTCCTTCAGCTTCTTCAGCTGCGGCGCAATGTCGTCGGCAGGACGATGGTCGATTTGCGGAGCATTGCCGATGGCCAGCTTGCGAACCTCAGGGTCAATCGGTCCCGGAGTGCGGCCATATTTACCAAGGATTAAATCCTTAACTTCGCGAGGAATCATCTTATAGCGACCCAAAGCTACGTTTAATACGGCCATGGAGCCAACGATTTGGCTAGTGGGAGTTACTAGCGGCGGATAGCCTAATTCTGCGCGTACGCGGGGCATTTCTTCCAATAATTGCGGATACTTATCAGCAACGCCCATTTCCTTCATTTGGTTGAGCAGGTTGGACAGCATGCCGCCGGGGATTTGGAAGGTCAAAACCTTGGGGTCTATAGGAATGTTGGGGTTTAAGTTGAAATCATTGGTCAAGCTCTTGCGTACATCCTTGAAATAATCGGCCAATTCATTGAGGGCCGGCAGCTGGATGCCCGTATCATAGGGAGAGCCTTGCAGGGTAGCAACCATGGATTCGGTACAGGGTTGGCTGGTGGAGGTAGCAAAGGGGGATAGAGCTGTGTCAATAATATCGGCACCGGCTTCTACAGCCTTCAGCAGGGTCATATCACCCATGCCGCTGGTGAAGTGAGTATGCAGATCAACGGGCAGGCCCACCTCGGTCTTCAGGCTGCGTACTAGGCTTTCAGCAGCGTAGGGGCGCAATAAACCAGCCATATCCTTGATGCAGATGGAGTCCGCGCCCATTTGGGCAAGCTCTTTACCCAGCTCAACGAAATTACTATCCTTGTGATAAGGGCTGATGGTATAAACGATGCAGCCTTGTACATGGGCACCGGCTTCTTTGGCAGCGCGCATAGCGCATTCCAGATTGCGGGTATCGTTCAAGGCATCAAAAATACGGATGATGGAAACGCCGTTAGCTACGGAGCGTTTTACAAATTCACGCACCACATCATCAGCATAATGGTTATAGCCCAAAATGTTCTGGCCACGCAGGAGCATTTGAATAGGAGTTTTGGGCAAATGCTTTTTCAAGGTGCGCAGACGTTGCCAGGGGTCTTCGTTCAAGAAGCGCAGGCAAGCATCAAAGGTAGCACCGCCCCATGCTTCTACAGCATAATAACCAACATTGTCGATTTTTTCTAAAGCGGGCAACATATCATTGATGCGCATTCTGGTGGCAGCCAAGGATTGATGACCGTCGCGTAAAACAGTTTCTACTATCTTTACAGGTTTCTTTTCCATTGTTGTCCTCCTTATATGTAAATTGCAAAGCTTAAAATCTAACTACCTTTATTATAGCACAAAAAAGTGCATACTGTATACAAAAATAGTTAAAAAAACACCGCAGTTCCATCCGAGAACTGCGGTGAATAGCTATTAATTCTTGGTTGGCTTGGTGCTAACGGTGGGTTTACCCATGATAGCATCAATGCGAGCCTTCATGCTCTTCTTAGAAGAATTAGGTTGATTGCTTACTGTGGGAGCTTTGCTAGGAGCGGTATTGCCAGCCTTCGCATCCTTTTTGTCAGTAGCTTTGGCATCGCCATCCTTTTGCTCTTTATCCTTATCCTCTTCATCCTGCTTGATTTCAGGCTCCTTGGGAACGGAAACGCCAGGGTTGCTAAAGCCGGTACGCGGTGTGGAAGCCAAAGCATTAACCATAAACTCATGCCAGATGGAAAGGGGAGCGCCGCTGCCATACATGCGCTGCATGGGCTTATTATTATCGTCACCTACCCAAACGGCGGTGCTTAAATCAGGAGTATAGCCTACAAACCAAGCATCGATATAGGTATCGGTGGTACCGGTTTTGCCTGCTGCCGGGCGTCCAATGCCCATACCACCTGCGGTACCGCTTATCAAAACATCCTCCAGCATGCTGGTGGTCAGATAAGCAGAGGCAGCATCAATGACGCGTTTGGTTTGGCTCTTAGCTTGATAGAGCACCTTGCCATCGCGGTCCACAATTTTCAAAAGTGCTATAGGCTTGCTATATAAGCCGTTGGTGGCAAATACACCATAGGCGGAGGCCATTTCCAGAGGATTTACACCCTTGCTCAAGCCACCCAAGGCCATGGCCAGATTGACATCGCTATAAGCACCGGAATCAACCAAGGTAGTAATGCCAAGCTTTTCAACATTGGCCACGATTTTATCAACGCCGACCTCACGAGCCAGCTTAATGGTGGGCACGTTAAAGGAGCGCTTGAGGGCGGTACGCAGGCTTACCTTGCCATGCCATTGCAGGTCAGAGTTCTGAGGCTTCCAGCCCTTGGCAAATTCTTCTTCTTTATCTTCAATAATACTAGCAGGAGTAAAGCCGTTTTGCATAGCAGTGAGATAAACGAAAGGCTTAAAAGCAGAGCCCGGTTGACGCACTGCTAAGGTAGCGCGGTTGAATTTATCCTGACCACGGCCACCGATCATAGCCTTGACATAGCCGGTCTTGGGGTCGACAGCTGCCAGAGCCATTTGCGGTTGGGTCAGCTTTTTGTTATCGGTATAATAGTTGGGCAGATGATGCATAGCCTTTTCAGCAGCTATTTGCATATCCATATCCAAGGTGGTATAGATTTTTAAACCGCCTTTATAGAGGGCATCGGCACCGACCTCGGCAATAACCTTTTGACTAATCATATCAAAGAAATAGCCACGAGGATTGTTCTTGACCTTATGGGAGGTGCTGTAAACCATTTTTTTAGCTTTGGCTTGAGCAGCTTGGTCGGCATTAATGAAGCCGTATTTAACCATTTGGTCGATAACGAGCTCCTGACGATTTTTGCTTTCCTTGGGATTTTCAAAGGGATTGTAGTAGTTGGGGCTCTTAGGGATAGCAGCTAGGGTAGCGGCTTCGGCGATATCAAGATTTTGTACATGCTTATTAAAATAGTACATGGAAGCACTTTCAATACCGTAAGCGCCTTGGCCAAAGTAGATGCGATTTAAGTACATGGAAAGAATTTCATCTTTAGTATACTTATGCTCCAGCTCCTTGGCAATAAAGGCTTCCTTAATCTTTCTTACGATGGAGCGCTCTTGGGTTAGAAAGGCATTTTTCGCAAGCTGTTGGGTGATAGTGCTGCCGCCTTGTACCTCATGGCCACTTAAGGTGGATACTAAGGCGCGGGCTGTGCCTCGATAGTCAATACCTGCATGTTCATAAAAACGATTATCTTCAATAGCTATAAAGGCTTGCTGCACATGCTTAGGAATTTTGTCAATGGATACAGGCACACGACGCTCTTCGGAAAGCGTGGTATAAATAACGTTGCCCTTGCTATCATAAAACTGGGAAGCAGCATCAGGTATTAGAGTTTCGTCCATATTGGGAGGTGCGAACAGGCTGGAGAAGCCGTAAAGCACGGAGACTCCCATAATCATCAGGCAAATTACACAGATGACCAAAAATTTAAGTGCTTTTAACATTTTCTACCTCTTCATTTGAAATATTGGCTGTGAGTATCCTTAATAATAGACAGCACTATTATTATAACATCATCAGCAGGTTTTGTCATATTATTTAAGTGGCTTTTGTGTAAAATACGGGAGGGAAAAGAAAGTCAGCGTTGTTGTGGCAAAAATGAAGCAGAAAAAACTCAAAAAACTTGTAAAAAGGTGTTGACATTAAAAACTCGCTGTGGTATTATATACAAGTCGACGCGATACGGCACTGAACGAGCCAAGGTCGCTAG
>JBJDXC010000013.1:0-3770 GCA_051866475.1 Phascolarctobacterium sp.
GCGGCGCCGATTCAGGGCATTTTGCGTGGCTATAAGGATGTGGATGCGACCTTTTGGGCGAGCATGCTGGCCTATTGGGGCATTTGTCTGCCCTTGGGCTTGTTCTTGGACTATAAAGTAGGCAATGGCGCCTTCGCTTATTGGCAAAGTCTTGACTGCGGTGTCATAAGTAGTGCCACAATATTGTCTATACGCTTGATATGGTTACAGAAAAAGCTCAAATAAAAAACTGCGGGAAGCAAAAACTTCTCGCAGTTTTTTTATGTACTTTTAAAGACCTGCTTGCTCGATGCCGCTGAAGAGGAAGCCCATGTGGTTGGTGGAGTTAAGGAGGACTGTGCGCCATACTCCATTGTTGCATTCCAGTACGTTGATGCAGGTGTTGTCCTGCTTGATTTGCCAGAAATGCTCCATGCCTAAGCCTAAAAGGTCGCAAATAATGGCCTTGTTCACAGCGTCATGAGCGGCCACGAGGATGGTTTTGTCAGGATATTTTGCCACATATTCATCAAAGGCAGCACGCACGCGCTTGCGCACGTCCTCAAGGCTTTCGCCGCCTCCGGGCATGACTACCTTTTCGGGCTCGCTGTGCCATTGGGCAAATTCCACAGGGTACTGCTTTTGGATATCCCCGGCCAGT
Source organism: Phascolarctobacterium sp. (assembly GCA_051866475.1). GTDB lineage: Bacteria > Bacillota > Negativicutes > Acidaminococcales > Acidaminococcaceae > Phascolarctobacterium_A. Next base: position 641 of record JBJDXC010000013.1, read on the forward strand.
ACGCCTTCCCAGCTGCCGTGGTTGATTTCCAAAAGTCTGTCGTCGGTTGCAACGGGGATGTTGTGCAAATCGGCACAGAATTTGCAGGTTTGGTAGGAGCGCTGCAAGGGGCTGGAGATGGCCAAATCAATGGGGATATGGCGCAGACCCTCTGCCAGCAGATGGCCCTGCTTAAGTCCGCGCTCACTCAAAGGAGTGTCCTCTTGACCTTGGTAGCGTCCTTCGATATTCCAGGTTGTTTCGCCATGGCGAACTAAAATAATTCTCGTCATCTTAACCCTCGCAGTTAATCAGTTTTACGTCTAGGATGCCGTCCACACCGCGCAGCTGCAGCATGATGTCGTTGGGGATGTCGTCGCCAACGGCGATAGCCATGATGTTGGTGTCGGACTTAGGAGTGCTGCCAACCTGCATGCTGTTAATGTTGATGCCTGCTTTGCCCAAGATGGTAGCCATTTGACCAATCATGTTGGGGCGGTTGATGTGAGGCGCTAATAGCAGATAGCCCTCAGGCTTAAAGTCGATGTAGTATTGGTCGATTTGTACGATTTTCGGAGTTTTGCCGTCGAAGAGGGTGCCTTCGATTTTATGAGTACCCTTGGCAGTGGTGATGCGCACGTTGATAGCGGTGGAGAAGTAGCCAGGCTTGTTAGCCTTTACTTCTTTAACTTCGATATTGCGTTTTTTAGCCATGCCAGGCGCATTAACGAAGTTAACGCTTTCTTGGAGAATGGGGTTTAAGAGGCCCTTTAAGAAGGCGGTGGTGAGAGCTTGGGTTTCGGTCTCAGCCAAGGTGCCGGTGAATTCTACTTCCACCTTGGTAATGGGGCCATCGGCTAAGTAAATGCCCACAGTACCCATGCGCTCGGCCAGACCAAAGTAGGGACGAATAACCTCAGCTACGCTCTTGGGAATGGGAGCCATGTTGACGGCAGTCATGACAGGGCGACCCTCCAGGGCATCGATAACGCCGTAGGCAACGTCTACGGCGACGCCGATTTGTGCTTCCTCTGTAGATGCACCTAAGTGCGGTGTTTGGACTACGTTGAAGAGGCCTAGGAAAGGATTATTCTCTTTAGTAAGGGGCTCGGAGGGGTAAACGTCGATGGCAGCGCCGGCAATTTTGCCGGACTTGATGCCGTCGGCGATGGCCTGATGGTCGCTGCAGCCGCCGCGGGCGCAGTTGACAATGCGCACACCGTCCTTCATTTTAGCGATGGTTTCAGCGTTAATCATATGCTCAGTTTCTTTGGTTAGGGGAGTGTGGATGGTGATATAGTCGGAGCGTTTAAGCAGGGTATCCAAATCTACCAGCTCTACGCCTACTTGGCGAGCACGTTCTTCGGAGATATAAGGGTCATAGCCAATGGTAATCATTTCCATGCCCTGCATGCGCTTCGCAACGCGGCTGCCGATGCGGCCCACGCCGATGATGCCCAAGGTGCGGCCTTGCACTTGGATGCCGGTGAAGGATTTACGATCCCATTTGCCCTCTTGAATGGATTGATGAGCCTGAGGAATGTGGCGGGTCATGGCCATGAGCATGGCTACGGTGTGCTCGGTAGCTGCCATGGTGTTGCCTTCGGGAGTGTTCAAAACGACGATGCCTTTAGCGGTGGCGGCGGGGATGTCGATGTTGTCAACGCCTACGCCGGCGCGGCCGATGACCTTGAGGCGAGTGCTTGCTTCGATGACTTCTTTGGTGACGCGGGTGAGGGAGCGAGTTACAAGAGCGTCATAGTTGTTGATAACCTTGATGAGCTCGGCAGGCTCCATGTTGGGCATAATGTCCACATCAAAATGCTCGCGCAGCAGTGCCACGCCCTTTTCACTAATATCATTACTTACGAATACTTTCATGCTCATTTTATTCATGCTCCTTTTGATATGCTTTCATAAATTCGGCTAGTGCTACGCAGGCCTCCATGGGGACTGCGTTGTAGGTGCTAGCGCGACAGCCGCCTACCAAGCGATGTCCGCCGATGCCTACAAAGCCAGCGGCTTTGCCCTTGGCTACAAAGTCTTTTTCCATTTCCGGCGTTGCCAGATTAAAGGTAATATTCATAAGGCTGCGAGAGCCTTTTTCAGCATGGCCCTTGTAGAAGCCGTTGCTGTTGTCAATAACGTCATAGATGACCTTGGCTTTAGCCTCGTTGTTCTTAGCAATGGCCTCGACGCCGCCCTGCTTTTTAATCCAGTGCAAGGTCTTATTAACCATGTAGATGGCGAAAACCGGCGGGGTGTTGTACAGGGAGTCATTATCCGCAAAGGTGGAATACTTGAGCATGGTGGGCAGCTCTTGGCGAGCGGTGGCCAAAAAGCTCTTTTTAGCGATGACAATGACCACGCCTGCTGGGCCTAGATTTTTTTGAGCACCGGCATAGATTAAGTCAAAGTCAGCCACATTTACCTTGCGAGAGAGAATGTCGCTGGACATATCACAAATGACGGGCACATCAAATTTGGGGAAGGTTTTGTACTCGGTGCCGTAAATGGTATTGTTAGCCGTGATATGCACATAGGATGTGTCGGGCTTAAAGGTGAATTCGGTGGGGATGTAGCTGTGATTCTTGTCAGCACTGGAGGCTGCTTCGTAGGCTTCGCCGAAGAATTTGGCTTCGGCCATAGCTTTTTTAGCCCACACGCCCGTGTTTACATAAGCAGCATATTTTTTGGTATGGAAATTGGCTGCTGTCATTAAAAATTGGGTACTGCCACCGCCCTGGATAAAGAGAATTTCATAATCCTCAGGAATTTCCATGAGCTCTCTAAGCAGGGCCTTGGTTTCGGCATGCATGGCAGCGTAATCGGCGCTGCGATGGCTCATCTCGATGATACTCATGCCGGTGTTGGCATAGTTCAAAAATTCTGCTTGGGCCTCCTGTAACACCTCTAGGGGCATGGCAGAGGGGCCGGCGTTAAAGTTATAAGTCCTAATCATAATAAAAATCTCCTAATAAAAATATAGAGAAGCACGCCCTTTGGGACGAGCTTCTCCTCTCGCGGTACCACCCAAATTGCCTTGGCACAGTAGCACAAATAAAAAAGCTCCCATCCCACATGGGACGAGAACTGCTCGCGGTGCCACCCAATTTGCCAAAGGCCAACTTTCTTTCGCTGTATCGGGCGA
>JBJDXC010000013.1:3870-5156 GCA_051866475.1 Phascolarctobacterium sp.
GCTGCTGAGAGGAGAGTTCCGACCCTTTGAACCTGAGACGGTTAGTACCGGCGTAGGAAAGCGAAGTTGTAAAAAGACTAGCTGTCGCAGGAAGAAGCGACAGCTTTTTTATTGCTGGCCTGCAGGTTGAGCGTATGTAAGGAGGCAAAAATATGGCAACACAAATGCAATTGGCAAGACAGGGTATTATCACGGAAGCGATGAAAATTGTAGCAGAGCAGGAGCAGGTGACCCCTGAATTTATTCGCGAGGGCGTAGCTCAAGGCATTATCGCCATTCCCTGCAATATCAATCATAAGAATATCATTCCTCGTGGCGTAGGTCAGGGTTTAAAGGTGAAGGTCAACGCTAATATCGGTACATCCTCCAGCTTTCCTGATCCAGAGCCGGAGCTAAAGAAACTGGCTGCTGCTATCGAAGCTGGCGCTGATTCCGTCATGGATCTATCCACTGGTAACAATATCAGCGCCTCCCGTCAAGCTATCATCGGCGCTTCCACTGTTATGGTAGGCACAGTGCCCATGTATCAAGTCACAGTAGAGACCATCTTAAAGCGTGGCGCTGTGGTAGAGATGACCAAGGAAGATATTTTTGATGTTATTCGCCAACAGGCTGCTGATGGTGCGGACTTTATGACCATTCACTGCGGTATCAATAAAAATGTGCTCAAGGCCTTGATTGACGAGGGCCGCGTCATGGACGTTGTTAGCCGCGGTGGCTCCTTTATCACTGGCTGGATGCTGCACAATGATAAGGAAAATCCTCTTTACGAATACTATGATGAAATACTTGATATCTGTGCTGAATATGATGTGACCATTTCCTTGGGTGATGGCCTGCGCCCCGGCTGCATCGCTGATGCTACCGACCGCGCCCAAATCCAGGAGCTGCTGAATTTGGGCGAGCTGACCCAGCGCGCTTGGGACAAGGGCGTGCAGGTCATGGTGGAGGGCCCCGGTCACGTTCCCTACAACCAAATCGCAGCTAATATGCAGCTGCAAAAACGTCTTTGCCACGGCGCCCCCTTCTACGTACTGGGGCCTCTAGTAACCGACGTTGCGCCGGGCTATGACCATATTACCAGCGCTATTGGCGGTACCTTGGCTGCGGTCAGCGGTGCGGACTTCCTGTGCTATGTAACTCCTGCTGAGCACTTGGGCTTGCCCGATTTGCAGGACGTGCGCGAGGGCGTGATTGCTGCTCGCATTGCAGCACATGCTGCGGACTTGGCCAAGGGTAATAAGCAGGCCTGGGAGTGGGATTTGGCTATGGCCAAGGCCCGCAAG
>JBJDXC010000014.1:0-5124 GCA_051866475.1 Phascolarctobacterium sp.
GGGTCCTGGAACACCATCTGCATCTTTTGGCGCAGGGGACGCATTTCCTTGCGGCTCAGCTTGGTAATATCGTTGCCCTGGAAAATAATCCTGCCGCTGGTGGGCTCGATAAGCTTTAAAATACAGCGACCGGTGGTGGATTTACCACAGCCGGACTCGCCTACAATGCCCAGGGTTTTGCCCTCCTCCAAGGAGAAGCTCACGCCGTCCACCGCATGGAGCTGGCCCGCTGCTGTATTAAAATACTTGGTTAAATTTTCAATCACTAATAAAGGAGCGTTACTCATTTTTGGTTCCTCCTTAAAGCGAAGCCAGGTCTACTATATGCATGGCAGGCCACGAAATGGGTCTTGCTGCCATCCATGGACTTCAGCTCCGGCACGGATGCAGAGCAAGCCTCGGTTGCATAGGGACAGCGGGGCGCGAAGGTGCATCCCGGCGGCAAATCAGCCGGGTCCGGCATGAGGCCCTTAATAGGCTCCAGCATCTCCCCCTGCTCCTTCAGATTGGGCAGGCTGTTGAAGAGGCCCTCCGTATAGGGATGGCGCATGCTGTTGAACACATCGTCCACGGTGCCCTTCTCCACAATGCGACCGGCGTACATAACGGCCATATCGTCGCAGATTTCCGCCACGATGCCCAGGCTGTGGGTAATCATCAGCATGGACATATCGCGATTGTTAATCAGATCCTTCATCAGCTCCAGCACCTGGGCTTGAATGGTTACGTCCAAGGCCGTGGTGGGCTCGTCCGCAATGAGCAGCTTGGGGCTGCAGGCCAGGGCAATAGCAATAACTACGCGCTGCTTCATACCGCCGGAGAACTGGTGGGGATAGTCGGTGGCTCTCGCCTCGGCAATGCCTACCAGCTTCAGCATCTCCTTAGCCTTTTCCAAGGCCTCCTCGGGCTTCAGGTTTTGGTGCAGCTCTAGGCTCTCGGCAATCTGCTCGCCCACGGTCATAACCGGGTTCAGGGCCGTCATGGGGTCCTGGAAAATCATGGCCACATCATTGCCGCGCATAGCCTCCAGCTCCGCCTCGCTCATCTTCAGCACATCCTTACCCTCCAGGGTAATGGAGCCGCTTTTGATAACTCCCGGCGGGTCGGGCACCAGATTCATAATGGAAAGGGCGGTGGTGGTCTTGCCGGCGCCGGTCTCGCCTACCAGGCCCAGGGTGCGCTGCTTGCCAATGGCAATATCAATGCCGTTGACCGCATGCACATCGGAATCTTCTGTTTCGTAATGGACTACTAGGTCCTTAATATCTAATACTAAATCCATAATGCAAGCCCCCTTATTTCTTCAGCTTCGGGTCCAGCGCATCACGCAGACCATCGCCCAAAAGGTTCAGGGCAAGTACTGTAAACATAATTGCTAAACCGGGAATAACGCAGATATAGCTGGCGCCACGGATATGGGCACGACCACCGGAGAGCAGTGCACCCCATTCGGGAGCGGGTGCGGGCACGCCAATGCCCAAGAAGCTCAGGGAGGAAGCGGAAATAATGGTGGTGCCAATTAAAAGGGTTGTCTGCACGATAATGGGAGACAAGCAGTTGGGCAGAATATGACGCAGGATAATCTTCCAGGTGGGCAGGCCCATAGCATAGGAGGATTCCACATATTCCAAATCGCGGACGGTCATCACGGAGGCGCGCACAATACGAGCGTAGTTGGTGGCGCAGGAAATAGCCAGCGCGATAATCAAATTGATGGTACTGGTGCCCAGCAGGGATACGATTACAACAGCCTTCAGGATATTGGGGATGGAGTAAAAAATATCGATGCCGCGCATGATGATATCGTCGGCCTTGCCTCCGTAGAAGCCCGCGATGGAGCCCAAAATGGTGCCTACAACCAGGCCAAAGCCCACGGAGCCGATGCCGATGGCCAAAGAGTAGCGGGCGCCATACATAACGCGGGCAAACAAATCGCGGCCATATTCATCGGTGCCAAACCAGTGCTCACTATTGGGAGCCTGCAGCTTATTAGCCAAATTTTGGCCGATAACATCGGTTTCATAATCAAAAACAAAGGGACTAACCAGAGCGACTATGCACAGGAAAACCAGGAAGGCCATACCGATCACGGCGCCCTTATTCTTCATAAGACGATGCCAGGTTTCTTGGAACATGGTGCGTCCTTTAATACGTTTTTTTGCAGCCATCTTCCTCACCCCTTCTTGCTATATTGGGCCTTAATACGCGGATCAAAGAAGGCGTATACAAGGTCAACCACCAGATTGATAATACACATTAAAATAGAGCACAGAATGATGGAGCCGGTTACCATGGGAATATCGCGGCGAGTGATGGATTCATACACCAGACGGCCGATGCCGGGCCAGCTGAAGACGGTCTCTGCCAGCACGGAGCCGGTGATAACCAGGGACATCTGCAGGCCGATAGCGGTGATAATGGGAATCAAGGCGTTCTTCAGGCCATGCTTATAAATAACGCGATGCTCACTGCAGCCCTTAGCGCGAGCAGTGGTCATGTAGTCCTGACGCATAACGTCCAGCATGGAGGAACGAGTGATACGGGTAATCAAGGCCGCCAGGCCAAAGCCAACGGTCACAGCGGGCAATACCAGGCTCTTCCAGCCGAAGTTACCTCCGGTGGGGAACATTCGCAAATTCAGGGCAAAGATGATGATCAGCATCAGGCCCAGCCAGAAGTTAGGCATGGAGGTACCGAACAGAGCGAATACCATGCCAGCGGTATCCTTCCAGGTGTTTTGGTTAATGGCAGTGTAAATGCCCAGGGGAATGGAAACGATGGTAGCGATGATAACAGCGGAACCGCCCAGATAGAGGGTATTGGGCAGGTATTGGAAGAAGGTGGCGAACACGTCCTTATTGGTCACATAGGATTTGCCCATGTCACCCACCAGCATACCCTTCATATAATTAAAATATTGCAGCAAAAAGGGCTGGTCCAAACCCAAATCATGACGAATCTGGTCAATCATTTCCTGGGTTGCACCGTCACCGGCAATCATCATAGCCGGGTCACCCTCGGTGAGGCTCATAGCCCAGTAAATCAGAAAGGATGTTACCAAAATTACCGGGATAAGGCTTAAAAGTCTATTCACAACGTATTTAAGCATCCAAACAAGCTCCTTTCTCTTTTTTAAAAAGCTTGTATATAAAACAAGAGAGGACTATGCCTCCCTTGTTTTACACCTTTGTAAATTATGCAGCTTAATTATTTAGCGATATAAGCATGACGCCAATCGTGGTTGCCGCCGCCATAGAAATAGGTACCCTTCAGGTCCTTATTATAAGCGATAACCAAATTAGCAATGTACAGAGGAACCTGCGGGCATTGGTCAACCAAGTATTTTTGCAGCTCGATACCGGTTTCCATGCGTTTCTTTTGGTCCTTCAGAGTTGCCACATCGTCGATCATCTTGTCAGCCTTAGGATCTGCAAAATGATGGTAGTTGGAGCCAGAGCCAGTGTAGAACAGGTCGCGATATACGAAGTCAACCTTGGAGTCCTCGTTCCAACGCCACAGGAACAGGGATTGCTTGCCGTCCTTGCAGGCAGCCTTCAGAGCAGCTTGCTCCATGGGAACCAGATCAACGGTGATGCCGATCTTGGCCAGGTTAGCTTGGATTACAGTAGCAATTTGCTCATAGGGAGCGCCGGTTGCATAGGTCAGGGTGGTCTTGATGGGGCCGGTTACGCCGGATTCCTTCATCAATTGTTTTGCACGCTCCAGATTGAAGTCATAGCCGGGCATTTCATCATAGAAGCCCCACAGGCCACGGTTCAGAATTGTCTTTTGCAGGGTGCCCTTGCCGTTCAAAGCAGCGTCCAGAACGGACTTCTTGTCGATAGCGCAAGCAACTGCTTGACGCAGCTTTTGGTTATCCCAGGGCTTCTTTTCTACGTTGAAGGCAAAGTAGAACAGGCGGGTACCGGGTTGTTCATAAACGGTAACCTTCTTGTCGTCCTTCAAGAATTTCAGGTCGTTAATGGGCGGGTTCACGCAAACGTCGATTTCGCCGGCTTGCAGAGCCATTACACGAGCGGAAGCCTCGATCATGGGACGGAATTCAATAATATCGGATACGCCAGGAGCAAAGTTATCGGTTGCGGGCAGGTTATTTCCCCAGTAATCCTTAACCTTTACCAGACGGCAGTATTCACCTTGTACCCATTTCTCATATTTGTAGGGGCCGGTGCCGATGAACCAGGGCTCCTTCACGCCATCATCATAAGCCTTTTTGGATTGGATGGACAGAGGAACGGAGGACAGGGATTGAATGAACTCGTTGTTGTAGGATTTAATTTCAATTTCGATTTGGTATTTGTCCTTAACAGTGCATTTTACAAAGCCAGCCAGAGCGGATTTGATAACGTTCTTCATGGCCATGTCCAGGGTGAATTTTACGTCCTCGGCGGTCATCGGGGTCTTTTTGCCGTCGTTGAAGTAAACATCCTTGCGCAAATTCATGATGATATGGGTATCATCCACGAATTTCCAGTCGGTAGCCAGGCCCGGAACGAAGCGCTCCTTACCTTGGGAACCGTTGTTGAAGAAAACCAGGGTTTGGTGGGTGTTCTTCAAGATAACGTTGTTAGCTGCGTCCTGTTGCTTTTGCAGGTTCAGGTTGTTGATATCAGCATCGGTACCAATAACCAGCTTTTCCTTGTGAGCAATGCCGCCGCCAGCAGCCTTGTCAGCCTTCTTTTCACCGCCGCCACAGCCAGCAACTGCCATAGCAACGACCATCAAAGCCGCCATGAGAAAAACTAAAAGCTTTTTCATAATACACCTTCCTTTACTAATTTGCACAATATGGCTACTTTTATTATACATCATAGCACCCTATTCTGCAAGGCCTTTCAGACCCCGCTTAAGCGTGGGGAATGTCGGTAAACTCGCTGATTTCGCGGTTGATGGTGCACAAATCGCTTAAGTTAAGATCATGTAAATTTTTATGGCCGGTGATGCGAGCGTAGGATTTGAGCTCGGCTAAGGATACCTTCAGGTAGTTGGCTACCCTTTGGGCAGCCGCGTCGATGTGCAGCCGTGCGCGTAGCTCCGGGTCCTGGGTGGCAATGCCCATGGGGCACTTGCCGCTGCCGCAGATGCGGTATTGCTGGCAGGCAG
>JBJDXC010000015.1:0-5031 GCA_051866475.1 Phascolarctobacterium sp.
AGGACGCGGTGATCTCCTTCTACAAGCAGGGCGACTTCACCGACCTGTGCGCCGGTCCCCACCTGGACTCCACCGGCCGCATTAAGGGCAATGCTATTAAATTAACCAGCGCTACCGGCGCTTACTGGCGTGGCGACTCCAAACGCAAGATGCTGCAGCGCATTTACGGCGTAGCCTTCCCCAAGAAGGAGGAGCTGGACGCATATTTGGCACAGCAGGCTGAAGCCTTGAAGCGCGACCACAACAAGCTGGGCCGCGATTTGGAATATTTCACCACCGTGGATTATATTGGCCAAGGTCTGCCCATCCTGCTGCCCAAGGGCGCTCGCGTCATCCAACTGTTGCAACGCTGGATTGAGGATGTGGAGCAAAAGCGTGGCTATCTCTTGACCAAGACCCCGCTCATGGCTAAGCGCGACCTGTATCGCATCTCCGGTCACTGGGATCATTATTTGGACGGCATGTTCATTTTGGGCGACCCCCACGACGAGACCAAGGAATGCTTCGCTCTGCGTCCTATGACCTGCCCCTTCCAGTATCAGGTGTTCCTGAACCGTCAACGCTCCTACCGTGAGCTGCCCATGCGCTTAGGCGAAACCTCCACCCTGTTCCGCAACGAGGACAGCGGCGAGATGCACGGCCTCATCCGCGTACGCCAATTCACCATTTCCGAGGGCCATCTGATTCTCCGTCCTGACCAATTGGAAGAAGAATTCAAGGGCTGCCTGGATTTGGCAAAATACGTGCTGGACACCGTGGGCATGCTGGATAAATGCACCTTCCGCTTCAGCCAATGGGATCCTGCTAACCCCAACAATAAATACGAGGGCACCGCTGAGCAATGGGAGCACGCACAAAATGTTATGGGCAAAATCCTGGACGATTTGGGCGTAAACTATGAAATCGGTATCGACGAAGCAGCCTTCTATGGTCCCAAGCTGGATATCCAATTCCACAATGTATTCGGCAAAGAGGATACCATCGTTACCATCCAAATCGATATGCTGTTGGCCGAGAAATTTGGCATGTACTATGTGGATGAAAACGGCGAGAAGAAGCTGCCCTACATCATTCACCGCACCTCCCTGGGCTGCTATGAGCGCACCTTGGCTTACTTAATCGAGACCTATGCCGGTGCACTGCCCACCTGGATGGCTCCGGAGCAGGTACGCTTCCTGCCCGTAACCGACCGCGCTGCTGATTATTGCTACGAGCTGGCCCGTAAGCTGGAGAGCGAGGGCTACCGCGTAACCGTGGACGCTCGCAACGAAAAGATTGGCAAGAAGATTCGCGAGGGCCAGCTGGAAAAGATTCCTTACATGCTGGTTGTAGGCGACCGGGATATGGAAAACAAGACTGTATCCCCGCGTAACCGTGCTGAGGGCGACATGGGCGCAATGAGCTTCGAAGCCTTTGAGGCCATCCTGAAGGATGTAGTGGACTCCAAAGCAAAAAAATAAAATAATAGTTGACACAAAGTTTACAATATGGTATCATATTCCAGTAACAAAGCAGAAGCCTCCCGCTTCTCACCTTGCGGTCATTACTCGACAGGGTTGGATATGATATTTTTCTGCGGGTGGATTATTTCTGCCCGCATTTATTTTTTGTAAGCAGTGCGCTTACCTGGTGTCCCTGGAGGTGAATTGTCATAGCCAAAGAAAGCTTGCGTATCAACGAAGAAATTCGTGCGCGTGAAGTGCGTGTTATTACTGCTGATGGCGAACAGCTTGGCATTATGTCCGGTCGTGCAGCCCAACAACTGGCAGTGGAAAGACATTTAGATTTAGTTGAGATTGCTCCCACAGCGAAACCGCCCGTGTGCAAAATTATGGACTACGGCAAGTTCCGTTACGAGCAACAAAAACGTGAAAAGGAAGCCCGTAAGAAGCAAAAAACCTTCGACATTAAAGAAGTGAAGCTGCGCCCCGGTATCGAGGACCATGACTTTAACGTTAAGTACAAGAATGCGGTTCGCTTCCTGGAGGATGGCGACAAGGTAAAGGTTACCATCATGTTCCGTGGCCGCGAGCTGTCCCATCCTGAGCTTGGCGAAGTACTGCTCAATAAGATGGCAGAGCAGTTAAAAGAAATTGCCGTTGTTGAAAGAGTACCCAAATTAGAAGGCAAAAACATGATTATGATTGTTGCGCCGAAACCTGCTAAATAATAGAGGAGGAAATTACCATGCCGAAAATGAAAACCCGTAGAGCTGCTGCAAAGCGCTTCAAGAAAACCGCTTCTGGTGAATTCAAACATTTTAAAAACTTCAAGAGCCACATTCTCGAACATAAATCTCCTGCACGTAAGAGAAACCTGCGCAAAGCAGCTCTGGTTCACAAGACTGATAAAGAGCATGTTGCAAAGATGCTCCCCTACGCTTAATTATTAGAGATTTTAAAGGAGGATATTACAAATGGCAAGAGTTAAAGTGGGCGTAACCGCTCATCGTCGTCATAAACACATTCTGAAACTGGCTAAAGGCTACTATGGTTCTCGCAGCAAACAATTCAAAAAAGCTAACGAGCTGGTAATGAAAGCTCTGAGCTATGCTCGTCGCGACCGTCGCGCTAAAAAGCGTGAATTCCGTCGTCTGTGGATCGCTCGTATCAACGCTGCTACCCGTGCTAACGGCATGAGCTACAGCCGTTTCATCTGCGGCCTGTCCAAGGCTGGCATCAACCTGAACCGCAAAGTTCTGGCTGACATGGCTATTTTCGACGCAGCTGCATTTGCTAAGTTGGTAGAAGCAGCAAAAGCCGCTCTGTAAAAATCGTCTATAAGCTAGCCAATTTTTGAGTTAGTAGAAAGCTCGCTCCGTTGGGGCGGGCTTTTTTATTTGACGTTGCTCGCTCAGGTGAGTATAATACTATTATGATAATTTTGCTATGGCAACAGGAAAGGAGGGAGCGCCATGCGTAAGTCCATTGCACATGAATTGACTAAAGAAGAAACCACTGATTTTGAACGCAATCAGCTCATACGCTACCAGAAGCGCTTGCACTACCGCAAGTTGATGCGCAGCATTGTGAATGTTAATCGCAGCACCTTAATCGGCCTCTCCTTTGCCATTTTAATCCTCCTGGGTACCTTCCTCTTGTGCCTGCCTATTTCCCACGTCAGCGGAGAGTGGGCGCACCCCTTGGACGCCTTTTTTACGGCCACCTCGGCCTCCTGTGTAACGGGTCTGGCGGTGTGGGACACGGGCAAGGAGCTGAGTCTTTTTGGGCAAATAGTGCTGATTTGCCTAATCCAGCTAGGCGGTATCGGCCTTATGACCATCAGTACCCTGTTTAATTTTGGCTTACATCGGAAAATGAATATTCGCCAACGCCTCTTGGTGCAGGACTCCCTCAATCAGGATGATGCAGGTGAGGTGCTGCATGTGGCCATGAGCGTTTTTAAATATACCTTCCTCTTGGAATTTTTCTTTGGCACGGTGCTGTCCCTGTATTTTTATTATTCACTTGACATGGGCCTGAAGGGCATTTACTGGGGCTATTGGCACGCAATTTCCGCTTTTTGTAATGCGGGCTTTGATTTAGTGGGCAATTTCCAGAGTCTGGTGGGCTTTCAGGGGGATGTGGTCTTGAATGTGGCCTTTATTTTGCTCATTTTAATCGGCGGTCTGGGCTTTACGGTGCTGGATGATTTACTAGAAAAACGCTGCTGGCAGCGCTTAACACTCCATTCTAAAATCGTGCTGGTGGTCAACGGCATTCTGATTGTGCTGGGCACGGTGCTGATTTGGCTCTTGGAGCATCACAATGGGGCGACTATTGGCGAGGCTGGGGTGGGGCAGCAGTGGCTGGCCTCCCTCTTCCAATCCGTCTCCCTGCGCACTGCTGGCTTTAATACCATGGATTTGGCTTCTCTGACCCATGCTACATTGTTCTTTATGATGGGCATGATGTTCGTGGGCGCGTCCCCCACCTCCACCGGTGGCGGTATCAAGACTACGACCTTTGCAGTGCTCTTGGCCTCTACCTTTGCCCTGCTGCGTGATAAAAAGGATGTGGTCATGTTCCGGCGGCGCATCGACTCCAGCATTATCAATAAAAGCTTGGCGGTCTTTTTACTCGCTATTTCCTGGGTTACCATGGCAGTTTTTCTGCTGCTAGTCTTGGATGATAAACAGCATCCCTTTGAGTTTGTGCTGTTCGAGGTCTTTTCGGCCATGGGCACCGTGGGCATGGGCATCGGCATTACACCGGAGTGGAATGCTTGGTGCAAGCTGGTGTTGATTGTGACCATGTTTATTGGGCGTATCGGTATATTGACCTTTGGCATGTCCTTCTTCAATAAAAGGGTGGACAAGCTGCGTTATCCTACAGAGAATGTGATGATTGGTTAATTTTGCATATTAAATTTCAGATAGTTAATGAGGTAGCAAGATGAGTAAAGCTAAAAGAAAACAATTTTTAGTAGCTGGTTTGGGCCTTTTTGGCACCAGCGTAGCGGTAACGCTGCAGGGGCTGGGCTACGAGGTCTATGCTCTGGATAGTGATGAGAGCCTGGTGCAGGATTTGAGCAGTCAGCTGACCTATGTGGTGAGCGGTGACGCCAGCGACCGCAAGACGCTGCAGGCCCTGCCCCTGGAGGATATTGATGTGGCGGTGGTGGCCATTGGCAATGTGGAGCGCAATATGATGACCACCATGCTTTTAAAGGAGCTGGGCATTAAGCAGGTGGTTGCCAAGGCTATTAATAATCTTCACGGCGCTATGCTGAGCAAGATCGGTGCGGATAAGGTGGTTTATGCGGAGCGGGATATGGGCGAGCGCGTGGCCCACAACCTGATTTCTGCAGGCGTTATGGACTATATCGAGCTTTCTAGCGAGATCAGCGTTATGAGCCTGCCCATTCCCACGGAGTTTATCGGCAAGAATTTGATTGAGGCGGATTTGCGTCGTCGTTATGATGTCAATGTTGTGGCCATTAAACGGGAGGGACGCACCCTGGTCAATCCCAAGGCTCAGGAGGTTTTTCAGCCTGAGGACGAGATTGTTGTCTTGGGCACTCATGAAGGCG
>JBJDXC010000016.1:0-4998 GCA_051866475.1 Phascolarctobacterium sp.
CGCCAAAACCTGAAAAAATAATCAAGTGGTGCTATGATTTAAAGGGACTGTTTCGACAGTCCCTTTTTTACAGTGTTTGTTGATTTTTGTGTGATTTGCTTATTATATGTGAGGCTCGTAAATATATGAAATTTGTATTAAAAAATGCAGAAGAGCTTATTGCAGCGGGATTTTTGATTATCACCACTGCTCTAGTTGTGCTCAACATTATCTGCCGTTATTTCTTTAATATGGGCATGGTCTGGTCTGAAGAGGTGGCCACGGGCTGCTTCGTATGGTCCGTTTTCATTGGCGCCATTGCCTGCTTTAAGCGTCGCGGCCACGTGGGCGTAGATATTGTGGTCAACATGCTGCCTGCAGCTTTACGACGTGGCATAGCAACCTTGATGGATATCATTCTGGTAGCGCTCAACGCTTACATGTTTTATTTATCCGTGGTCTTCATTTCTAAATCCTATACCAAGCTGACCCCGGTAATGGGCGTTTCCTCTGCCTATATTACGGCGGCGGTGGTAATTTCCTTCTTCATGATGACCATTTATTCTGTAATCTTCGTTTATGAAGACTTCTGTGGCAAAAAGGAGGGCGATGCATAATGGCTTACTTACCCGTCCTTATTGTTTTCATACTGTATTTTGCAGGCATTCCCATTGCCTTTGCCCTTTTTGGTGCAGCAGCTTCCTATTTTACCTTTATTGATACAACATCTCCGACCCATCTGCTCTTCCAGAGTATCATTAGAAGCTGTCAATCCTTCCCCCTGCTGGCCATTCCCTTCTTCATTATGGCTGGTAGTATCATGAATTTTGCTGGCATTAGTGAAAAGCTTTTAAAATTTACCGAGGTGCTCACCGGTCATTTTAGTGGCGGTTTAGCCCAAGTAAACGTACTGCTGTCCCTCTTGATGGGTGGCGTTTCCGGCTCTGCCAACGCCGACGCAGCCATGCAGTCCAAAATGCTGGTGCCGGAAATGGAAAAACGTGGCTATTCCAAGGGCTTTGCGGCAGCGATTACGGCTGCTTCCTCCGCAGTAACACCGGTTATTCCTCCTGGCATTAACCTGATTATTTACGCTTTAATCGCTAATGTGTCCGTAACCAAGATGTTTATCGCTGGCTACGTGCCCGGTGTTTTAATGGCTTTGGCCTTGATGCTGACGGTGCACATTATTTCCAAGAAGCGTGGCTATAAGGCTACTCGTGAGCGCAGAGCCACCATGGGTGAGATTTTTGCACAACTCAAGGACTCTATTTGGGCCTTGCTCTTCCCCTTTGGCATTATTGCGGGCCTGCGCATGGGTATGTTTAC
Organism: Phascolarctobacterium sp.; assembly: GCA_051866475.1. Taxonomy (GTDB): domain Bacteria; phylum Bacillota; class Negativicutes; order Acidaminococcales; family Acidaminococcaceae; genus Phascolarctobacterium_A. The sequence continues at coordinate 1,309 of JBJDXC010000016.1, forward strand.
CCCCTCAGAGGCAGGTGCTGTAGCGGTTGTGTACTGCATTTTCGTAGGCGCTGTTATTTATAGACGCCTGAAATGGGAGCATCTGTGGCCCATTATGAAGGAGACTATTTATGGCACTTCTTCCGTAACCTTGATCATCGTAGCAGCATCCTTCTTTGGCTACTACATGAACTGGGAGCGCATTCCTCAGGCTATTACCACGGGCATGCTGGACTTCACCCGCAATCCTTATGTGATGCTAGCCTTGATCAACGTGCTGCTGCTGGTTCTGGGTATGTTCCTGGAAGGTGGCGCTGCCTTGATTATTCTGTCCCCCTTGCTGGTGCCCGTTGTAAAGCAATTAGGCGTTGACCCGGTGCATTTCGGTATTATTTGCATCGTCAACATTATGATTGGTGGCTTAACACCGCCCTTTGGCTCCATGATGTTCACGGTATGTGCCATTACGGAGACGCCCTTGGGCAACTTCATGAAGGAGTGCCTGCCCTTTATTATCGCACTTTTGGTTACGCTGCTTATCGTAACCTACTGGCCGGGCCTGATTATGTTCCTGCCCAACCTATAAAAAGGAAGTGACTACATGAATAAGAAATATATTATGGCTCTAGACCTAGGCACCACCAGCTGCCGTGCCATCCTTTTTAATCACGAGGGTGAAATCTGCAGCGTGGCCCAAAAGGAATTTACCCAATATTTTCCTCAGCCGGGCTGGGTAGAGCATGATGCGGAGGAGATTTGGGCTACTCAATTAGGTCTGATGTACGAGGCTATGAGTAAGCTCAACGTGACTCCTGAGGATATTGCCGGCATCGGCATTACCAACCAGCGCGAGACTACGGTGGTCTGGGATAAGGTGACCGGTCGCCCCGTGTATAAGGCCATCGTATGGCAATGCCGCCGCACTGCGGAGTATTGCGATACCCTGAAGGCTAAGGGCTACGCCGATATGTTCCGTGAGAAAACAGGCCTTGTTTTGGATGCTTACTTCTCCGGTACCAAGCTGCATTGGATTTTAGAAAATGTGCCGGGTGTTAGGGAAAAGGCCGACGCCGGTCGTTTGCTCTTTGGCACCATCGATACCTGGATTATTTGGAAGCTGACCGGTGGCAAGGTGCATGTGACCGACTATTCCAACGCTTCCCGCACTCTAATGTACAATATTCACCAGCTGCAGTGGGATGAGGAAATCCTCGACATTTTGAACGTGCCCAAGGCCATGCTGCCGGAGGTAAAGCCCTCTAGCTGCGTTTATGGGCAGACCGATACCCGTCTTTTTGAGCACCAAATTCCCATCAGCGGTGCTGCCGGTGACCAGCAGTGCGCCCTTTTTGGACAGACCTGCTTTGCTCCCGGTGAGGCCAAAAACACCTATGGCACGGGCGGCTTCCTCTTGATGAACACCGGTGAGAAGCCCGTGGCTTCTAAAAGCGGCCTTGTTACCACCATCGCCTGGGGCGTGGATGGTAAGGTGGAATACGCATTGGAGGGCTCCATTTTCGTGGCAGGCGCAGCCGTGCAATGGCTGCGGGACCAGCTGGGCATTATCCGTACCTCTGCTGAGTCCGAAGCGCTGGCCACTGCGGTTGAAGATACCAATGGCTGCTATATGGTGCCTGCCTTTGTAGGACTGGGCGCTCCCTACTGGGATCAGTATGCTCGTGGCGCTATCGTGGGCCTTACTCGCGGCGTTAACCGCAACCATATTGTACGCGCAACCCTAGAGTCCATTGCTTATCAAGTAAATGACGTGCTCCAAGCTATGCAGGAGGACAGTGGCATTAAGCTGGCTTCCCTGCAGGTGGATGGTGGCGCCTGCGCCAATAATTTCCTCATGCAGTTCCAGGCAGATATTATGAACGCCAAGGTAGCTCGTCCTACCACCATTGAGACCACCGCTATGGGCGCTGCCTATCTGGCAGGTCTTGCTGTTGGCTATTGGGAAAGCAAGGAATCTATTAAGCAGAACCACGAAATTGCTAAAACCTTTGCTCCCAATATGGATGAGAGTAAGCGCGAAAAGCTCCTCTTGGGCTGGCATAATGCGGTTATGGCTTCCTGCGTGCGCATTCAGCCCGAAGAATAAAGAAGCAAAAAAATATTGACAAACCTACTGCTAACCGCTTATACTACGTATAATCTCTTTGCACTGCGATTTTTTTGACTACAGTACAAACTGATCAGGCGGTCTACCTCCTTGAGGTTTTTGCAGCCGGGCCCTATGGGCAGCAGACTAAAAATAAGCGTCTGCGGGACAGTGTATTACTATTCCGCAGGCGCTTTTTATATTTGCCTGCGCTGCAAGGATGAATTTAAAGGAGGTTTTCTTATGAAGTATGCAAATGAAGAAGAACGTATTGCCATGATCGTCTCCCTCAATAGTATTGTGGCGAATTTAGTGCTTAGCTTGGCCAAGCTGGCAGCGGGTTTTGTGGCCCATTCTGCTGCCATGATTTCCGATGGCATTCACTCTGCGTCCGATGTGTTCAGCACCTTTGTGGTTATGGCCGGCGTGAAGATTGCCAATAAAGCTTCCGATGAGGAGCATCAGTACGGGCACGAGCGTATGGAATGCGTGGCTGCCATAGTTCTGGCTTGTATGCTTACCTTGGTAGCTATCGGTATTGGCTATAGCGGCTATGAAAAGGTCTTTCATACTGATGCCGCTGAGCTGGTTGTGCCCGGACAGCTGGCCCTGTGGGCAGCGGTGCTGTCCATTGTGGTAAAGGAGGGCATGTTCTGGTATACTCGCAGTGCTGCTCAAAAAATTAATTCCGGCGCTCTCATGGCGGATGCTTGGCACCATCGCAGCGATGCTCTGTCCTCCATTGGCTCCTTTGTAGGTATCCTGGGCGCGCGCATGGGCTATCCTGTGCTGGACCCCATCGCTAGTATGATTATCTGCATAATGATTTTGCAAGCTGCCTATGAAGTGTTCAAGGATGCCATGGATAAGATGGTGGACCATTCCTGTGACGAGGAAACTACCCAAAAATTAGAGGAGCTTATCGAGCGCGTGCCCGGTGTGGAGCACATGGATTCTTTAAATACCCGTATGTTTGGCAGTCGCATTTATGTGGATGTGGAAATCAGCGTGAAGGATGATTTGACGCTATTGGAGGCTCATTATATTGCCGAAACAGTGCATACTGCCATTGAGGCTAATTTCCCACTTGTAAAGCACTGCATGGTCCATGTTAATCCTTTGAGTGAGTCTGTGCACGATGCTTGTCCCATGCTGCCGCCGGAGCTGCGTCCTAAGTGTAAATAAAGAGCTTTAGTTGATAAGTGTGTGGCCTTTTGTAACTAAAAAATAATAAAAAAGCAAGCTGTTGTCCATGTATACATTATATCTTATGTCAACGGCTTGCTTTTTTGACAAAAATATAGTAAAGTAATACCAATTAAAAAGGATATTTCCACAAGGGAAAGGTGTGTGTAGTATGAAAAAGTATTTGAAATTAGCTCTGTGCTGTATGATGGTTGCTGCTATGGCAATTATGGCTGGCTGCGGTGGCAGCAGCGAGAAAAAGGCTGCAGCTCCGAAGAAGGTTTTGAAGGTTGGTATGGAATGTGCTTATGCTCCCTACAACTGGTCCCAAACCTCCGCTGAAGGCGGCGCTGTAAAGATTGCCGGCTCCAACGAATATGCTTATGGCTATGACGTAATGATTGCTAAAAAATTCGCTGACT
>JBJDXC010000017.1:0-4942 GCA_051866475.1 Phascolarctobacterium sp.
CCTGATCCGGATCCTTAGCCATGCGCAGGATAACGCCGGCTCTGAGGCCATCCTGCTGGTCCAGAGTATAGACGATCTGGTCGTCCCTAATTATGTTGATGCCACCGCCATCGGTGCCCACGTAAATCTTGCCATCAACCTCTAGGAGGCATAGCACCTGAGGATTGGCCAAGCCGTTGCGACCGGTGAAGGTTTGCACGACCTTGTCATTGCGGATAACGCCTAGGCCATCACGTGTACCCACGTAGATGCTGCCGTCACTGGCTTCCATGATTACTCTAGTGCGCTCATGGGGCAAGCCGTCCTTGCGGCTAAAGCTCTTGATGGTGCCATCGGGAGTGTATTTCACGAGGCCTAGCTTGGAATAAGTAGCAAACCACAGATTGCCCTTGCTATCCAGATACACATGGCGGGTGCGGATGTGGCGCAGCAGCTCGCTGATGGGCGTACTTATGCGCTGCTCCCCCTTCAGGGTGAGCAGTCCCCTATCGGTAGCCACATAGGTGATGCCGTTAGCTTTAAGCACGCTGTTGACGACTCTAGGAGTAATTCCCGCCAAGGCAAAGATATCCCTAAAGCTATTATAGGTGAGCTTAGCCACGCCCATGCGTGAGGAGCTAAACCACATATTATCCTCATAGTCCACCATGATAGTGTCTACGGAGTTATTAAAGCGCATTTTATCGATGGCGTGGAAATCATCCTTAATGTCAAAATAGCCCACGCCATTATCAGTTGTTACGAAAAGGGAGCCATTGGGACGCAGCAGCATATCGTTGACGGTATGCCTGCCCTCGGTGGTCATGGTTTTAAGTATCTGCACCTCTTTGCCGGTGATTTTGATTTTTACGACCTTGTCGCCGGTGGTGCCCACCCAGTATTCGTCGGGTCTATAGGGGTCTGCCTCCATGGCTACCACGTTGCCAAAGGTGAAGTAGTCGGCTTGAAAATAGCTTGCCAACTCCTGTCCCTTGTAGATAAAAAGGGCGCCATCCTTGGTCAGGCCGCAGACCTTATTGCCCGGTGCAGGATGCAGCTCCTTGATGTATTGACGGGCCAGACGGTGGTCAGCTTCCCTAGTAATATAGTTCTCGTTATTTTTAAAGCTCAAGCCTTCGGTGGTGCCGATGAACATTAAGCCCTCTTCGTTTTCAGCGATATCCCTGATAGTATTGGAGGACAGGCCATCCTTGCGCTGCCAGAAGGTGAAGCGATTATCCTTGTACAGGGCCAGGCCGCTATCATTGGTGCCGATATAGAGCTCGCCCTTTTGGGATACGTATAGATTGGCCACGCTATAGATACCGCTGCTCACGGGATAGCGATAGAAGCTACTGCCATCGTAGCGCGTGAGGCCGTTATAGGTGCCAATCCAAATGAAGCCATCCGGGGTCTGGACTACGTCGTTGGCAGCGGAGGAGTCCAGGCCGTTACTATTGTCATAGACGGTCTCCACATAGCCAAATCTATCCAGAGTTTGGCGCTGCCCGGCCTGGGACACGTTGAGGCTACCCGGCGCAGCACATAGCACTAAAAATGCGAACATTATCCCTAGAGCTCTTTTATAAAAATTTTTCTTGAAAACAACCTGCCACTGTTTCATAGAAAAGCCCCCATTCACCTTATTTCAACATACTTACAGCTCTATATGAAGTCAAATATACAGCATTGTATACATTATTATTCTATCACAGAATGAGCTTTACAACAAAGATTATTTTCGCGATTACTTATGTTTTTCAGTAAACTGGCTAATGTAATCCCTGAACGTTTTACGGCCATTATCCAAAAATTGTTCATTTTTTTACGGTTTCTTATTTACCTTGGTCCCAGCATATGATAAAATTGATTTGCTGTAGTCTTGGGAGTATTTATGGATTATTTATGCTATGGCAAATTCACATTAGGGAGTAAATTAAAATGGAGAACAAATTAGTCTATGTAGGTAAGACCAAGAACGTTTATGCCCTGGATAATGGCAACTATCTCTTAGAATTTAAGGACGACTGCACCGGCAAGGACGGTGTTTTTGATCCGGGCGAGAATTCTGTGGGCCTGACCATTGAAGGCGTGGGCGATGTTAATTTGCGTATGTCCATGTATTTCTTTGAAAAAATCAACGCTGCTGGCATTAAGACCCACTATGTAAGCGCTGATTTGGCTAAAACCACGATGGAGGTATTGCCCGCTAAGGTATTTGGCAAGGGCTTGGAGGTTATTTGCCGTCACAAGGCTGTGGGCAGCTTCTTCCGTCGCTATGGCCAATATATCGCAGAGGGCGCTGACCTACCCGCTTATGTAGAGACTACCTTTAAGAACGACGAGCTGGGCGACCCGCTGGTTACCAAGGACGCACTGGTAATTTTGGGCGTGATGACTGAGCAGCAATACGAGGACATCAAGGAAATGACCCAAAAGATTACCCAAATCGTAGCTGACGACCTGAAGGAAAAGGGCCTAGTGCTCTATGATATTAAATTTGAGTACGGCTATGACGCTGAGGGCAAGGTTATGCTCATCGACGAAATCGCTTCCGGCAATATGCGCGTATACAAGGATGGCAAATACATTGATCCTATGACTCTGTCCAAGCTGTTCTTCGCTGAGGCATAATAGCTTAATCGCTCACTTTAATCTCCCCGCTCTGCGGGGAGATTTTTTTGTGCGTATGAAAAAAAATTCCCCTCGGAAAACGGGAGGGGAAACAGATGTTTTTATTAAATTTAATTACTTCGTAATCAACTCAATCAGCTTCAGGGTCATCTGGCAGCTCTTTTCCACAGCCGTCATGGGCATAAACTCAGCATAGGAGTGGAAATTGTGGGCGCCGGTGAAATAGTTAGGCGTAGGAATGCCCTTGGTAGAAATAAAGGAGCCATCGGTGCCACCGCGCATGGCAATATCCTTGGGAGTGATGCCTAATTCAGCCATAGCTGCGAAAATATGGTCCACGCAGACGCGGTTTTCCGGAGTAATAGCGTCCGCAATATTGCCATACACGTCCACTATCTTCAGCTCCACCTTAGCCTTAGGATTTTTAGCCTTAACAAATTCCACTGCGTCAGTGATGAACTTCTTGCGAGCCTCATACAAGGCCTTGTTATGGTCGCGAATCTTGAGGTTCAAGGTAGCCTTGGACACATTGGTTTGCATGGATTCTACCCAAATAAAGCCCTCGGTGCCCTCGGTGTGCTCCGGAGTCTGCATTCTGTCGAGGCAATTGATTACATCTACGCAAACGAGAGTGGGATTTACCAAGGTATTTTTAGCGGACATGGGATGCGCAGTTACGCCCTGCACCTTAATGGTAGCGCTGCCGGCATTAAAGGTTTGGTAAACCACCTCGCCCAGCTCGCAGCAGTCGATGGTATAAGCAAAATCCACTGGGAATTTGCTGAAGTCCATCTTCTTGGAGCCGCACAGGCCTACTTCCTCGTCCGGCACGAAGCAAACATAAATGTCGCCGTGGAGGATGCTAGGATTCTCCTTTAAGGTCTCCAGAGCTACCATGAGATTGGCAATGGCAGCCTTGTTATCAGCGCCCAGTACGGAGGTACCATCGCTGGTAATCAAATCGCTGCCAATGTATTTTTCTAATTCAGGATGCTCGCTGACCTTGATATAAATTTGCTTTTCAGCGTTCAGCAGCACGTCCCCACCCTGATAATTCTTCACGATTTGAGGATGAACCTCGGGGGACAGGTTTACATTAACAGTGTCCAGATGGGCAACCCAGCCCACAGTGGGCACCTTGTGGTAGTCTGCGGGCAGATTGCCGGGCAAATGGCCGGTGAGCACGGAATATTCGCTGATTTCTAAATCCACCAGGCCCAGCTCAGCTAGATCACTCTTGAGCAGCTCTGCCAGCTGGCGTTGGCCGGGAGTGGAAGGAACCACGGGCGCACCTGCGATACTTTGGGAAGAAATCGCTGCATAACGCAAAAAGCGCTCCGTTAATCTTGCTTGCATCTTATTCATAAAGGCAAAACCTCTTTTCCAAAAAAATAAAAAATGTCCAAAAAATTACCCTCCCATTGTAACACAAAAGGAGGGTTTTCTTCAAGCTTGGTTAGCAGGCTTTACGCACTGCTTCTACCATTTCCTTGCAATATTCATATACATATTTGGGAGAGTCCTCGCCATATTGCTCCACGATTTTCACGATGGCGCTGCCTACGATGGCTCCGTCGCTGGCCTTAGCCATGGCATAGGCTTGGTCGGGAGTGGCGATGCCAAAGCCTACCGCACAGGGCACATCGGTAGCCTCGCGGATTTCGGCCACGATGGCGTTAATATCGGTGGTAATTTCCTTGCGCACGCCAGTAACGCCCAAGGAGGACACGATATAAATATAACCTTGGCCAATCTTGGCAATCTTTTGGATGCGGTCGCGAGATGTAGGCGCAATCAGAGGCACCAGCGCCACCTTATGGGGCTCGCTATAGGGGCGCATTTCCTCACGCTCCTCGTAGGGAATATCAGGGATAATGACGCCGTCTACGCCGCTTTCCTCGCAGCGGGTGAAGAATTTCTCTGCGCCATAGGCATAGATGGGATTAGCATAGGTTAAAAATACCAAGGGCACCTGGGTTTCCTGGCGCAGCTCCGCTACCAGGTCGAAAATCTTGTCGGTGGTTGTGCCTGCTTCCAGAGCGCGCAAATCAGCACGCTGGATGACGGGACCTTCGGCCACAGGGTCGGAGAAGGGAATGCCAAACTCTACGATGCCTACCCCAGCCTTCACCATGGCCAGCACCAGCTCCTTAGTTGTAGCCAGATTGGGGTCACCGGCGGTAACGAAGCCGATGAACAGCTTTTTATTTTTTGCAAATGCTTCCTGAATTCTAGTCATGTAAGTCCACCCCCATATAGCGTGCGATTGCGGCTACGTCCTTGTCGCCACGACCGGAAATATTGATTACGATGATCTTGTCCTTGTCCA
>JBJDXC010000018.1:0-4911 GCA_051866475.1 Phascolarctobacterium sp.
CTAGCGACCTTGGCTCGTTCAGTGCCGTATCGCGTCGACTTGTATATAATACCACGCAGCCCAAGTTATGTCAACACCTTTTTCGTAACTTTTTTAACAAATTTACTGTGAACACTTGGCTCCGTTGCAATCTAAAGCACTTTGTATACAGGCTTTGAGGGCTTCAATTTTTTTCAAAAAAACTTCTTAAAACCTGCTATTTTCAACTATACAGCGTCCTTTCCCTAGAAAAAGCGCTCTATTATTGCCAATGTAGAAACTATTTATTAGCTAAGCAAGGCAGCTCCACTATCTTCTTTGTCTCACCTGAATTATCCAAAAGCACATAAAACTCCCCTACTCGTCCATCCTTCCAATGATAACGGAATAGCTCTATAGGGTAGTTTTTATTAATCTGTCGCCAGCTGCTGAATTTATAGGAAGGCACATATTGCTTAGCCACTTCCTCATTGCGCCAAAATGCAGAAACTTTATCAAAAATATACTCGCTTTGCCAGGCAAGCCACTCCGGCCTCCATCCCGGTACGGCTAAGAACACATCATAGCGCAGTATCTCTAGCAGCATAGTAGCATTCTCGCCACAGTTTTCCTTTATATATTGCGCCAGTATTTCAGCTACGCCCTTCACATTGTGAGTTTGCGGATAATAGCCCTTCCCCACCCACCAATTGGTCAGCTTCCTATAAAAAGCAAAGGGCTTTAATCCTTCAGCCTTCATTATAGCTGGCAAAATATAGCCAAAGGCCCCGCTATTACCCGTTTGGTCCAGCACATTTTCCACTCGCTTTAAAAACTGCATATCCTCATAGGGCATATATTTCGTGGCCAAAATTTCGTAGGGTGGCTCGTCCATATAGAGCAAGCCGTGCTCCTCCGTTTCCTTTTCCATTTGGGTACCGGGCAATACCTTTAAAAAGCCCAGCTGTAGCATATGGGCCTTGAGGCCATATACATCGTCAAAGGATTTGCCAAAGGTGGTTAAATCCTCATAGGGTAAGCCAGCAATCAAATCCACATGTATATGCATATTGCCCATGGCCAATAATCTGCGCACATTAGCTGCCAAGCGTTCCCAATTATCCCTACGGTTGATGGCCTTTAAGGTGGGCTGATGGGTGCTTTGGATGCCTATTTCCAGCTGAAAACGCCCCTTGGGCACGGTAGCTAAAAAGTCCAATACCTGGTCCGTCAAAATATCGGCCTTAATTTCAAAATGAAAGGTCGCATTGGTTTTGGCAGCAGCTAAATGCTGCATCATGGGCAGGAAATAATTCTCATCCAGATTATAAGTCCTATCCACAAACTTCACTAAAGGAGCACCCGCCGCAATAAAGCGGTCTAAATCGGCCAATACCATGGGCAGAGGACGCTTGCGCACGGTGCGGGAAATACCGCTCAGGCAATAAGCGCAATGAAAGGGACAGCCACGGGTTGCTTCATAGTATACTATCTTATGCTCGGCCAATATCTGCGCCAAATCCGGATAAGGGAAGGGCAGAATGCTCAAGTCCTCAAGTACTGTGGTTCCGCCGTTTAAGCGCACCTCGTCCCCAACCTTGTAGGCAATATGCGCCGGAATAGTCTCATGCTGCTCCAGGGCTTGCAAAAGCTGGCTAAAGCAAATTTCGCCCTCACCCTGCACGATGTAATCTATGGCAGGCTGCTCGGCAAAAATACGCTCCGCCGCAAAGGCCACCTCAGGCCCACCCACTACTATTACTGCCTCAGGGCGCAGCTTGCGCAGCATAGCAATCAAGCGCATTACAAAGGGCTTATTCCAAATATGCACGGAAAAACCGTAAACATCCACATTTGCAGCCATGGTTTTTTCTAAAACATCTAGAATCTGGGTATTAATCGTCTCCTCAAGCAGCTGGACCTGATGCCCCTGGGCCTTGGCGTACTCGCCCACATAGCGTACGCCCAAGCCTGTATGAATATATTTACTATTGATTGCTGTTAATAATACTCGCATAATCCTGCCTCAATTCACAATGTATACATTTTTAAGCTCTTAAAAGCTCACTTAATTATGCTATAATGATATAGTATACTATTGTTTTTTGCAAGGAGTTGAATCTAATGACCGAAAAAAATATACAGATCCCCCCTCACGGCAGCAATGTAAGCCGCGCCGATATCCCTGCCGAATGTAAATGGCACGTACAAGATATTTATGCTGATGAAGCAGCTTGGCAGACTGCGTGTGCAGAATTTAAGAAGCTGCTGGAGCGATTAAAGGCTATGCAGGGCCAAATCTCCACAGCAAAAGAGCTTTATGACGCACTGCATTTGCAGGATGTGATGGCCCAGCTGATAGATAAAATTTATGCCTATGCACGCCTACAGCAGGATGCTGATAACACAGACCAGCATATGCAGGCCTTATCCGGTGAGGCCGAGGGCTTGGCTGCTGAATTTAGCAATGCCAATAGCTTTATTGAGCCGGAAATGCTGTCCCTCGGCAAGAAAAAGGTAGAGGCAATGCTTGCCTCCGAGCCCTTGCTCAAGGAATATGCATTCTATATTGCTAATTTGCTGCGCCTGTCCGACCATGTTTTGAGCGCAGATAAGGAAGCCGTTTTTGCCCAAAGTCATTTGGCAACCTGCTCCGCTGCCAATGCCTTTCGCGCTCTAGTCAGCGCCGACATGAAGTTCCCTCCCATTACCGACGGCGAAGGCAAGCCTGCCATTGTCAGCGAGGGCAATTACATTTTGAATATGTCCTCCAGCGACAGAACTTTGCGCAAGCATTCCTTCCAAGGCCTTATGGGTACCTATCACAAGTTCCGCAACACCTTGGCCACAACCCTGACCGGCAGCGCTCGCACTGCTTTGTATTTTGCCAAGGTCCATAATTATGAGGATACCCTGGAGTCCTGCCTAGCTCAGGATAATATTCCCACCAGCCTTTATGATGGCTTAATCCAGACCGTACACGATAATTTTGCACCCCTACACGAATATATGCAGCTGAAAAAGGATGTGCTGGGCTATGACGAGCTCCATCCCTACGATATTTATGTGCCCCTTTCTAAGGCTGCGGACAGCTTCTCCTGCACCTTCCCGGATGCCTGTGCCAAGGTTGAAGAAGCCCTCGCTCCCTTAGGCGAAGACTATATTGCTAACCTACATAAGGGCTTGACCAGTGGCTGGATTGACGTTTACGAAAACAAGGGCAAGCGCTCCGGTGCTTATTCCTGGGGTGTGTATGGTGTACATCCCTTCGTGCTTTTAAATTACCAAGAGCGCTACAGCAGTATTTCCACTATTGCCCACGAAATGGGCCACGCCCTACACAGCTACTACAGCTCCCAAAACCAAAGCTATGTAAACTCCGAATATACTATTTTCTGTGCTGAGGTTGCTTCTACTACTAATGAGAACCTACTTTTAGAATACACATTGGCCCATGCTACGGACGAGCAAAAGATTTATTTGCTTAACCAATTCTTAGAGCAGGTGCGCACTACAGTTTATCGTCAGGTTCAATTCGCTGAGTTCGAGAAATTTATTCACGGAGAAATCACTGCCGGTCGCTCCCTGCAGGCCGAAAAGCTGGAAAATTATTGGCTTGAGAGCAATAAGGAGTACTATGGACCGGCACTCACTGTAGATCAAGAGCTCGCCAGCGAATGGTCCCGTATCCCCCACTTCTACACTCCCTTCTATGTTTATAAATACGCAACCGGCTACAGCGCAGCTACTGCCTTCGCCAGCGCTATTTTGAGCGGCCAGCCGGGTGCTGTAGAAAAATATCTGGGCTTCCTCAAGGCCGGCGGCAGCGACTATTCCTTAAACATTTTAAAGAACGCCGGTGTAGATTTGAACACCCCCCAGCCCGTCACCGTAACTTTGCAAAAATTTGCTGCTAAGCTCAAAGAGCTGAAGGAGCTGCTAGGGAAATAAGATAATATAACATTGTAACAAAGAAGCCTCACGCCTTACCTTTATGGTAGATGTGAGGCTTTTATGCTAGTATATTTTTAATTAATTTTAATACTAATTTTTGTCCCGGTATTTGTCCCAGATATATGATCTGTCCCACAGTTAGTCCCAGTTAATAGACCATAATATTAGTTTGTCCCACAAACATTCATTCAGGAATTATTTACTCTACTCCCAGTGCTTTGAATACCGCATCTTCAGCACTATTATAGAAAATCAAGCTAAATGCGCCAATTAATTCTGCGGGAACAGTGCCTAAATCTGCTGCAGAGGTCAAGGGCAACAAAATCTTTTTAGCCCCGCTGTCAAGACACACCTGCAAGGTATCTGCCAAATTGTCAACCTTTTGCATTGTTCCTGCAATACTAATCTCGCCTAAAATAGCGCAGGAGCTCAATACAGGCTTACCTAAGGCAATAGAACACATTGCAATTAGGGATGGTAAGGCCAGGGTGCTAGTAATACCTATACCCTGTAAATCTTGATAGTTGATAATAAAGTCACTAGTAGTGATGTTGATGCTGCCACTAATGCGCCGGCAGTTGGCCTTGAGATAGTTAAATGCAGTATCTGTAGCCTCTTTTGCCTCTCTATCAGAAGCTAAGCCAGTACGTTGAAATTTGCCATTACCAGGCAACATTTGGGACTCCAAACGGAAGGCACCTATCATGCCAGAACGACCTTGGGAAATGGTATAAACCTGCCCAGGATTACACATGCCTTCAGGAATGAGCTTGCCACCACCCTGTTCTGGAACGGATACATATTTTTCTTCAAATGTTTCATTGTCGATGTAGGAAAAGTTTACATCATAAAATTCCATACCGCCAAGCTTTTTCAACTGTTCTTTAACCCTTCTTCTCATTTCAAGGGAAATTTGCAAAACTTCTTCAAGCTGTTCTTTGGTAAATTCACTATCTGGGTAAATCAGCTTTAAGTATCCGTCAACCATTTTTCTGACAG
>JBJDXC010000019.1:0-4905 GCA_051866475.1 Phascolarctobacterium sp.
CTGCACCCGCGTGCGAGTGTAGGCCGCAATATCGTCTAGTATCATCTTAAACCTCTTAGTTATTACTGATTTCGATGAATTTCTCTAGCGTTGCCAAGGCTTTGCCGCTGTCGATAATTTCTGCTGCCAGCTTAACGCCATCAGCCAGGGTTTCTGCCTTACCGGCGATGTAGAGCGCTGCACCGGCGTTCATCAGCACAGCGTTGCGCTTATGGCCCTGCTCCCCGCTCAGGATAGCGCGGGTAATCTTGGCGTTTTGCTCCGGCAAACCGCCCACCAAATCGGCCTTGGTGCAGCGCTCGAAGCCAAAGTCCTCCGGCTTAATCACATAATTTTTCAGCCAGCCGTCCTTAAACTCGCATACAGTGGTAGGAGCGCTGAGGGAAATTTCGTCCAGCTTGTCCTGACCATAGACAACCATGCCGCGCTTTACGCCCAGGCTTGCCAGAACCTGTGCCAGGGGCTGTACCAAGTACTCGTCATATACGCCCAAGAGTTGCAGCTTGGGGCTGCCAGGGTTGGTCAAGGGGCCCAGGATATTGAACACGGTGCGGATGCCCAGCTCCTTGCGGATGGGGCCCACATATTTCATGGAGGTGTGGTATTTTTGGGCGAAGAAGAAGCACATGCCCACCTTTTCCAGCAGCTCGGCGCATTTTTCCGGATCCTGCTGAATGTTGATGCCCAGAGCCTCCAGGCAATCGGCGGTGCCGCATTTGGAGGAGGCAGCGCGGTTACCATGCTTAGCGATCTTGACGCCACCGGCGGCTGCTACGAGGGCGGAGGTAGTGGAAATATTGAAGCTGTTGGCATTATCACCGCCGGTGCCTACGATTTCCATAATCTCTAAATCAGTGGTGAATTTTACGGCGTGGTCGCGCATAGCGGCGGCGCAGCCGGCGATTTCGTCGGTGGTTTCTGCGGTGGTGCTCTTGGTGGACAGAGCAGCCAGGAAGGCTGCGTTTTGGGTAGCCGTGGTCTCGCCGCTCATAATTTCATTCATTACAGCATATGCTTCCTTGTAGGTCAGGTCCTGCTTGTCAACGATTTTTACAATTGCTTCCTTAATCATGTTTATCTCTCCCTTATTTTTACTATTATTATATTTAAATTCCTCCACCGCTAAAGCGGTCCCCCTCCCTTTTGAAAGGGAGGCTCCTTACTAACATACTGTAGAAGAGAGGCTCCCTTTTCAAAGGGAGCTGTCTTGAGTCAATTTGCGTTAGCAAATTGCGGACTGAGGAATTTTATAAACTTAAGAAATTCTTGAGAATTGTTCTGCCCTCAGGAGTCATAATGGACTCGGGATGGAACTGCACGCCATAGACCTTGTATTCCTTATGCTGCAGGGCCATAATCTCGTGCTTGGCAGTTTCTGCAATCACCTCGAGGCACTGAGGCAAGCTCTCCGGCTCCACAATCAAGGAGTGGTAGCGAGCGGCTTGAAAGCCATTTTCCATGCCTGCTAAGAGCGGAGACTCCTTTAAGATGTACACCCTATCGCTCTTACCGTGAACGATTTCCGGTGCGTGGACTACCTTGCCCCCGAAGGCTTCCCCAATGGCCTGATGGCCGAGACATACACCCAAGATTGGATATTTCCCGCTGAGGCGCTTAATTACCTCTAAGCAGATGCCTGCTTGCTGGGGATTGCCCGGGCCCGGGGAAATAATAATGTGGTCGGGGTTTAAGGCTTCAATCTCAGGAATGGTGATTTTATCATTGCGCACAACCTTGATATCCGGGTTGATCTCGCCAATGAGCTGGTACAGATTATGAGTAAAGCTGTCATAATTGTCGATAATCAAAATCATGTTTTACTCCTCCTCTGCCGTCATGCGCAGGGCGTTCATGCAGGCCCCGGCCTTATTCACTGTCTCTTGGAATTCATTGTCCACCACGCTATCGAAGACGATGCCGCCGCCGGCCTGGATATAGACCCTGTCGCCCTTCTTCACCATGGTGCGGATGGTGATGCAAATGTCCATGTTGCCACCGAAGTCCAGATAGCCCATGCCACCGCCGTAGATGCCACGGCGTTCCGGCTCCAGCTCGTCGATAATCTCGCAGGCTCTAATCTTCGGTGCACCGCTCAGGGTACCGGCGGGGAACACCGCTCTCAGAGCATCAAGCGCATCCTTATCCTCGCTGAGCTGACCTGTCACCTTGCTAGTGATATGCATTACGTGGCTGAAGCGCTTGATGGCCTTGTAGTCGCTCACCTTAACGGTGCCAAAGTCACACACACGGCCCACATCGTTGCGGCCTAAGTCCACCAGCATATTGTGCTCAGCAGTTTCCTTTTCGTCGGCCAAGAGCTCCTTTTCTAAAGCCAAGTCCTCCTCCAAGGTTTTGCCACGCCGTCTAGTGCCAGCGATGGGCATGCTGATGACCTTACGCCCCACCACCTTCAGCAGTGTTTCCGGGGAGCTACCGGCGATTTCCACATCATCATTATGCATGAAAACCATGTATTGGCTGGGATTGGTGGTTCTTAAATAACGGTAAGCGCTGAATAAATCCTGATCATAGGTGGCGCTGAACTTTTGTGCGTACACGATTTGGAAGGCATCGCCGTTTTTGATGTATTCCTTGCATTTCAGGATGTTCTCGCTATATTTTTCCCTACTTTGGTTGCTGATGAACTGGCCCAGCTTAGCTCGGGGTGGATTGAAGGGTTGGATGGGCATGAGCAGCATTTTTTCCATGGCCGCTATTTCCCGCTCCGCCCTAGCGTAATTCACTTCTACATTGTCGGTCTTCACATTGGCAATCAAGAAAATCTTTTGCTTCAGATGGTCAAAGGCGATGAGCTTATCAAAAAGCATCAAGTCCACATCAGCAAAATCCGCCTTGCGCTCCTTGTTGACCTTCATATCGGGCTCACAGTAGCGCATGAAGTCGAAGCCGAAGGTGCCTACCAAGCCACCGGTGAAATTGGGCAGTCCCTCGATTTGGGGCGCCTTGTATTCGGCCAGAATATTGCGGATGCAGCTTATAGGATTCTTTTCCTGATACTTCACCGCTGCGCCGCTGATGATTTCTGCATTACCATCGGTAATCTTCAGCCGCAGCACCGGATCATAGCCCACGAAGGAATAGCGAGCCCAGTGCTCGCCGCCCTCGATACTTTCTAAAAGAAAATAGGTGCGGCTGCTGCGCCGTACATTATCCAGAAAGGCCAGGGGCGTCAGCATATCTGCCAAGCATTCCTTAGCCACGGGCACGGCCTTGTACTCCTTGCCATAAGCCTTAACCTGCTCCAAAGTCAAATTCAACATCTTGTCACCTCGTATTATTTCATAAACCCCTCCACCGCTAAAGCGGTCCCCCTCCCCTTTAAAAGGGAGGCTCAGAGGATAAAATAAAAGACCCGTCCTCGAACATATCAAGGACAGGCCATACTTTACATATACCTGCGGTACCACCTTGTTTCGCTACTACTAGCGCACTCTAGCAGGATGCCATCACATCCCTCGCCCCTAACGCAGGCGTTACGTTGCAGAATACTCTCAAGCTTTACAGCTCGATTTGACTGCACCCTCAATGGTCCATTTGTCGGTCTGCATCTCTACCCGGCTTTCAGCTCCCCGGACTCTCTGTAAGCGCATCTACCGATTTGATCTCCATCTCAACGGTTTGTGGTCTTTTTTGAAGTTGTGCCTATTGTACTACCACTTCTAGGGGGCGTCAACTATTTTTTACAAAAAACTTATAGCTTTTCATAAATCGTTTATTTATGTAAAGCATTTTACAAAATTTGTGTGTTTTTACCTTACAAGCCTGTGCCACAAGCTTATTTCAGGCACAAGGAAACCCCCGTAGCATGTACTACGAGGGTTTCTGTGCTCTCACAAGTTGTCAGGAAGTGAGTAATATCTTGTTGGAAAAAATACTTTTTTAATTATTTCTTTTCGATGAGCTTCAGGGGAGCAGAAACCTTAGCTTCAACCTTTTCGCCTTTAGCAGCCTTTACAGCTACCTCCAGACCTTGCTTACCCATTACTTCCGGTTGTTGAGCGATGGTTGCGCTCATGGTGCCGTTTTCAACAGCCTTTACGCCGTCAGCGGTGCCGTCAAAGCCAACGATGAAGATCTTTTTGCCAGCGGATTTAGCAGCTTCGATAGCGCCCAGAGCCATTTCGTCGTTATGAGCGAAAATAGCCTTTACATCCGGGTTGGCTTGCAGCATGTTTTCTGCAACGGTCAAGCCCTTGGAGCGGTCGAAATCAGCGGATTGCTTAGCAACAACGGTCAGCTTGCTGTCAGCCAGCTTATGGAAGCCTTGGCCGCGTTCACGAGTAGCGGATGCGCCGGGGATACCCTCCAGTTCAGCAACCTTTACCTTTTCGCCCAGTTTTTTGATAATGTATTCAGCAGCCATCTCGCCGCCCTTTACGTTATCAGAAGCAACCAGGGATACTACCTTGCCAGCGTCAGCGCTGCGGTCCAGGCATACTACGGGAATATTAGCCTTGTTAGCAGCCTTAACAGAGGTGGAGATAGCAGCGGAGTCAACGGGGTTAACCAGCAGCACGCTGATATTGGATTGCAGCAGGTCAGCAATGTCGTTAGCTTGCTTAGCAGGGTCGTTTTGTGCGTCAACGATCTTTACGTTTACGCCCATTTCCTTAGCCTTAGCTTGTACGCCTTTAGCCAGGTCTACAAAGAAGGGATTGTTTTGAGTGGATACGGCAAAGCCAACGGTAATTTTTTTCGCGCCGTCCTTAGCAGCGTCCTTTTTGTCGCCGCCACCGCAGCCCACGATCATCATAGCCATAGCTACGATTAAAGAGAGAACTAAAAGAATTTTTTTCATTGGAAAGATTCCTCCTAAAATAAATTAAGATTTTTTGCGGTCCATGAGGACTGCCAGCAAAATTACAATACCTTTGACAACTTGTT
>JBJDXC010000020.1:0-23904 GCA_051866475.1 Phascolarctobacterium sp.
CCGCAGGCAAGGGTACCCGTATGCGCAGCAAATACCCCAAGGTTTTGCACAAGGTGGGCGGCAAGCCCATGCTGCAGCATGTCATTGATGCAGCCACCGTAGCAGGCTGCGATGAAAAGGTTGTTATCGTAGGCCACGAGGCCGAATTAGTAGAAGCAATGGTGGGCAGCCAGGGCAAGATTGCCCTGCAGGCTGAACAGCTGGGCACCGGCCACGCTGTGATGCAGACTGCGGAGGCTTTAAAAGGCTTCACCGGCACGGCCCTGATTTTATGCGGCGACACCCCGCTTTTAGAGGGTGAGGAGCTGAAGAAGTTCTGCGAAGCGCATCAGGCCAGCGGCGCCGCTGCTACCGTGCTCACTGCCATTATGGACGACCCCTTTGGCTATGGCCGCATTGTGCGTGATGCCAAGGGCAATGTACAGGCCATTGTAGAGCAAAAGGATGCTACCGAAGAGCAAAAGGCCATTAAAGAAATCAACACCGGCATTTATTGCATGGAATGCCCCCTGATGTTTGATGTTTTGGCAACCTTGACCAATGATAATGCCCAAGGCGAATATTATCTGACCGACGTTTTGGAAAAATTGAATCAAGCAGGCCAAAAGGTGGGCGGCGTGATTACGGAAGACAGCGATATGGTCATGGGCATCAACTCCCGCAAGCAGCTTTCCGTGGCGGAGAGCGTTATGCGTCAGCGTATTTTAGACAAGCTCATGGATAGCGGCGTCACCATTATGGACCCGGCCAGCACCTTTATCGAGGGCAGCGTCAAAATTGGCCGCGACACCATTATTTATCCCTACACCTGGCTGGAGGGCAGCACCGAGATCGGTGAGGACTGTGAAATCGGTCCCAATGCCCGCTTTACCAATGTGAAGATTGGCAATGGCAACCATTTGCAGTTTATTTATGGTCATGACTGCGAGGTTAAAAATAACGTTACCGCAGGTCCCTATGTGCATCTGCGTCCCGACACTGTTATCAGCGATGGCGTCAAGATTGGCAACTATGTAGAGGTGAAAAACTCCAACGTGGGCGAGGGCACCAAGCTGCCCCACCTGACCTATATTGGCGACAGCGATATCGGCAGCGGCGTCAACATGGGCTGCGGCTGCATCACTGTCAACTACGATGGCAAAAAGAAGCACCGCACCATCATCGGCGACAATGCCTTTGTGGGCTGCAACACCAATTTAGTAGCTCCCGTAACTGTGCAAGCCAATACCTATATCGGCGCCGGCAGCACCATCACCAAGGAAGTACCCGAAAATGCCCTGGGTATTGCCCGTGCTAAGCAAAAGAATATCGAGGGCTGGGCCGAAAAATACAGAAACAGCTAAAAAGACCATAAAGAGCTTGTGAAAGCAACACTTTTTTAGTATAATAAAACTTAAGCTAAGGCTTTCGCAATTAAAAATATCAAGGCGATTTTGGAGGGATTGGACATGTTGTCTGACGAGAATAAGTTAAGAATTTTTACCGGTAATGCAAACCCTGATTTGGCAAGAGAGATTGCTGCTTATCTGGGCACTACCGTAGGCGATTCTGTTGTAAACCGTTTCAACAACGGCGAAATCCAAGTAATGATTAACGAGAGCGTACGCGGTAAGGATATCTTCATTGTACAGCCTACCTGCGGTCCCATTGTTAACGACAATGTGATGGAGCTCTTGATTATGGCTGATGCCTTCAAACGTGCCAGCGCTAACCATATTACTGCTGTTATTCCTTATTATGGTTATGCTCGTCAGGACCGCAAGGCTCGCGGCCGTGAGCCCATCACTGCTAAGCTCATGGCAGACCTCTTAGAAACCGCAGGCATTACCCGCGTGGTTACCATCGATTTGCATGCAGCCCAAATCCAAGGCTTCTTCAATATCCCCTTTGATCATATGCCCGGCGGCCCGTTGCTGGCTGAATACATCAAGGAAAAGAATTTGGACAACATGGTTGTAGTTTCCCCGGACCTGGGCGGTGTAAGCCGTGCCCGTGGCTTCGCAGAAATTTTGAATGCGCCCATGGCTATTATCGATAAGCGTCGTCCTGAGCCCGGCGTTGCCGAGGTTATGAATCTGATTGGTAATGTAGAGGGCAAGAACTGCATTCTGGTTGACGATATGGTTGATACTGCAGGCTCCCTGACCGAGGGCGCTCGTGCTCTGAAGAAATTCGGTGCTAACGAGATTTATGCTTGCTGCACTCACCCCATCCTGACCGATCCTGCTCTGAGCCGCATTGCTCAATCCGATATTACCGAGCTGGTTGTTACCAATACCATTCCTTTGGCTCCTAGCAAGAAGCATCCTAAGATTAAGGTATTGTCCATCGCTCCGATTTTGGCAGAAACCATTCTGCGTATCTACAACGATTGGTCCGTAAGCCAACTGTTCGATACCAAGAAATAATCCTAAACCCATGAAGTAATTATGTGAGGCTTGCCGTCGGCAAGCCTCTTATTTTGGCAACATTTCTAGAGAAAATTATGCGTGTTTTATACATTATCATCTGCTGTGCTCTGGCGAGCACAGCGCTGCTCTGGCTGGGCCGCTTGGGCAAGCTGCCCAAGCGCCAAGCAGCGGTTGCTGCCTTGACGAGCATGGTGCTGGCGGGCACCTTGCTCCTACTGGCAGTGCTGCCGGGCAACAGCTTCTATGGGCCCGTGCTGACCCATGGCAGCACGGCCAAGAAGCAAATTGCCCTCACCTTTGACGACGGTCCCTACCCGCCCTACACCCAGCAGCTCCTCAAGGTACTTGCTGACAAAGGGGTCCACGCCACCTTCTTCATGGTGGGCGAAAACGCCGCCAAGCACCCGGAAATCGTGCAAATGGTGCAAGCCGGCGGCCACGAAATCGCCCTCCACGCAGGCAAGCACCAAGACCTGCTCAAGCTGAGCCGCGCGGAGCTAGACGCTAACATTGCCGCCGGCAAGAGCACCTTAGAAGGCCTTACGGGGCAGCGGGTGCAGTACATGCGCCCGCCCCACGGCTTCAAGGACTGGCAGGTGCTGGCGGCGCTTGAGGCCGCAGGCCTCAAGGCGGTCAACTGGAGCGTCATCCCCCGGGATTGGACCAATCCCGGTGTGCAGCGCATTGTTGACCGCACCTGCTTCGCAGCAGAGCCCGGAGCCGTCGTGCTGCTGCACGACGGGGACAGCCCACGTAACGCGGCTCCTCGGTCGCAGACCGTCGCCGCCGTGGGCCTCATCATCGACCAGCTCCGCGAAGAGAAGTACCAATTTGTAACAATAAGTGAAATGGAGAAAACTATATGAAACTAATCGTCGGCTTGGGCAATATCGGCCGAGAATATGAAAACACAAGGCATAACATCGGCTTCATGGTCGTGGACGAATTGGCGAGGCGCCTTGGCGTCACCTTCGGCAAGGAAGACCGCAGCGCCTACTGCGCCGAATACCGCGCCCCTGAAAAAATCCTACTCATCAAGCCCACCACCTACATGAACCTGAGCGGCATCGCCGTCGGCGCCTATGCCAACTTCTACCACATCGACCCTGAAGACATCGCCGTCATCCAAGACGACATGGACCTGCCCGTAGGCCACCTGCGCATTCGCCGCAAGGGCAGCGCCGGCGGTCACAACGGCATCAAATCCATCACCGAGCACCTGGGCACCGAAGAATACCCGCGCTTTAAAATCGGCATTGGACATCCTGAGCGCAACAACAAAGCTGTTGTAAACCACGTGCTGCACCAATTTCAGGGTGAAGATAAAGCTGCTATCGAAACAGCAGTCAAAGCCATGGCCGAAGCGCTGGAGCAGTGGCTCAAGGACGGCGACCTCAACGCCGTCATGACTAAATATAATACTAAGAAAGCGAAGAAAGAGAAGCCGCCTAGAAAGAAAAATACTGAGACTCAAGGCAAAACCACCCCACAAGCAGGCAACGATAACAATGAGCCTGCTGAAAAGGCTACTGAGCAAACAGCACCCAAGCATGAGCCTAGCCTGCTAGAAAAAGCTGTGCAATGGTTTAGCGAATAATAAGCACACAAAAAAGCACTGTAAGCATCACAATGATGACTACAGTGCTTTTACTATTTACAAGCTTACGAGATACTACGCCAACAATCTACCATAGCTAGAGATACTTTTCCTCACTGCTTCTTTCGCTGCCAAACCTCCTGCAGCACACGCTTCAATGCATTCACATCAAAGGGTTTATTCAGCATGCCGTCCATGCCTGCCTCCAAAACCTCCTGCTTCGTTTCGTTCATAGAGTTAGCCGTGAGGGCAATAATAACCTTCTGGGCTACCTCCTTATCGGGCAGACGCCTGATCATGCGGGCCGCCTCAAGGCCATCCATAACCGGCATCATAAGATCCATCAACACCACATCCACCTGGGCACCCTTGGCCTCGGACATATAGTCCACAGCCTCCTGACCATTGACACAGGTCGTAACCTCAAAGCCCGCCTTTTCCAGCATCATCTGGGCAATCTCGCGGTTGAGCTCCACATCATCCACCAAAAGCACATGCTTACCCTTAAAGCTAAGCTCAGCTGCCTTCGCCTCAGCTCCATGAGCCTCAGAAGTCGCAGCAGCCTCATGAGCCTCCTTGGGCTCCGGCGCCAGCTTCAGCGGCACATCCACATACACAACCGTGCCCTGGCCTACCTCGCTTTCCACATGAATAGCGCCCTGCAAAAGCTCCACAATATTTTTCGTAATCGTCATGCCTAGGCCCGTCCCTTGGATGCCGCTGGCCGTAGTATCACGCTCCCTGGTAAAGGGCTCAAACAGCCTCTCCTTAAACTCCTTGCTCATGCCGATGCCGTTATCGCTGATACGGAAGCTAAAGAACGCCTCCTCGCCAATGGCCGTACCCTTTTGCTCCGCACGCAGGCTGACTATTCCCCCTGCATCAGTATACTTAAGGGCGTTACTCAGACAGTTCAAAAGCACTCGCTGCAATAAGATTCTGTCGCACAACACCTTGCCAGAGCCAATTCTGCTGGCATCTAGCAGGAACTGGAGCTGCTTTTCCTTGGCAGCGGGCTGCAGTATATCGTGCACTCCCCGCAAGAGCTCTGCCAAGTCGCAGGGCTCCTCATGTACCTTGAGCTTACCATTTTCGATGCTGCTCATATCCAACACATCATTAATCAAGGAAAGCAGATTTTTGCCCGATAACAAAATCTTGTCCAAATACCTTTTCGTGGTAGGATTTACTGCTTGCTCCTGGGCCAGCTTGGCAAAGCCCATAATCGCATTCATAGGCGTGCGAATATCATGGGAAACGCTGTTTAAGAACACAGTTTTCGCTTTATTGCTCGCCTCCGCCTGCTCTAGGGCGCGGCTCAAAAGCTCCTGCTGCTCCTGGAGCTGCTCATTTTTCTTGCTGATAATAGCCACATTCTTCTCCCGAATACGCAGCAGCGTGAGCAAGGAAAAAATACCCACAATGACGAAGACAATGGTGCCTATAGCCCAAGGGTCATTCAAAATTTCATCCAGCAGCGAAGGTCTGGCCTGCACCGCAGCGTAGCTGCCTAAGAGCTGCTCCACATAATTAGCTCTGACACTGGCTACGGATTTATTGACGATAGAAGCCAGCTCAGGGCTTTCCTTTGCATTGATGCCCACGCAATAATTGAGCTGCACACCGGGCACGATGGCCATCATCAGGCGCTGGCTAGCATCGCGGCCTACCACATCCTGAGCTTGGAAGGCATACATAAAGGTGGCGTCATATTTTCCCTCTAATACGCCCTCCAGACATTTGTCAAAGGAATCAACCATCACAATTTCCGCATTAGCCGGCAAAAAATCCGGTGCTTTGCCAGAATTATAGGCTGATTTGACGAAGGCTACCTTTTGGGGCGCGCCTTGATTATTACGCAGCTTCACCATAAAAAGCGTGGAGCTCAAAAGAGGCTCGCTCAGCCTGTAGCCTAGCTTTTCGGCCTGGAAATTATCCTCAGGCATATCCAAAACAATATCCGCCTTGTGCTCATGGAGCGCTGCCAAATATTCTGTGCGATTATGCACAGGCACATATTCATATTTAAGGCCGCTGCGACGAGCCATTTCTCGGGCCAGCTGGGGAAAAATGCCCTTATATTCATTATTCTCCAGATAAGAATAGGGCTTGCGGTCTGGATTAACCAAAACACGCAGCTTCCTATCAGCTGCATTAGTTAATTCACGATAAGCGTATTCTTCATGGCTCAAGGGCAAAATATTACCCTTACGAGGCGTATAATATTTAGAATACAAATCCTGACGCCACATAGGATTAACATAATCCATCTTATGAATAGCGTTATTTACCTCATTAAGCAGCTTTTCATTGCCCTTTTTGACAATGGCGAAGAGAAATTCCGAATCATATTGGTCCAGTACCCGCTCCTTATCCATAAAGCGCATGCTAGTGGTTAAAATCGCATCCACGTCCTTTTTCACCCGCAGGGCATCCTGCAAATCCTGCATATTTTCGTAGTAGCGAATAGTATAGGCAAAGTCCTTGGACTTAGCAAAGGAATCAAAATTGATGTTAACAATGCTGCCACGCAAGGCGCCCACACGCATACCCTGATAAGTGCTGTAATTACCGGAGGTATAGCGAGTATCCTCATCTCGCACCACCAATACGGAAGAGCTCCGTCCTATGGGATTGCTGCTATAGGAAAATTTAGCCAGGCGCTCCTGACGCTTGCGCACGCCGGTGATAAGGTCTATCTCGCCCCGCTCCAGCATCTTAAAGCCTTCATTCCATTTTTCTTCATAGCCCACATATGTACAGCTCCAGTTATTGTAGAGCTGTAGCTTTTGCAATAGATCATAGCCGTAGCCATAAAGTCGTCCACGCGCGTCCATTTCGTGATAGCCGGGCAGATAAAAATAGCCCACCCGCACCCTTTGATTTTCTGCCGCCGCGGCAGTATTTAGCAACAGCTGTCCAAATAAGCCCATAGCTAACAATATGTAAAGCAACATATGCAAGCCACTCTTAAACAGCTCAACAATCTTCCTCATGATGATATCCTTTCGTGCTTTATAGTATTAACTATACTTTTAGCAAACACTTTTCTAGCCATATCTATATTTTAACTAATTACTATGCTTTTGACAAGTTGTGCTTATGTAAAAAATGCAATCCCAAGGCTTTTCAGAACTCTTTTTTCTTGCTACAATATAATTAACGAAAAATAAGGAGGTCGCCCCTATGAAAAAACTTATTTTATGCATTCTGTGCCTTTTAGTATGCTCCGTTTGCGCCGCTGCCGCTCCCGCTAAGAAGGTAGTATTCTGGTACCAGGTTCCCGATGTTATTTTAGAAGTGCAAAACCCTGAAAATGATACTGAAAAGGGTAAGCTGGAATTCGAAGCCTTCCTCAAGGAAAAATATGGCAAACGCTTTGATATCCAGGTTTTAAAGCGCGCTCCTGAAAAAGAGCTGACTACTGCCGATGTCTCCTTAGTTACCCGCCCCAATTACGTGCCCGTGATCGTGAAGGTTGATTTGGCAGGCGTGGGCACCGGTGAAAAGCTTGTAGGCAAATATGCTACTGTGAAGGTTGCGCTGAAGGAAACTATAGTGTCCGACGGCAAATTCTATAGCTATGATTATGGTGTGAAGGAGTACGATAGCAGCATGCTGCGCGTAGCTGGCTACGTGGTTGCAAGCCAGGATGACCCCCGCATCAATACCAAAAACGCTGTCAACGACTGTATTATCGAAGCCTGCACCCTGAACGAAAAGGTTAACCGCTATGCTGATCCCGCTGCCTACGAAAAGGAGCAGGCTCGCTACAAGGGCGAATTCAACAAGCTACAATAAACCGAAACTTTGTTTCGAGTAACGTTTTGTTACCTAAAAGCGTTAAGCAAACATTCTTTTCCCTAACGTTTCGTTACCCATAAAATAAAGGTAGAACAGCCACCTAGGTTGTTCTACCTTTTTTCTTTATTCAACCTTCACATAATTCGTAGGCTCAGCCAGCTGCTGTCCATCCTTAAAATAGCGCAGCCAGTTAGGTCTTACAAATTCCTTACCACGCACAAAGGCGCTCTCGCCCACACTGTGGTAAAGCTCCAAGGCCTTATGCCTGAAATATGTTTCCTTATCCAAAACAGTTACCTTATATTTTTTCTTTAAATCAAAGGTCTTGCCGTTTTGGGTAATCCCCTTCAGCTTAAAGCCCTGTTTACCCTCCTCAGCAACATACTCTAGGCCCGCGGTAATGGGTAACAGCGTTTTATTGAAGGGCTGTACCAGCGTGGTGGGCTCTACATTTTTAGAGCCTTCCACATAAATCCGCAGCAGCTTGGCGATTTCTTCCCCCGTCATCTCCTTGGTAAAGCTTTCCAAGCTGTTGGGCATGATTAAATATTGCAGCTGCTTGGGGGAATAGCTCGTCGCATGGACGGGGCTGGTATAGCTATAGCCCGCTGCAATGACAATCTCGGCATCATAAACCTTGGCCAAGGTAGTGGTCATGGCGGAGCCTGCCTGATTGCCCCCATTGCGATGGAATACAAAATCATAGCCCTTGGCAAAAACAGCAGCCTTCTCAGCGGTTTGCTCCTTGGGCTTACGCAGAAAGGTATCCATTTCCTCATAGGCTTGCTTCGCATTTATTTCACGTCTCAGCATTTTATCCACTACCAGCTTGGAGCCGGCAAAAAAATCATTGGAGGCCAAGCGCAGATATAATAGATTAGCTTCAATGAAGGGGCGAATGGAGTCCAGCACAGGATTCAGCTCCAGCTTAGTATTGCGGCTGTAGGCGATAACATCGTTTCGCTGTGCGATGATGCGTTGCCCGCCCTCGGAGAGCATCACGTTCAGCACTCGCATGGCTTGCTCCTTGCGCTTCGCATCCTTTTCCAGATTTTTATTGAGCGCAATCTGGCAGAAGGGATAGGTGAGCAGCCAGTCGTTGCCCCCGTCCTGTCCAAAATAAGGCAGGAAAACTAAATCCATCTTGAATTCTTTGGCATATTGCAAGGCCAAGGGGCCGGTAAAGCGCGCCATGGCGGCTTTTTGTGTAGTAAACAGGTGCATTACCTTGTTATATTCATAATCCACATCACCTGGCTCAAGGCCTGTATCCTTGATAAAATTTTCCATGCGCTCAAAGGCACGGGGCCAAATCTTATCGTCAAGGCCTGGACGCTGGTTGCCCTTGGGATTTTCATATACAAAACGCCATTTTTGCCCCTCCCTGGATTGCAGCTGGGGAATGGACAGTCCCTGTAAAATCTCCATGGGCGTGTAGTCATAATAAAAATCGCTGACAAAGCCCCGAATGCCATGCTTGGCAAATTCCTGGCAGGCAAAGCGGAAGCTGGCGTAATCATGAGGAAGAGGAATATTGTATTTGGCAAAGAGCGCTTTATTGGCTACAAGGCCATCCGGCTCGCCGCACAGGGGCAGCCAGTTGATGCTGCCATCCTCATTCTTGTAGTTATCCAAAAAGCCTGCATAAATGGAGGCAGCAGCATTGGTGCGGGATACGTCCAGCAGCTGCTCCCGCAGCTCGGCGGCGTCATGCAGCGCGAAGCGACGATTGGTGAAGATATCGGGTAAGGAGCCCTGCTCCTTGAGAAATTTATAGAAATCTAAATCGTTATTGCCCACTACAAATTGCAGTGGCACGTCCGGCAGCTGTTCTTGAATATAGGGCGCATAATCACGCAGCATTTCCACAGTGAATAGATAAACAGTGATGGGGCGCTGCTCCTGCTTGGCTTCCTTGCTGCCACAGGCGCCAACAAGTAGGGCTACCAGCACGAGCAGGCAGAGCAAGCTCTTTTTCAACATAATAGCTCTCCTTCCTAAATTTATTAAAAAAGCGTAAACTTCAGTATATTTCTTTTATTATAACATCTATTTATAGCATGAGCAAGAAACTTTTGTCAAAAGAAAAAGAAGAGTTTGCTACTAACACTATGCATATTTTATGTTATAATTATCTTATCAGCTTATTTGCTATTTTTACTGAGGAGGGATGCAGCTTATGCATAAAAATATATTACTTTATAAAGCCATGCTCCAGCATTTTTCCGGGGATCCCCGCCGCTGCCAGCATTTGATCAAGGTGGCCAGCCTTGCCAAGGAGATTGCCCTTTTGGAAGGAGCGGACGCAGCGCTAGTTGACCTAGTGGAAGCTGCCGGCTTCATTCATGACTGCGGTATTGTAGCTGGTGAAGCCAAGTATGGCAAGGGGCACTGCACCGGGAAAATTCAGGAGCAGGAGGGGACTGCTATTGCAGCTAGAATTCTCAGTGAGCTCGGTTATGAGGCTAAGGATATAGAGCGCATCTGCTATTTAGTGGGCCATCACCACACCTATACTCATATTGACGGACTGGACTACCAAATCTTAGTAGAGGCAGATTTTATCGTGAACTTTTATGAGGACGGCCTGAGCAAGGAAGCCATCTCACGCACTGTGGAGAAAATTTTCCGCACTGCCGGCGGCAGGGAGCTGGCTGGCAGGATGTTTGCTCTTTAACACCACTACATAACAAACGCACAAAAATAACGGCAGAGCCGCAAGTAAATGAAGCAGCTCTGCCGTTGTTTTTATAGTTTAAAAAAGCCTTTATGATCACGTTAGGGCGCGTTAGGGCACATTAAGGGCACATTAAGGGCACATTGAGGGCGCGTTAGGGCACATTAAGGGCACGTTAGGGCACGTTAGGGCACATTGAGGGCACATTAAGGGCACATTGAGGGCGCGTTAGGGCACATTAAACTGTATACTACTTATTTCAAAAGATAAAAAGCATGTCTTCCCTTTGAAGCAAGAACAATTAATCCTTCTATCCGCATCTTTTGCAAAGCAGCACGAGCCTGCTTCTCCGAAAATCCGCATAGCTCTTCTACAATAGAAATATTTATCCTGCCCGCCTTAAGCAAATACTCCATAATCATTTCTTTTGCCCTAATGTAAGTTATCACCTTATCTCTAACGTATTTAATATCTCCTTTCAAAGCATCATACATCTTTACCGTCAGCATATACTCTTTATTATTCTGCTCTACATAACCCAAATTAATTAAATCTCTCAACGATTTCTGAGTTTGAGTTTCATCCAACTGGGTTAATTCTTCAGCTTCCTTGAGGCTAATGCTTTTGTGCTCAATTAGGTGGCGCACAATCATCAAATCCGGCAAAGTCAAGCTTTGCTGGGTCCTATCCTGCTCCTGCGTAATAAATCTTACAAAGTCAAAGTCCTCAACCTGACTATGTAAAACAAGCTTAACCGCATCATTATAAACAGAGTACTCAGGGTAGGGCTTACCCGTCAGTACCATGTCTTTATAGATGATATCAACACCTTGGCCAGTTCTCTGAACATATTTTAGATGCTGCAGCGTTTCAGCAATCAATTTATTGCGAGGGATAGACGGATGAGTGATTATGTTGTATTTTGAAATACCTTCTGGAAAGCCACCTGGATTCTCAATCACTATTTTATCAGGATATCTGCGCACATAAACGGCACCTTGACTCTCGTAATCCCTATGGGCCAAAGCGTTAAGTAATGCCTCTTGGAATACAGCCTCGCTGTAATCCTCTATTTCAATTCTAAAAAGGCCTACCTGAACATTAACTATATGATTATCATCCTTAATCTTTTCCGTAAGCCTATCCAAAATCTTTAGAATAGGTTGCCTTAAATCAATGCGTGCGCTATATTCCTCCAGATTACGCTCATCATATTTAAGATATATCACTTCCATCTGGGGTAGCAATGCCTTAATAGAAGACTCCTTGCCCACAAACAAAAGCCCTGCAACATTCAATCGTTCTGTACCGTTGTCATCAACCAATAATTGTAAATCACGTAGCAAAGCCAACTCTTCCATCTGAGCTAGGGTGGAATCTGGATTACGTCTTGATAATTTTTCTTTTAAGTCATACACTGCCAAAAGGTCAATATCGTTTACCGTGCTATCACTCAAAATTCTACTAGAAAAATCAGCCATTTGACTCCTGCTATATCTATTTCCCATTTCTTCAGGATAATAAGGCTTGGAATTTTTTCCTAACCGCCTTAAGCATCTTCCGTCAGTAGTGGTGTACCTAATGCCATCATTTTCTACTGATAGGCCGATAACAATTTTTCCTTTGTATTCTATTTCCTCGGCATTAACAAACAGAGGCGGTCTAGTCTTATCATAGATAGCCTCAATTATGTTTTGGCAATCATAATCATCACAACCAGTCACCTCGCCCGTTTTATCTTCAACACCTAAATATACCGTACCACCAGCTGCATTGGCGAATGCAATAAGCTCAGGAACAGCCAATTTAACGCAGCTTTTTTGCCCGCCAGACTCTTTCCAGGATTTAAACTCAACATGATAGCCTTCTCCAGCACTTAAAATTTGCTCAAAATCCTTAATATCCAAAGCTGTCCCTCCCTTCTATCAATAACAATCTTAGTAATTAACTATATTATAGCAGAAACATGAAAGGTAATAAACCTAGCCAACTAAAAAGATTGTTTGAGTTGTCAAAAACAACGGCAGAGCCGCAAGTAAATGAAGCAGCTCTGCCGTTGTTTTTTTATGGGTAACGAAACGTTAGGGAAAAGAATGTTTGCTATAGTATTACACCTCTGCCCCGTCCTTTTTAGCTTCCTCGCGAAAGTAATTCAAAAAGGTTTCGGCAGCAAGGCTCATGGTGCGATCCTTGTTCCAATAAAACATCTTATTAAATTCCAGCTGGGAATCCTTAATGGGCTTTTTGGCTAAGCCTTCCACTAACTTCTCGTTGGGAGTAGCGGCGATAACGCCTATATTATTGCTGTTTTTCACAACAGTCAGGGTGGTGTGGAGTGTATTCGTCATAAAATGGGTTTGCAGCCTTATGCCCTGCTTTTCGTAAAAACGTCTGAGCAAGGAGAACTGCGTAGAATAGCTGCACAGGGGCAGGCCTGCCAAGTCCTTAATTTCCAGATACTCCTTGTCCGTCCAAGGCACCGTTAAATCCTTCCGATACACTGCAAAAAGCTTTTCCCTTTCAAAATTAATCATGCCAAACTCAGGATAGATTTTAATAGCCGCATTGGAAAAGGCAAAATCAATATTGCCCGCCCGTATTTTATCTACCTGATCAATGGTGAGCATCTCCTCAAACATAAAGGTAATGCGTGGGTGCAATTTTGTGAAGGGCATTAAATAGCGCTCGATAAAATAATGACTGCGCATGGGGGAGACGCCGAAGCGGATAGTACCAAACACATTGCCATCATATTTTTCCATGGCCAAGGCCAGCTCGTCCTCGCTTTGGCACAGCTTGCGCACCTTTTGTACAAATTCGATGCCTGCGGCAGTAAGCTCAATATGCTTGCTGCCCTTTTGGCGTTTGACGAGCCTGACGCCGTAATAATCCTCCAGCTTGGTGATTTGACTGCTCAAAGCTGTTTGCACGATATTCAATTTGCGAGCGGCAGCGCTCATAGTGTTGGACTCAGCCAGCACAAGGAAGTTACGGTAAAAATCAAATTCCATACTACTTCTCACTTTTTCTGCTAATTAATAGGTTTTTTCTTCATTTTACTTTATTATAGACTTAGTTTATACTATAGTCAAGCAAGAGAGTGCGCGCATCTCCGGAAATTAAATATTAAAGGAGTGCAATATCATGACCAACAAACAAGCTATGACTTCCATCGTTTTTGTTATCCTTATGGCTGCTGCTTTTTTGGGAAAATAGATTTGCCAATTTCTTCGCCCGATAATTGCCGTTTATCATAACCCCATCAGCATTAGTCATTAATTTCAAGCCAGCAAGAGCCGCCGCTTTTGCTGGTTTGTTTTTATGTAAAAAAGCCTTTGAAATCTGGGCAAAATGGTGGTATAATAAGCAACATTGTAAAGCTTTTAAGCTTCTGTTCTTGTTTTACAGACGCTTATTCAAAATATATTGTGTGAAGGTGCGTTATGTTATCACTTATTTTAGCGAAGAAAATTTTCTCCCTCTTCATTATCATGATCATGAGTATGTCCCTGGTGCGCTTAAAAATCGTCAAGGCCTCGGATAGCAAAATCATGTCTATTTTACTTTTATATTTATTTTTTCCCTGCGTTATCATCGAGTCCTTTCAGGTAAGCTTTACGCCGGAGATCCAGCACGGACTGATGCTGAGCACGGTGGCTGCAGTGATTGTGCAGGCCATCCTGCTCTTTTTGGGCCTCTTTTGGAAGCGAGTTTTAAATCTAAATGCAGTGGAGCAATGCTCCGTGATTTATTCCAACGCAGGTAACTTAATTATTCCCTTGGTTATCGCTGTTTTAGGACCTGAATGGGTCATTTATTCCAGCACCTTCCTAGCTGTACAGCTGGTGCTCTTTTGGACCCATATGAAGTCCACTATGGCGCGGGAAACTCACATGGATTGGAAGGCCGTCTTTACCAACGCCAACATGATTGCTATTATGATTGGCATTGTGTTGCTTTTCACAGGCTGGCGCTTGCCTGAACCGGTAAACGATGCTTTCCATGCTTTGGGACTTGTTATCGGCCCCTCTGCTATGATTATCGCAGGTATGCTCTTGGGCAATATGAGCTGGGAGAAGATTAAATCCTACAAGCGGGTGCCTTTAGTTGCCTTTTTGCGCCTCATAGTGATGCCCCTGATGGTGCTTGTGTTTTTAAAATATAGTGGTCTGGCAAGCTTTTCTCCAGATGGCGAGACAATTTTGCTGATTACCCTTTTAGCAACGGCAACGCCTTCTGCCACCACCTGCGTCAGCATGGCCTCTCTTTTTGATAACCAGCCGGAATATGCCAGCGTTATCAATGTTGTTACTGCCACCTTGTGCACCATTACCATGCCTTTGATTGTGTGGATTTATCAGCTGTGAGGATGCTTCCTACTCCCAAACGCGGTAGGAAATGTTTGTTCGCTTTATACACTTGCGTTGGAGGCGCAAGCCAGGACACATGTGGCATTTATATCATCAATAGATGTAAATAGCGTCCAAAAACACAAAAGCGGCAGAACTGCTTTCACTTGCAGTTCTGCCGTTATTTTTTATATTGTGTTACTCATACGTAGGGAAGAGTATGTTAAAATTTATCATCCACGGATTAATTTGATGCCGGGCACAGTGCTTCTTACACATTTCCAAAGCAACACAGAGATGCTGCAGTCCACAAAGGAATGCACCACAGTGCCTAAGCCTACTAAGACTACTACGCTCATGATGAAGCCACTATCTAATTGTGCCGGAGTAAACATGTAACCGGAAAAGAAAAAGGGAGCTACCACCAAAACCTCACTTAAGCCGTGTACAAATGCCAGTCCACCATTTAAGCTAATGCAAGCAAGGGGCTTGTCGAGGATATCGGTGTAACGCTTAATCAGCAGAGCGCCGATGAGAGCGAAGATAATATGAGAGGCAGCACGCATGGCAATGATAATGGGTGTGGTCATGAAAAAGCCTACGGTGGTTCCCAAAACTACAGCAGCCGCCACCTTGGGAGAGATAAACATGGCTAGAAAAATCGCTACATGGGAGCCCAGGGTGAAGGACATAGGCCCTAAGATTACCTTGGGCATAACCATGGGCACAACTAGGCCAATAGCGCACAAAACTCCTGCCAATACCAACTGATAAATACTTTTATGTTCCATTTTTGTGAAGCATCCCCTTCTAAGTGTAATGATAGCGATAATTATACCACTATTTGCGAGGGATGACAAAGGATTTTTTCTTACGTACTTTCTTGCGTACTTTGTTACGTACTTACCAGTGATACTTCTCACCCCGACTAATCTTAAAAGCCCGGTAAATCTGCTCGATTAAAAGCAGGCGTATCATTTGATGAGTGAAGGTCATTTTGGAAAAGCTCAGAGCGAAATCAGCCCGCTTGCGCAGCGCATCCGTATAGCCAAAGGCACCGCCAATAACAAAGGTGATGTGGCTATTGCCAGCTAAGGTAAGACTATCTAGCTTCGCTGCCAGCTCAGGACTAGAGATTTGCTTACCAATGACATCCAGCAAAATAACGTAGGAATTTTCCGGAATGATGGCCATAAGCCGCGCCGTTTCCTTCTCCAGCACCTGCTGCTTAATAGCCGGCGCAGGGTCGTCTGGCATGCGCTCCTCGTTGATGGCAACTGTTTCCAGCTTGCAAAATGGCGTCAGACGCTTGGTGAACTCTGCAATGCCTGCTTCCAAATATTTTTCTTTAATCTTGCCTACGCAAGCAATAGTTATTTTCATGGGCAGCCCACTTAATTAGCCGCTTGCTCAGGGAGAGCTTCCAACACAACGGTGCGCTCGATTTCAGCATCGCCGCGACGCAATGTCAGCACGAGGCTGTCGCCCACCTTATTGGCTTTAACAATTTCGGTAACCTCTTTAGAGGTGGATACCTTCTTACCGTTGATCTTAATAATAATGTCGCCAGGACGCACGCCAGCCTTATGGGCCGGGCTATTACGGTACATATTGCTAATGTAAACGCCGCCATGGAGGTCAATACCGATGCTGTCCTTATCCACATTCTTATTCTTAGCCAAGGCCTCGCTATCGATAATCATGATGCCCAGATAAGGTCTAGCCACGGAGCCCTTTTCTACCAAGGTTTGCAGAATGGGTTTGGCAGTGTTAATAGGAATGGCAAAGCCAATACCCTCAACGCCATTACCGGCATATTTTGCGCTGTTGATGCCCATGAGCTCGCCATCAGCATTAACCAGAGCACCACCGGAGTTACCAGGGTTAATAGCCGCATCAGTTTGAATCAGGGTATATTTATTTTCGCCTACAGTAATTTGTCTATTCAAGGCGCTGACAATACCCACGGTTACACTGCCACGCAGCTCCATGCCCAAGGGATTGCCTATAGCAATGGCAGGCTCGCCCACCTGGATGGTATCGGAGTCACCCATGGGAGCCTCGGGCAGATTTTTAGCATCGATTTTTACCACAGCCAAATCCGTAGCTGGGTCGGTGCCCAGCACCCTGCCCTTCACATTGCGACCATCGGTCAGGTAAACGGTTATTTCCTTTGCACCGGCAACAACGTGGTTATTGGTTGCGATATAGCCTTTTTTCGCATCATAAATAACGCCGCTGCCTACGCCCTCAACCACGCGTTCCTGTACCCTACGGCCACCGCCGAAGCCCGGCAAATTGCCGAAGGGGAAGCCCGGGAACAGATCTGCCAAATCAGGCACTACCTCACGCTTGATAGCCTTGGTGGCGATACCAACAACGGAGGGGCCCACCCTTTTAGCAGCCTGCACGATGGGAGTATTGCGAGCAGAGCTCAGCTGCTGCTCCTGCTTGGCAGCAGGCTTTTCAGCCACAGCTGCAGAGGTTTTGCTATCGCCACAACCGGCAATAAGCACGGTTGCACCCAGCATACCACAAACGAAAATATTCAATGCTTTTTTCCAGGTAGTCTTTCGCATCATGTTCACTCCTTGCTTAAAAGTACGGTTTAGTCTTCTTCAGTAAAGCCCGGCAGCGCCAGCTGCCCAGTTAGATAATCGGCCACGGGCTGGCTTTGGCTAGCCACCAAAAGCTGTGTTTCCTGCAGCCGTTTCTTGCTATCTAAAATATTTTGCACTGTATCCAAGGCCAGCTTGGGCAAATTATTTTGCTCACTTAAATGGGCCAGGAATACCCGCTTGGGCAGGCGCTCCAGCTCCAGCAAAAACTGTCCCGCCGTCGCATTGGACAAATGGCCGCGGGTACCTAAAATACGCTGCTTCAGCTCATAGGGATAGCTGCCATTTTTGAGCATCTGCACATCATGATTGGCCTCTAAAATCAGCACATCGCTGCCAATAACAGCTTCGCGCACAGCATCCGTCACAAAGCCCGTATCCGTCACATAGGTACATTTGGCTGCGCCGCTGCGCCAGTAAAAGCTGTAGCCCTGGGGCTGAGCCGCATCATGGGAGGTAGCAAAGCAGCTAACCTGCACATCTCCCACCAGCATGCGCTGGCCTGTAAGCCGACAGTTGGCCCTGTTGAGCTCCGGATACTTGCTAAACACTGCTCGCCAAGTGCCTTGGCTCGCATAAAGGGGCACCTGATATTTTTTGGCAAAGGTCACTAGTCCCTTCACATGATCCACATGCTCATGGGTAATAAATACTCCGCCTAATTCCTCGGGGCAGGCCCCCACCTGCTGCATGCGCTTCGCCAGCTCACGACAGCTAATGCCCACATCCACTAAAAATCGTTGGCTATCCGTGCTAATCAGGGCTGCATTCCCCTTACTGCCGCTGGCTAGCATGACAACCTGTAAA
The DNA here is from genome assembly GCA_051866475.1 of Phascolarctobacterium sp. GTDB lineage: Bacteria > Bacillota > Negativicutes > Acidaminococcales > Acidaminococcaceae > Phascolarctobacterium_A. The sequence goes on from JBJDXC010000020.1 coordinate 18,264, forward strand.
TCCTTCGCCAAAATTGGCACACTCCTATCACTAAACGCTTATATTATAACAGAGAAATTTAACATTTTTGTGGCATTTTCGTAACAAACATGCTAAGAAAGAGAAAAAAGGTGCACCAACCAAGCTAGTCAGTACACCTTTGGTAAATCCATTAATGCTGCTTGCGGCATTTGGGGCACAGACCATAGAAATAGAACTGCCCACCCGTGATTAAGTAATCATTTTGTTCCTTAGCCAAATTATTGAGCTGCTCACGCATGGCCTTGTCCATGGGCACATCACGAATATCCCCACATTCTAGGCAGCACAGATGATAATGCTCATGCATATTGGCATCATAGCGATAGCTGTCCTCGCCGGTATTAAGGATTTGAATCGCCTTAATGTCACGCAGTATTTCCACAGTCTTATACACCGTAGCAAAGCTCATGGCCGGATATTTAGGCTGCAGCCTGCTATAGAGCATTTCCGCATTGGGATGCCAGGGCTTTTCGGCCAAAGCCTCATAAACAGCTAAGCGCTGTGGTGTTACCTTGTAACCATGGTCGCGAAGTAGAGCAGTGAGCTCTTGACTAGTAAGCATGTTACATCACTCCATTGCTAATAACAGGGGATACAAGGGCTGTCCCCCATAAAAAACTTCTACTTCCCAATCCTCATTTAATGCTTCCAGCTTTGCAGCCAAGGCACCAGCTGCATCCTCGTCCAAATCAGCACCATAATATAGGCTCAGCAGCTCATAATCCCCGCCGCTCAGCATTTGCTCCAGCACATCCTCGATATTTTTACCGGTGCAGACAATTTTATCGTTGAGTATGCCAAGATAGTCACCCTGGCGTACCTCAAGTCCATTGACCACGCTATCGCGCACGGCCACGGTGACGCTGCCGCTGGCAGCCTCCCTAGCTTCTTTGGTCATAACCACAGTGTTTTCATCCAGGCTACGGGTTGCATCAAAATGCAGCAGTGCTGCCAAGCCCTGCGCCATATTGGTGGTAGGCACAAAGGAGACCTTGGAATTACCAAGCAGCTTGCGCACCTGCTCCGCTGCCAGAATGATGTTCTTATTATTGGGAAGAATGATATATTGCTCGCAGGTGCCATTTTCAATAGCTTGCACGAAATCCTCCACCGGCGGGTTCATGCTTTGCCCACCGCTGATGATTTCTGCTGCGCCCATCTCGTGCATAATGCGGGCGATGCCTTCGCCTGCAGCCACGGTGAGAACGCCTACGCCGTGCTTCACTGGCTGGATATCCTCGGCGGTGAAGAGACGATTTTCGTGCTGGTCCCGCATGTTTTCAATCTTAATATCGTGGAGCGTACCCCATTGCTGAGCTGTATTCAGCGCATTGCCGGGGTTTTTGGTATGGATATGTACCTTCACAATATCCTCCACCACGGCCACTATCATAGAGTTGCCCAAGCCCTGCAGCGCCTCGCTGACGGTCTTTTTATCCACGCTGGCGCCCTTTACGATGAACTCGGTGCAGTAGGGATATTCCAAATCCAGAGGCTCGCCGCCCAGCTTCACGCTGGCCGGACGAGGCGCCACCTCCAGCACCTGACAATCCTGCCCTCTGAGGCCTGCTAAGCAGCCCTCAAAAAAGACGATCAAGCCCTGACCACCAGCATCCACAACCCCCGCTGCCTTTAGGGCAGGCAGCTTTTCAGGCGTCAGCGCCAGCTCCTCCTTGCCAGAGCGGATGGCTGCCAAAAGCACATCCTCCAGGCTCACATTATCGCTGCGTACCGCCTGGTACGCACCCTTAGCCATGCCACGGGCCACCGTTAAAATGGTGCCCTCTACGGGCTTAGCCACGCTTCTATAAGCATACAAGATGCCAAACTGAAAGGCCTTGCCTATTTCCGTATTATTCAAGGTTTTCTTACCGGCCACACCCTTGCCAATGCCACGCAAAAGCTGGGACAAAATAACGCCGGAATTGCCACGAGCGCCCATAATAGCGCTGCGGGCAGCAGCTGCACCCACTTCACCAGCCTCGGCAGCATCGCTCATAGCGCTAATCTCCCTAGCCACAGAGGCCATAGTGTGCATCATATTGGTACCGGTATCGCCATCAGGAACAGGAAAAACATTCAGCTCGTTGATGGCTTCATAATTCTTCTCAAAGCTATGATAAGCCCCCAGCAGCATGTCCTTAACCTGCTTGCCGGTAATCTCCTGCATTAACTCCATCTCACTCCCACACCTTTCCTTTAGGCCTTGCGACGTACAAAGACGCCTATGGCACCAGGCCCAAGATGAGCTGCCAGCACGGTACCAATACTGGTTACCATAACCGGTACCCCGGGGTAACGCTCCTGCATTTCTGCAGCCAAGGCCTGGGCCTCATCAGGAACCACGGCATGAGCTACAAAAATCGCTTCGATGGGGTCATGACTTGAGGCCATTTCCACCATCCGCTTCAAAACCTTCTTGCGGGTGCGAGCTTTATCACCGATTAAAAGCTTGCCCTCCCTATCAAGATGAACTATGGGACGAATGCCCAGTATATTGCCAACCAAAGCGCCCACCGCACCAATACGGCCGCCCTTTTGGAGGTAATCCAAGGTTTTTACTGTAAAATAGGTTTCGGTGCGCAGAGCGCAGTCCCGTGCAAAGGCTTCCAGCTGGTCCATATCCTCCACACCGGAGTCAGCCAAGCGCAAAACCTCCATAGCCATACCGCTCAAGGGGCAGGCTGCTGTTAAGCCATCCACACAACGAATATCAGCGCCCTTAATCTCGCTCATAACCTGCTTTGCCACCATGCAGCAGGTTTGATAGGTGCCGCTGAGCACGCTGTCCACCGCAATATAAATAATCTTTTTGCCTTCCTTGGCTAAATTAGTAAAGAGCTCGTGAATATAGCCCACAGGCGGTTGGGAAGTACCCGGAAGCTGCCCGGTTTTTTCCACCATGGCAAACATTTCTTCCAAGGAGCGATCTCCATCCCACCATTCCTCATTGCCGTGCCGTGCAATCAAGCGCAAAACATGACAGCGAGGGTCATCCTTCAAAGGGGTTTCTTCGGATACGGCAATTGTATCCACTACAACATGTATTTTATCCTGCATATAAGCCTCCTGTAGGGTGTTTCTATTAAAAAATCGCAAAAAATCCGCACTTATTCCATGTTACCTTATATTGTACCATAATCTTAAAATTTTTGCCACTAGATATGTGTTCATCCTGTAATCTTTTGCTCACTAAATAGTAAATTCGTAAAATGGCAAAAAAAAAAAGCCCTTACGAAGAAGGGCCAAATGAGGGGCTGTTTTGATGATACTAGTATACCATCTTTGTATACAAAATGCAAGAGTTTTTTTGTAATTTTTCTTACAATTTTTTATTTGTAATCTGCTCCAAGCATAATTACACCATCACAGTTGGCGGCGCCATCGCGGGTAATCCGCAGCTTGTGGGCAAAGGGCACCTGGGACAGGCGATTTACCACCGCACCGTTATTGGTAGTGGAGATAACTGTGGTCTGGGCCATGAGCTCGCCACTGCCACCGTTGATAACGGTAAAGCCTGCTGCCTGAAGCTTCTTCATAGCGCTAGCTCCCGCAGATTTACTGCCGCTACAGTTTACGAGGCGCACCACAGTACCACTCTTTTGGGTAGAGACAGCTTTAGAAGCGGTCTTACCGGCTTCGGCCTTGCCCTTATCCTTGCCAGCTGCGGCCTTATCCTTAGCAGCCTTCTTCGCAGCCAGCTCCTTTTCTTCCTTCACTGCTTCCTTGTTCTCGCCACTGTCATCACCCTGCTTAGCCTTGGCCACAGCTGTAGTATACTCGCGCTCCATGAGCTCTGCCGCCGATTTATAGCTTGCAGTCATGGTCGCGCCCTGCATCTTCACCATTTGCTCGCGCAAATCGGTAATATCGGGCAGCCAATAGCTGATGCCATCAATATATTCAGGGGTACCGGGCACAGTGGCCATGGCTAAGCCCTTAGTCTTCACCATAGCATGGAGGACTCGCCCTAAATCAACCATATCCGTGATTGGCAGGTCGGTCTTCACCATATTAGTCAATTGTTTAGCAAGCCCAGGAATATGGAGCAGCATATTGGCCGAGGTAATGCGGTCATACACAGCCATAATGAAATGCTGCTGGCGACGGATACGGCCAATATCGCCCTCCTCATCACGATAACGCACATATTGAATAGCGGTCTTGCCATCCATATGCTGCATGCCCTTTTTCAAATCAATTTTAAAGCCATCCCATGTATCATAATAATACATATTCTTCTCAACATTAATATCCACGCCGCCAATGGCATCCACAAGGCCTACAAAGCCCTTAAAATCCACCATCACGTAATTATTAATCTTGATTCCCAAAAGCTCTTCCGTAGTCTTTTGGGTCAGCTCACGGCCGCCGTAGGCATAGGCATGATTAATTTTGTCCCAGCCATGCCCCTTAATGCGCACGCGAGTATCGCGAGGCACGCTGAGCAAGGAAGCTGACTTTTTATTGGTGTCAAACATCACCACAAAAAGGGTATCACTGCGTCCCACATCATATTCCTCAGCACGCTCATCCACGCCCATGACGATAATATTCTTTTTTAGGCTCAATCTATCGCTGGGTGCTAGATTATCCATGCCCTTTTCCGGATTAAAATAACTAAAAAGCAGATAGGCAAAGGCGCACACTGCGGCCACTATGCCCAAAATTTTCACCTCAAAAATACTTTTCATACTGCCATCCTCTCATTTGCATTCTCAAAATAAAAACATACTATCGCTCTAACGCTCGTTCTCGGTCTGCGCCAGAAAAGCCTCCAGCTCCTGCCTACTGCGATGCAAAAAAGCATGCAGCATGCGGGCCGTCAGTCCCCAAATCACGTGCTCGCCGCACTCATAAAAATACACATAATACTGCTTATGCTTGCGCCAGCCCCGCATGCGGTCGGGCACCAAATCGAAGGGAAAATCCTCACCCGGATGATCCGCCAGCTCCATGGAGCAGCGGCGTGGCGTCATAGCAAGCAGGGTTTTCAATGGCACTGTGAAGACGCATTCCACCTCGCTGGGATTAAAAGAAATCCTGCTAGTATCCTTCAGCATGCCCACGAAGGGATGAATGATGGGCCCCATATGGGTCACCAGCGCATCCAGCTCACCGCAAATGGTGATATCCTCCGGCGTAAGTCCCAGCTCCTCGCAGGTTTCACGCACGGCGGTTACCGCGAAATTATTAGCATCAGCGCACTCCACCTTGCCTCCGGGAAAGCAAATCTGTCCCGGCTGCCAACGCAGGCTGTGGGCGCGTTCTTCAAAAAGCACGGCTATGCCGGCTTCGGTCTCGACCAAGGGCAGCAGCACTGCGGCCTCCCACAGTCTATCCAGCTTATCAATCCCCGGCGGACGCCGATGCAGGCGCTCATATAAAACTTGTTGTAGCTTTTCCATATTTTCCATAACAGCACCATATTATAACACTTGTAGCACATAAATTCCAGTTTAAATATCGCTATTTTTACTCATTAAAACCCTTTATTATCTTCTACAAGCTTAAAGTCCTCTCCTGCTAAGCCACAGAAATTTTACAGAAACGCAAGCCTTAAAGATAAAGGAAAAGCGCCGCCCACGCAAAGCAGGCGACGCCAAGGGAAAGGACGATA
>JBJDXC010000021.1:0-23824 GCA_051866475.1 Phascolarctobacterium sp.
GCGTTAACCACGCTCACCGGAATAAGGCCCACCAGCATGGAGCGAGCATACTCCGCCGGCATATGAATAAGGTAGTAGCTTTGGTTTTTCAGGCTGAGGGTGGCCACGCCACTTTCTCGATCCCTAATTTTTTGCTGTAGCTCCAGCTTCTGGTCACGGGAAAGCTCGGGCTGATTATCAATATAAGCATAGAAATTATAAATCCTCTGGCCACTCTTAGAGGCCCTGGCAATGGAAACGCGCCCGGTCTCATCAATAACATAGTTATCTGCCTCGCCCTCAAAGGTATTGGTATTCAGGGTTTTGATTAAATCCTCGTTATCATAGCTAATAGCTATGGCCTGATAGTTAAAGCCATGGTAGCTAGCAGCAGGCATAGGAACGGCGAAAACCTTGAGCTCCTTTTGAGGCAGCGCCACATCCAGCACCACCGACTCCTGCTTATCCACTAAATCGTTGATTTTTTGGTGCATATTAAAGAAGCCCTTGCGTCCGTCCACAGTGTAAAACTCACCATTGGCAGCAATGAAATAAAAATCCGTAAAGCCCCATTTAGCCTTTTGCTCGGCCACGAATTCGCCGATAATACGTTCATCCTTTTCCCGCAGCAGGTACTGCTTCCACACTGTAAGCAAATTCCATTTACCCTCTACAATATCACGCAAGGAATCACGCACCTGGGTATAGATTTCTGTTAAGTGACGACTGCTTTCCTGATAAATCATGCGGGAAGCAAAGCGAAAATAAGCCACGCAGCCCAGGGCTACCATGACTATAACTAGTGCTATTATACTAAGATTTTTGAAATTTTTCTTCATTTCTAAGACTCCCCAAAGCTAGCAAAAAACTTTCCATTCCTACCCATCTATCCTAAAATCAGTTGTATTACATTTCATTTTTTAATATTAATTTCATTTTATCATATATATTTTGCGGAAGCAAGAAAATTTAGGAATTTGTTTGCTAAAGTATAAACAAAAATGCTCCTGTTATTATAGTCTGTTTTTAGACTTAACAACAGGAGCAATTTTTTAGTTAATCTAATTTTAAGTTTAACTTAATGGTAATCCTATTTAGCTAATATGCCTTTAAGTATAGCTTATTGGCCAGCCTTCTTGCCTCTCAGGAAGAGCCACAGGGGACCTGCCAAGAAGGTGGAGGTATAAGCACCGCTGGAAAAGCCCACTAGCATGGCAAAGGAGAAGTTGCGAATAGTCTCGCCACCAAAAAGGAATATGGAAACAACAGCGAATAAGGAAGTGCCCACAGTGTAAATGCTGCGGCCCATGGTCTGCCAAATACTGCTGTCGATCATATCGCTCAGGCTTTCGCTACGACGATGAATCTTCAAATTCTCGCGAATGCGGTCGAAGATAACGATGGTACCGTTGATGGAATAGCCTACTACGGTCAGCAGCGCTGCTACGAAGGAGGAGTCCATTTCCATCTGGAAGAGGGAGAAATAGCTCAAGGTTACCGTGACGTCGATAATCAGGGCGATAATGGCCGCAATAGCAAACTTAAACTCGAAGCGCAGGGTGATATAAGCAATCATTAGGAACCAGGACAGCACAATAGCCAGCACAGCCTGTTGAATGAGCTCGCCGCCCACGGTCGCACCTACGTTTTCCACGCGCTGGATAGCAAAATTACCCAGTTGACCCTTCAGGTCATCCATGACAGCACGACGCTTCTCGTCATTGATAACGCCGGTACGGATGAGCACGCCCTGGGCCTCCTTAGCATTGCTATCATTGCTTTCCAGCTGAATAATGCTGTTACCCAAATCATGGGTCTTCAGCACATCACGGACCTGGGCAACCTGCACAGGCTTATCAAAGGACAAGTCCATAATACTGCCACCGGTGAAGTCAATGCCCAGATTGAAGCCACGCATGAGCATGGAGCCAAGACCGATAATTAAAAAGGTAATGGTAATGGCAAAGAAAATCTTGTAATTTTTAACAATGGAGAATTTCATTATTTAGCCACCTCCTTAGCCTCAGCCGGCTTCGGTGCACGAGCACCAAAGAGGAAGTAGCTTTTGGTAACATTGCTGTAAACCAAGAAACGCATGAGGAACTTGGTTACGGTTACCGCAGTGAACATACTGAGCAAGGTGCCCAGTGCCAGGGTAACAGCAAAGCCCTTAATGGGGCCGGTGCCCAGATAGAACAGCACTGCTGCTGCCATGAGGGTAGTGATATTGGAGTCCAGAATAGTAATGATGGCACGGCTAAAGCCGGAATCCATAGCGCTACGCAGGGTCTTACCCTTCTTGATTTCTTCCTTAAAGCGCTCGAAAATCAGCACGTTAGCATCGACAGCCATACCAATGGACAGGATGATACCGGCGATACCGGGCAGGGTAAGGGTTGCGCCCAAATAACGCATTACCAATAAAAGCAGCATAACATAAAGCAAAAGCGCAATGTCTGCTACAACACCGGACAGACGATAGAACAAAAGCATGAATACGAAAACACCGGCAATACCAATCATAAAGGCCTTTACGCTCTTATCCTTGGAGTCCTGGCCCAGGGTGGGACCTACGGTGCGGTTTTCCAAAACCTCGATTTTTACAGGCAAGCTGCCGCTACGCAGCAAAATAGCCAAATGCTCGGCCTCCTCCACATTGCGGGAGCCGGAAATCTGGGCTCTGCCGCCAGTGATGGCTTCTTGTACAACGGGTGCGGTGAGCACCTCGCCATCCAGCACAATAGCAATTTGCTTGCCCACATTACGCGCGGTCAGGTCTGCAAATTTTTTGCCGCCCTCATCGCTAAATTCCAGGCCTACTACAGCCTGATTACCTTGAGAAACCTGAGCTCTGGCATCCTTCAAATCCTTACCGGTCATTACAACCTTGCCGTTGATGTCCTTGAACTGCAGCATAGCAGTACGGCCCAGCATGGCAATGGCCTTTTCCGGATCCTTAACACCGGGAAGCTCCACAATAATACGGTCCTTGCCCTGACGTTGAATTACAGGCTCGGTCAGACCCAGCTCGTTGACGCGGCGCTCGATGATTTTTACGCTGCGGTTCACAGCATCGTCGTCCACCTTCAGGTCCGGTGTATCCACCGCCTGCAGTACAACGTGGGTACCGCCCTGCAAATCCAGGCCCTGTTTAATAGAGTTAGCCAGGGGGGAGATGTAGACGCAGAAACCGCCGATTATCGCCAGTGCAATAACCAGAAATTTCCCCAACTCATTCCAACGCAAAATAATTTCCTCCTTAAAATGGATTTTTAAATTTATCAGTTAAAGCGGCGCGAGAGTGATAATTCCGCTTTCACTAACTATGCACTGCATTCTTACATCGTGCTCATCACTGGGCAAGCTGTCCTGCATAAGGCAGTCATAAGCCACACCCATAATTACGGCCTGCTGCACCTGCGGCAAAAAGCGGTCATAATAGCCAGCTCCCATACCCATGCGACTGCCATCCTTGCCAAAGGCCACGCCTGGCACAAGCACTAAATCAAAGCTCTCAGGCGCTATAGCCTCCAAGGGCGGACGCAGGGTGCGTATACCGTAACGGTCCAGGTCAAAATCCTGCATATTTTTAAGACGCACAGGCTCAAAGCTTGTTGCAGAGGTTATATGGGGCACAGCCACAGTCTTGCCCATGGCCAGCGCTGCCTCCAGCACTCCATCCACACCTAGCTCCTTACCAAATGCCAAAAAGCCCATGACGCTCTTGGCTTTGCAAAAAGCATCACAGGCCAGGATCTGCCGGGCCACCGCTGCACTAGCAGCAGCCACTTGCTCCCTAGTCAATTGAGCACGCTGCTGGCGTAAAGCCTTGCGCAGCGTTATTTTCGTATGCTCAAGCATTAGCTCATGCATTCTTGGTCGGGTCTTGGTGACCACTGACAGCATTGCGTGCCATTTCGATTTCCACGCCCTCGGCAACCTGTACCTTCACGCGTTTTTCGCTGATGGCAGTGATTTTACCATAAATACCTCCGATGGTGATGATCTCATCCCCCACCTTCAGGCTGTTCAATAAATCGCGGCGCTTTTGCTGCTCCTTTTTCTGCGGACGCCACAGCATAAAATAAAAAATGCCGCCCATTAGGAAAAAAGGCAATAAGGAATTCATCATTGCCATTGTGTCTCCGCCTTGCATATTTCCACCTCCACATAAGCTAAATAGCTGTAAAACAATTATACATTCTCTATTATACCTTAAAAATCCTCTATCCGCGATAGTTTTCTAAAAATCTTTCTCTAAATTCAGGGAAAGTATCGTTGGCAATGGCCTCGCGCACCTCTTGAGCAAAGTGCAGCAGGAAATGCAGGTTATGAATGGACAAAAGACGCATGCCAAAAATTTCTTCTGCTTTAAATAAATGGCGAATGTAAGCACGGCTGTAGTTACGACAAGCATAGCAGGTGCAGCCATCCTCTAAGGGACGAAAGTCCTCAGCATATAAGGCGTTACGCACAACCAAGCGGCCTGTGTGGGTCATAGCAGTGCCGTTGCGGGCAACGCGAGTCGGGAACACGCAGTCGAACATATCTACGCCTAAATTAACTGCCTCGACGATACAATCAGGAGTACCCACGCCCATAAGATAACGAGCCTTATTTTTCGGCATCAAGGGAGTGGTCTGGCCCAGAATATCGTACATCATGGGCTTGGGCTCGCCCACGGACAAGCCACCAATGCCGTAGCCGGCGAAATCCATCTCGGTGAGCTGCTCCACGCTCATTTTGCGCAAATCGGGGAACATACCGCCTTGGACGATACCGAACAGGGATTGGTCCTCGCGGGTATGCGCCTCTTGGCAGCGCTTAGCCCAGCGGCTGGTACGCAGTGTAGAGCGCTTGGTATATTCGTAATCAGAGGGATAAGGAATGCATTCGTCAAAGGCCATGGCGATATCTGCGCCCAAGGCCTCCTGCACATGGGTAGAAACCTCAGGTGATAGGAATTGCTTGCTGCCATCGATGTGGGAGCGGAACATAACGCCCTCCTCGGTGATTTTGCGCATAGCTCCCAGGCTGAACACTTGAAAGCCGCCGCTATCGGTGAGCATACCCTTTTTATAATTCATGAATTTGTGCAAGCCGCCGGCCTTGCGCACCAGCTCGTGGCCGGGACGCAAAAACAAATGATAGGTATTGGACAAAATCACCTGGCTGCCCATATCATTCAGCTCCTCAGGAGAGAGGGTCTTGACGGTGGCCTGAGTGCCCACGGGCATGAACATGGGAGTTTCAAAGGTGCCATGGGGCGTGTGCAGGCGGCCCAGGCGGGCGCCGCTGCGGCTGCATTCTTTAATTAATTCGTAGGTTACTGCGTGCTGCATATAGCCTCCTAAAGCTTTTCATTATTGATAAACATGGCATCACCGAAAGAGAAAAATCTGTATTTTTCTTCTACGGCTACCTTGTACGTGTTCAGCATAATCTCGCGAGTGGATAATGCGCTGACAAGCATAAGCAACGTGCTCTGGGGCAAATGGAAATTGGTCACCAAAGCATCCACCAATTGGTATTTATAGCCAGGATAGATAAAGATATTGGTCCAGTTGCCACCGGCCTGGAGCTTACCATCCTTGCAGGCTGCTTCAAGGGTGCGCACCGAGGTGGTTCCCACAGCGATAATGCGGCGACCCTCGGCCTTGGCCTTGTTCACTGCATCGGCAGCCTCTTGGGACACAGTGTAGAACTCCTTGTGCATCTTGTGGTCTTCAATCTTTTCCTCGCTTACAGGACGGAAGGTACCCAAGCCCACATGCAGTGTTACGAAGACTTCCTCGCAGCCCTTGTCCTTGATTTTCTGCAGAAGCTCCTGGGTAAAGTGCAAGCCAGCGGTGGGAGCGGCAGCGCTGCCACGCTCGCGGCTGTACACCGTCTGATAGCGCTCCTTATCCTCCAAGGGCGCAGTGATGTACGGAGGCAGGGGCGTCTCCCCCAGCCTATCGAGGATTTCTTCAAAAATGCCATCAAAGGCAAAGCGTACTACGCGACCACCAAAGTCCGTATGGTCGATAACCTCGCAGGAGAGCTCTTCACTAAATTTAATCTTCGCGCCCACCTGCAGCTTTTTGCCAGGACGTACTAATACTTCCCAATCAGTGGTGTTTTTGCGAGTCAGCAAAAACACCTCCACATGGGCACCGGTGTCCTTGAAGCCGTGCAAGCGTGCGGGGATAACTCTGGTGTCGTTAAAAACTAAGACATCCCCCGGATGTAGATATTCTATTAAATCATAAAACTGCTTATGCTCAATGGCGCCACTGTCCTTATTTACAACCAGAAGGCGGGAGTGGTCCCTAGGCTCCATGGGATGCTGGGCAATGAGCTCCTTGGGTAATTCATAATCAAAATCTGTAAATAACATGTTATTCTTCTTTCTTCAAATTTACCTCCCTTTGCCAAGGGAGGGGGACCGCTTCAGCGGTGGAGGAATTCTATTTTCGTCCCAGGATAGTAATGCGCCAAAATCTGGGCGTAGGTAATTTTTTCGTTTTCCACTACCATCCCCCGCGCCCCCCAGGCGCTGAGTCCCAGACCGCTGCCGCTTCCCTTGCCGTGGAAAATTAGCTTTTCCTGCTTGCCACCACTTAACATGTGGTAGCTGCGCAGGAGCTTATTCCACACAGGTCGCTCGTCCTCCTTGACCTTGATATCAATATCCTTGCTGCCCACCTCGAAGCCAAAGCGGTCCTCGATGGGCACCTTCAGCGTTTCCGGTGGAGGCGTGCCCGTCTCCACGTCGAAGAGCGTGCTCTTCAAGCCTAAAACTTCTGCTAACTGCTGACCGCTTACCTTAACAGTTCCAGCTGTACCAGAAAATATAAGGTAACGCACGCGTCCAGTCTCGGTACGATCATCTCCCCTATCATCCAAGGGAGATAATCTTACACTATTAATTTTTCCGACAACATAACCTAATTGTGCCAGTTGTCCTTCCAATAGGGCGGGCGTAGCCCTATATTCCCATTTAAAATCCGGACTATCCTTATCAAAGTCCTCCACGGACTGCAGATAGGAAATATCCTTTCCCAGCGCGCTAGCGGCAGCTTCAGTTCTGCCGCCGCTGGATGAGGTGGTCACGGCCATTATAGGCAATCCCTGTGCATTTACCAAATACTGTCCGCGGGTTGCAGCTATGAGCTTTGTAACGCCAGCCTTTTCGATTCTCGGACCCGTGCCATGGTAAGGCAGTTCCTTATCATTGGCAGTTAAGTCGTACTGCAGCTTACTATTAAGCTGCTTTTGCTGCAGCGCATAGCTACGTGCGGCCACAGCCTGAGCCTTGATGCTCTCATCAGGCCACACCACCATGGTCTTGGCAGGTAGCACACTCGCCAAATATTGCTCAAGGTCAACGTAGTTGACAAGTAAAATCTTGCCATTATCTGCCAGAGCACGCAGGTAGCCCTTATAAGCACGTTGGTTAACCTTAGGGCTAGCCTTGCCCTCCAAAGTGTTCAAATATAATGTACTGCCAAAAATATGCTTGTCAGCAGACTTTATCTTAGGCTCTGTTGAGGCCTCGATTTGCCCCTTATTAGCTAGAACCTCTTCAAGCACCAGCTTGCCCTCAGCAACATAAAGGAAGTACTTGCCCTTGTCAATGACTTTTTTCTCCCAGCCACTCTGCACTTCAAAATCGCTCTCGCAGCTAATCTCAGCAGTAGCTTGATCATGCACTAACGCGACTCTAATCAACTCCACCGCTTCACTCTTACCCAGTCCAAATGCACCAAAGAGATAACCTAATGCCACTAATAACGTAATTATAATCTTTTTTAGCAATAGCATGCACCTCCTTAACCTAACGCAAGCAGACCATACTACATCATAGCATTACCAAAACAGGATATGGCAAAGCCCTTTTTGATAAATCTTTTTAGGCGAGTAAAAAGATTTTGTTTCCCGCGCTTTTCAAAAGCGCGCGACCTTTTTGTTACTTTTTCGGTCGCTCGAAAAAGTAAACGAACAATCGCTATTTATTATTCACCATTTTGATATGCTTACTTACAACGATAAACTCATCCTTTGGTGGCTCGCCTTTCGGCTTTTTAACCACCTCATACCTATCCCTTTCACTAAACACGCAGCCACAATACTGCTGTCTATATAATCCCAGCTCAAGGCTGATATCCACACCGCGTTGGTAGCCCGTGCGCCAGTCCTCATAAAAAAACGGCACCCCAAACTCCTCCGCAGCAGCCTCTGCCTCGCGCTTAATCAGCTCATGCTTTTGATAGGGACTCACTAGCAAGGTCGTGCTGAAGGCATCATAGCCATGCTCCTTGGCAAATTGCGCCGCGTAGCGCAAGCGCACGCGATAGCAATAGGCACAGCGCACCGAGCCCACCTCATATTCATGGAGCATGCCGCGCACAGTATCCTCCAAGGGATAGCTCTTATTGATAATCAAATCGTACTCTTTTTTCTCGCAAAACTCACGCAAGGTACTCAAGCGCTGCTTGAACTCCTTATAGGGATGAATATTGGGATTAAAATAGAGTATGGAAAACTCCACTCCGTCCCCTGTGAGCTTTTCCGTAGGATAGCAGGCGCAGGGACCGCAGCAAGCATGTAATAATAGCTTCATAGCCTCACCTATTTCTCCGGCATGGGCACACCTAAATAGCGATAGGCCTCGCGGGTAGCGCGGCGTCCGCGGGGAGTGCGTTGGAGCATGCCTAACTGAATCAGATAGGGCTCGATAACATCCTCGATGGTGCCGGATTCCTCGCTCACCGCAGCTGCGATGGTCTCGATGCCCACCGGGCCGCCGCCGAAGGTCTTTACAATCGTGTTCAAAATGCGGCGGTCGTTGCGGTCCAAGCCGTAACGGTCCACCTCTAGCTTCGCCAAGGCTTCATCAGCCAGCTGACGCGTAATGGTTTCCACGCCCAGCACTTGGGCAAAATCACGCACACGCTTCAGCAAGCGATTGGCGATACGGGGCGTGCCGCGACTGCGGCGCGCAATCTCGTTGGCGCCCTCGCTATCGATCTTCACGCCTAAAATATCCGCTGCTCGCGTAATTATAAACTGCAGCTCCTCAGGCTTATAAAACTCCAAGCGGCACTGCACGCCGAAGCGGTCTCTGAGAGGCGCCGCGATAGCGCCCAAGCGCGTAGTAGCGCCGATAAGCGTGAAATGAGGCAAATCCAGGCGCACGCTGCGAGCAGCGGGACCCTTGCCAATAATAATATCTAACGCAAAATCCTCCATGGCGGAATAGAGAATTTCCTCCACGGTTTTGGACAAGCGATGAATCTCGTCAATAAAAAGCACGTCATTATCACCCAAATTGGTGAGAATGGCGGCCAAATCACCCTGACGCTCTATAGCCGGACCGCTGGTAACGCGTATATTCACGTTCAGCTCGTTGGCTATAATATTGGCCAGAGTTGTTTTGCCAAGGCCCGGAGGCCCAAAAAGGAGCACATGGTCCAGAGCCTCGTGGCGGGCAGCCGCAGCCTTGATAAACACGGATAAATTATCCTTGACCTGGCTTTGGCCAATATATTCATTTAAAAGCCGGGGACGCAGGCTGTATTGCCAGCCATCGGCCTCCTGCTCGGCTCCGGCAATAATTCTCTCATCGAATTCCATTGTATTTCTCCTCTAGCTTAAAACCCCTCAGTCAGCTTCGCTGACAGCTCCCCTTGAAAGGGGAGCCAAGCTTCTGCTCTAGATTAGCATTATGCCTCCCCTTTAAAGGGGAGGTGCCGAGCTTGCGAGGCGGAGGGGTTTCATATAATTTACCTCTTCGCAAACAATTTCAGTGCTTGCCTCAGCACTTCCTCGCCGCTGAGCTTCTCAGCGTCCGGGATTTGCTTCAGCACCGGCACAATCTCACTATTGCTATAGCCCAAGGATGCCAGCGCCTCCATGGCCTCGGCCACGGCGCCGCTACCACCGGCTTCAATGCTTTCCACAAAGTCGCCGCCAGCATCACCAGTGCCAGCGCCAACCTTATCCTTTAATTCTAAGAGCATGCGCTCCGCTGTCTTTTTGCCAATACCGGGCAGCTTAGTCAGCGTTTTTACATCACGACTCTGCACTGCCAGATAGAAAGCATCGGGCTTAATGGCGGACAATATGCCCAAGGCCATCTTGGGACCTACACCACTGACACCTAAAAGCAGCTCAAACAAATTATAATACTCCTGACTTAAAAAGCCATAGAGCAAAATTGCATCCTCACGCACTGCCGTATGGGTATGTACCTGCACCTGGGCTCCCACGGCCAGCTGGGCCAAATGAGCCGCTGGCATAAACACACGATAGCCCACGCCACCTGCAGTTTCGATAAGGCAAAAATCGGGGCCAAGATAGCCCACACTACCCTTAATTGAGCCAATCATTTATCTTCCCTCCTGCCATCTTCTGGTAGAGGCCGTATTAACGCCGCAAATCGCTGCCGCTAAGGCATCCGCCGTATCATCAGGCTTAATCTTCTCCCGAATATTGAGCAAATGCATTACCATAAAAATAACCTGCTCCTTGGTAGCACTACCAGTGCCTACCACGCTAAGCTTGATTTGCATGGGCGTAAACTCCATAACCGGCAGACCATGATTGGCCGCCGCTAAAAGGGCCACTCCCCTCGCCTGGCCTACAGGAATAGCAGTGGTCACATTGCGATTGAAAAAAAGCTTTTCAATGCTCATGTAATCAGGATGAAAGTGCTTAATAATATCGCACAAATCATCATAGATTTTCTTCAAGCGCAGCTCCGGCAGCATGTCCTTATCCGTCAAGATGGAGCCATAGAACACGGGCCGCAGGCGGTTACCCGTCATATCCACAAGGCCATAGCCACAGATGGCGGTGCCCGGGTCTATTCCTAAAACCAGCATAATCGTCCTCACAAAAACAGAAAGCAGACAAAACCTTGCCTGCTTTCCCGTAAAAAATCTTATTCCTCGTCGTCGTCCGGCAAGTCAGCGTTGTGATAAACGTCCTGAACGTCGTCCAGATCCTCCAGCACGTCCAGCATCTTTTGCACTCTTTCGGCATCCTCTGCGGACAGGTCAGCCATGGTATCAGGAATCATGGTGATTTCAGCCATTTCAACCTCGATACCGGCATCAGCCAATGCTTTTTCTACAGCATCAAAGGTATCCGGAGTGGTTACGATTTCAAAGCCTTCTTCTTCGTTTTTAATATCTTCAGCGCCAGCCTCCAGAGCGATCATCATCAGATCGTCTTCCTCTACGCCGGTTTCCTTGCTAACTGCAAAAACGCCCTTTTGTTGGAACATATAGCCTACGCAGCCGGTTGCGCCCAGATTGCCGCCGTATTTGCTGAATACGTGACGTACATCAGCAGCGGTGCGGTTACGGTTATCGGTCAGGCAGCTAACCATCATAGCTACGCCTGCAGGACCATAGCCTTCGTAGGTAATTTCTTCAAAGCTTTGACCTTCCAAAGCACCTGCACCTTTTTGGATAGCGCGTTGGATATTGTCCTTAGGAATATTGTTAGCCTTAGCCTTGCTCAGAGCCAGCTTCAGCTTCATGTTACCGGTGGGGTCAGCGCCGCCCATGCGTACAGCAATGGTGATCTCGCGGGAGATTTTAGTGGTAATCTTGCCGCGCAGCGCGTCTGCTTTACCCTTTTTATGTTTAATGTTTGCCCATTTAGAATGTCCTGACATACTTTAATTCCTCCAAACTTGTAAATCAAAAATGATCTTTCCAGCATTTTGTAAAAAATTAACATTCACCTTACTATTTTACCACGTGAACTGACTTTTTACAAGAAAAACTAAGCAACTCCTCAGAAATTTGCACATATCATATCACGCTGCAAAGCAGCCTAACGACCAAGCATAGCTTTACTCAAACGCAGCCTTGATGCTGTCGTAATGCAGGAAAATCCCCTGTGCTGCTAACTCTTTAATCTCCTCTAAGGTGGCCAGCTTCCACTCCAAGACCTCGGCCTCCTGTACCTTTACAGCACTGGTCTCAAAGTCAAAGGTGAAGCGATAGCAGTCCACAAAATAATTATCGCCCTCGCCGGGGTTCTCTCTGTGGTAGGTCACTATGGGCTCAGCCTCGAGAGCGGATACATCAAGACCAGTTTCCTCCAGCACCTCGCGGTTGACAGCCTGCCTTGAGCTTTCGCCAGCCATGCAGGCGCCACCCGGCACCTCCCACCAGCCCGCAGCCCAAGCCTTGGTCAGCACACGGCGGGTAATTAAAAAGCGTCCATCTGTGTGCTGCACTACGCCCAGCACCGTCAGATGGTATTCCCCATCCTTCAGGCACCAATCGTTGCGCTTCATAGTGCGTCCTGTCAGCTGTTTATTGCTGTCGTATATATCCCAAAGCTCCATTTATTTCCCTCCGTAATATTTATCCATGTACCAGAAAATCAGCTTTAAGCCAATGGTCATAGCCACAAAAATGCTACCGCTATCGTAGTCAATATAGCCCAAATGCAGGCTGTTCAAGCCCGTGACAAAAATCATATTCAGCCACAAAAAGCCATAGAACGCCAATATCACCTGCACATACCACGGCGGCTTAATACGCTTGTTACTACCATCCTCAGGCAACATGGCTACTCCTCCAAAAAATAAAAAAACCTGAAACTATGTTTCAGGTTTATACTATCAAGTGGTGGAGATAAGGAGGCTCGAACTCCTGACCTCTTGAATGCCATTCAAGCGCTCTCCCAGCTGAGCTATACCCCCAAAAGACATCTATTATGTTACAGGAAATGCTCGACTTTGTCAAGCATTTCCTGCACACTTTTTTACTACTAAGCTTTAGAAAGCTCCAGCTTACAGGCCTGCTTGCTCACGCAGGGCAGCAGCCTTATCGGTGTGCTCCCAGGGCAGGTCCACATCAGTGCGACCGAAATGGCCATAAGCAGCAGTTTTCTTATAAATAGGACGAAGCAGATCCAGCTCGCGGATGATGCCGGTGGGGCTCAGAGCGAAGTTCTTGCGTACCAATTCAGCAATCTTTTCCTCGTCAATCTTGGCAGTACCAAAGGTTTCTACCAATACGGAAACAGGCTGAGCTACGCCGATAGCATAAGCCAATTGGATTTCGCATTTATCTGCCAGGCCAGCAGCAACGATGTTTTTAGCAACATAACGAGCTGCATAGGCTGCACTGCGGTCAACCTTGGAGGGGTCCTTGCCGGAGAAGGCACCGCCGCCATGACGAGCCATGCCGCCGTAGGTATCAACGATAATCTTGCGACCGGTCAGACCGGCATCGCCTTGAGGACCGCCGATTACAAAGCGACCGGTAGGATTAATATAGTATTTGGTATTCTCGTCCAGCATTTCGGCAGGAACGATGGCCTTAACTACATTTTCAATCAAGTCCTTCTCAATTTGCTCATGGGTAATTTCCGGAGCATGTTGGGAAGAAATTACGATAGCATCAATGCGCTCAGGCTTGCCATTTACATATTCTACAGTTACTTGGGTCTTGCCATCGGGACGCAGGTAAGGCAGGGTGCCGTTCTTGCGCACTTCAGTCAAGCGCAGAGCCAATTTATTAGCCAGATATGCAGGCATGGGCATATAGCTTTCGGTTTCGTTGGTTGCATAACCAAACATCATGCCTTGGTCACCGGCGCCAGCCTCTTCCTCAGCTGCACGGCCTTCCTTAGCCTCCAAAGCCTTGTCAACGCCCATAGCGATATCGCTGGATTGCTCATCAATAGAAATCAACACACCGCAGGTATTGCCGTCAAAGCCATATTTAGCACGGTCATAACCGATATCAATAACGGTTTGGCGAGCAATGCGAGGAATATCCACATAGCAGTTAGTAGAAATCTCGCCAAAAATATGAATTTGGCCGGTGGTTACGATGGTTTCGCAGGCTACACGACCTTTAGGATCTTCCTTTAAAATGGCATCCAACACAGCATCGGAAATCTGGTCGGCAATTTTATCAGGATGGCCTTCAGTTACGGATTCAGAGGTAAATAATTTTCTCATAGTTTGTTTGTCTCCTTTCACAGACATTCCTAAAAACGATAGATACGGAAGCTAAAGCTACCTTTACACTCTAATGAGGAATTAAAAAAGGCGTTCTCTACATGAGAACGCCGTAAATCGCTTTAAAGCATCCTCATCTCACAGCTAAAGTGCTGCAGGACTTAGCACCGTTTTACGGACATCACTCCGCAATGGTTGCTGCGGCTTCACAGGGCCATTCCCTCCACCGCTCTTGATGAGTATTATTAATTTCACCTTGCACATTATAATACATTTTGCCCACAATGGCAATAGGTTTTAGCAGAATTTCACAGGATTTCCATAAAAATTTTAAAGCTAAAGTCCTTTAATGCTTATCAAGACAAGGTTTCAATATGAACTTATTATTTGCCTGACGCGCTTGGCGGATTTTTAACGCTTCATCCAAAATGCAATTAGCTACATCCACCTTGGGCATCTGCTCCAAGGAACGCACTTCACCATTGGCAAAGAGGAATTTCACGATATTGGTATCCGCATTAAAGCCTGCGCCAGCTGCTGTCACGTCATTGGCCACGATCATATCCAGATTCTTCTTCACGACTTTATCACGAGCATTTTCCAAAAGGTTTTGGGTTTCGGCTGCAAAGCCAACCAAAACCTGATGGGTCTTCTTGCTGCCCAGGGTCTTTAAAATATCGGGGTTTTTGTCCATGACTACAGTTAAAGCATCATCAGTTTTCTTCTTAATCTTTTGGTCCGCTACGTCCCGAGGACGATAGTCGGCCACGGCTGCCGCTTTGACGACGATATCCACGTCGTCATAGGCATCTAGGCAGGCCTCCAACATCTCGTTGGTGGTTTCTACCTTCACCGCCCTCACGTTGGCAGGAATCGCCAAAGCGGAGGGACCGCTCACCAGCAGCACCTCGGCACCACGCTCCGCCGCCATCTGAGCCACAGCGTAGCCCATCTTGCCGCTGGAACGATTGCCCACAAAGCGCACCGGATCGATGGGCTCGCGGGTGCCTGCCGCAGTCACCAGCACCTTCAGCCCGCGCAGGTCACCCTCGCGCTTAGCAAAGAAGGCGCTCATAAACTCCACAATCGCCTGCGGTTCGGGCAATCTGCCGGCACCGCTGGTGCCGCAGGCAAGCTTGCCCACCGCCGGCGGCATTACAGTAACGCCGCGGCTTTGCAGCTTAGCAATGTTTTCTTGGGTAGCAGCATTTTCATACATGCCCGTATTCATAGCCGGACACACAACAATGGGCGCCTGCGCAGCCAAAAGCGTAGTGCTCAAAAGATCATCAGCCAAGCCATAGGCCATCTTGGCAATGATATTGGCCGTTGCCGGTGCTACTAAAAAGGCATCGGCCCAGTTAGCCAAGGCAATGTGCTCCACATTGAATTCTTGATTGGCACTCCACATGGACACAGCCACCTGATTGCCACTGATTTCCTTAAAAGTGAGCGGGGTCACAAACTGCTGTGCATGCTCAGTCATTACCACACGCACCTGGCATCCCTGCTTGCGCAGACGGCTTACCAAATCCACAGCCTTATACACGGCAATACCGCCGGTAACCCCTAAAACAATTTTCTTACCCTTTAACAAGGTCATTTCCTCCCGCTAATTCACGTTTTACGCCCTTGATATGCGTTTATACGTTCTTAGTGCGCTCGTAGGTAATGGTATCGTCAGCGATTTCCTTCAGCGCAGTGCTAACCTCTTTTTCAGGAGCATTAACAGCGGGCTTGGTCAGCTCGCGAGCTCTTTTGGCAGCCAAAATAACCAAGGTATATTTGCTGTCCACCTTTTCAGCCAAATAGTCAATAGAAGGATCTACCATGGACATATATCTTCACTCCTTTAGCTTTACTCTCATAGCTTATTATTGCTTATTTTTCTTCATGCTTAGCTTTGCAAATTTCATCCACGATGAAGTAAGTACGAGCCACACGATAACGCTCAGCCTCCATAATGGTCAGCACCTTTTTGGCAGCCTTTTCTGCGATATCATTGACAATAATATAATCATATTCAGCAGCGTAGGTCAGCTCGCTGGCGGCAGAGGCCATGCGACGCTTAATTACCTCTTCGCTGTCGGTACCGCGTTTATAAATGCGAGCGGACAGCTCATCCAAGGAAGGAGGCACGATGAAAACAAAAACGCCCTCGGGGAAACGCTTTTTAATTTGCAGCGCACCCTGAATATCAATTTCTAGGAGCACATCGCGTCCGCTTTCCAGCTGCTCCATCACGTACTTGCGCGGTGTGCCGTAATAATTGCCATAAACCTCGGCGTACTCTAAAAGCTCGCCCTTGGCAATCATTTCCTGCACCTGGGGCACAGTTTTAAAGAAATAGCTCTTGCCATCCACCTCACCTACACGGGGCTGGCGGGTGGTAACAGAAATGGAATAACCTAAATCGGGCAGCTGCTCCCTGAGCATTTGACAAATAGTGCCCTTACCGGCACCGGAAGGACCGGAAACAACCAGCAGCACCCCTTTGGGAGTGACATTTTCTTTTTCCACAGCCATATTCCTACTCCTCTTCCTCCATATCAGTGGGCATGAGACGGTTTGCAACTGTTTCCGGCTGCACAGCGCTCAAAATAATATGACCACTGTCTGTAACAACTACAGCTCTTGTTCTGCGTCCATAGGTAGCATCAATTAAGAGTCCCTTGTCACGAGCTTCCTGAATAATGCGCTTAATGGGCGCGGACTCAGGACTAATAATGGCAATTATCCGATTAGCGGCTACTACATTACCGAAACCGATATTAATCAGCTTAATATCCACGTTGCATCTCCCCTCTTATTCGATATTTTGAATTTGCTCGCGAATTTTTTCAATTTCCGCTTTAATTTCCACCACAATCTGGGCCAAGGTATAATCATTGGCCTTGGAGGCAATGGTATTAGCCTCACGATTAAATTCTTGAATTAAAAAGTCCAGCTTGCGACCCACGGGTTGGTCGGAAGCGATAATAGTCTTGAACTGCTTGATGTGGCTTTTAAGGCGCACAATTTCTTCGGTAATGCTGGTGCGGTCCGCAAAAATTGCTACCTCCTGCAGCAAACGCTCCGGCTCCACGGCGATATTGTGGTCGGCCAAAAGATTGGTCAAGCGCTCGCTAAGCTTAGCTTGGTACTCCTCCACAACCATGGGAGAACGCTCCTCGATCAGGGCCAGCTTTTGGGCAATCAAATCGGCACGATAGATAAAGTCACCATAGATATTGCCTCCCTCGGTCTCGCGCATTGCCACCAAATTGTGCACAGCCTGCTGCACAGCCTGCTCCACCTTGGGCCACACGCTTTCCACATCAAAAAAGCCTTCCTTCACGTTGATGACATCCTGACAGCGGGAAATATAGAGAATTTCTTGGGCTTGGTTAATGCCTGCCTCGCTGGCGCCAATAGCCTCACCCACCTCCTGCAAGGCCCTATGATAAGCAGCAGCCAGATTTTTATCAACCTTTAAGGTGCAGTTATCGCTGGTGGTATAATCAGCGTTAATAAAAACGTCGATACGACCACGGCTCACTGTTTTTAAAATGGTTTTGCGAATGCGGTCCTCTAGGGGATTTAAAAAGCGGGGCAAACGAATTGCCACCTCATTATAACGATGGTTTACGGTTTTCATTTCCACGGTGATGGAAAAATCTGCGTCCTCGTATTCACCGCGACCAAAACCGGTCATACTCTTTAACACGAGCTTCCTCCCAACTCCAAAAATGGTGTATTTTGAGTTTTTTTGCCAATGGATAAGCAGCTTACTACGCTCTTATCCTGAAAAGATATTATACCATATTTGGCTTTGAATTTCAGCCTTTTTCTTTGTTTTGGGCGATTTTTCTTGCTTTTAAGCAGTTTTTATACTTATTCTGCCTGCCAGCCCTTGCACAAATCCACCCAGCCCTGACAGTTGGAGGAATATTTTTCCAGCTCCTCCGGAGTTAATTCGATGGCGCTGTTGGAGCTGCCACAGGCGGGGAAAAAGGTAGTAAAGCGCTTCAAGGACACATCAAGGTAAACCTTCACGCCCTCGTTAATGCCAAAGGAGCACACACCGCCGATGGCATGACCGATCATGGGCTCCACCTCCTCGGCGCTTAACATTTTGGCCTTGCAGCCAAAGAAATGCTTGTATTTAGGGTTATCAACCTTAGCATCACCTGCTGCTACAATGAGCACGCAGCTATCGTCGTTAAGCTTAAAGGAAAGGGTTTTGGCAATGCGGGCGGGCTCGCAGCCGGCAGCTTGAGCAGCTAGCTCCACAGTGGCGCTGCTGGTGGGGAATTCGATAATTCTATCTTCGATGTTAAATTGGCGCAGGTAAGCGCGTACTTTTTCAATGGACATGGCTTGGGCCTCCTTCTTATTTTCAATAAAAACTTTTGTCAGTTTTTATGTTATTAGCACTGCCCTAGATAAGGAGCCAGTGCTTGCTCATCGGGTGTAGCATAATAAGTTTTTTGATTAGTAAAGATGACAAAGCCTGGCTTAGAGCCCGCGGGCTTTTTCACATAACGACGCTCCACGCAATCCACGGGCACATTGCTGCCTGTTCTAGCCTTGCTGAAATAAGCCGCCAGCTCTGCAGCCAGCAGGATATCCTCTTGGCTAGGCTCTGCAGCCTTCATGATGATGTGGGAGCCAGGAATATCCTTCGTATGGAACCACAGGTCCCGTGGCCCACCTAGGGTAAAGGTTACGTAATCATTTTGCTTATTGTTTTTACCAATGTATAAATCCACGCCCTGACGCAGCTTAATGTGCAGGGGCTGGGACTTTTGCAGAGCTGTTTTTTTCTTTTTGCCAAGCTCCTTGATAATGCCTGCTGCTACCATCTCTTGGCGGATTTCTTCAATTTCATTTTTCGTGGTTGCGGTTAAAAGGGACGCATCCAGGCTTGCCAAGTATTGCAGGGTTGACTCCGTAGCCTCTATTTGCTGGCGCACTTCAATCTGCGCCCGCTTATATTTATTATAGCGCTTGTAATAGGCTTGAGCGTTATCCGTGGGCGACAGCACTGGATTTAACTTGATAGTAACGGCTTCTCCGTCATAAATATTGATAAGCTCAGTACTGGTCTGACCCTTGCGCAGCTGATAAATATTGGCCATGAGGGTATCGGCCAGCATTCGCTGCCCTTCCGCATCCTCCGCATGGAGCAAGTCCTGCTCGAGGGCGGCCAACTTTTTCGTTAGCTTGGCGCTTTCGGCCGTAACCAGCTTCTGCAGCTGTTCATGCTGGGGTAATTGGATGGGCGCAAGGCTTACAGCGTAGTTAATGGCGCTATTGATATCGCTAAACTCCTTCACGCTAAGGCCCGGCTCCAAGGCCTTAGGCGGCAGCGTAAGGATGGTTTTCACTTGATTGGTACGGCTGATAAGTGCGTACACAGGCTTGGCTGCATCACTCGCTAAGCTCTGTTGCAGTTGACTTATGCGCTCTGTCAAGGCCTTAGCTTCGGCGGGCTCGAGACGTACAGTTTGGGGCAGGATGTCCGCGGCGGCTAGAAGCTGAGCAGCTGTTGCCTTACCGATGCCGGTAGTAGCGCTGACGAAGGCCTTGGCAAAAATGGCGCTAGGAATGCTGTTGGCAGCGCTGACGATGGCAGCCGGGGCCGCGGTCAAGAGATTGAGGCCGGACTGAGGCGGGGGCGCTACATATTCCTTGCCAGGCAGGATGGTGCGATAGCTGCTCTGGGCTGCGCCCACATGCTTTAGGCTATCGATGATTATTTCGCTCTCCCCTGCTGCTTCCGAGCTTTGGGTCAAGATTAAATTACTATTCTTGCCTGTAAGTTCGCAAATCAGCTTCTTGGTTATAATCTTACTGGACTGACCCAGCATATCAATTTCCAGCGTAATAATGCGGTCCAGCTCACTTTGGTAAATCTTCGTAATGCGACCTTCCTCTAAATGCTTACGCAACAGCATACAAAAGCTGGGCGGAGTTTCCGGATTTTCCGGCAGCTTTTCCGGGATATATAGGGCAGGACTGCCTCCGTTCATATCGGCCACCAAAGCGCTAGTATCCCTGCTGCGCCGCACCAAAAGCAGCACCGCATGGGGATTGGGCATATACACACGATAGATTTTACTGCCCAAAAGCTCTCTATTCAAAGTATCTGTAACTAGCTTTAAGGTTAATCCTTCTAGGTTCAAATTGTATTCACCTACTCTTCGTTAAAAACAAACATTTTACTTTCTATTATCCTTATGAGAGCTTGTAAAGCTTCTTCATAACTAACCTTTTCTAAGAGGATTTTTTCTGTTACAGATCTATAATCATTTTCAAAAGCTCGCTCCTGCACAATTTTTTGCAAAACGCTTTGAGGATTAATCCCATTTTTAGCAGAATAGCATACTGGCGACTTCATTCTCTCATTTCTTACAGCAACAACTAGGTTTTGCATTTCATTGTCTAAAGAAACCATTGGTAGCAATTTATAAATGTCATAGATGTGCCTAGAGTTTCTCATGCTCTTATCATCTAAATAATAATCACAAATTGCAAACACCTTATCCACTAGTGTCCGTTCTATATTTTGGACTTGCATTACAAACTTTGTCAAGCTATAACGTTCTAGGATAGTAGGGTCTATCAGCCCAAGATATTCCCCAATAATACTTGTAACCGGCATCTTCGTAGTGGGAAAGGCTGTAGTTTTATACACCGTTTCTACTATAACCTCTGACGACAGAGCATTAACTAAATCCTTTATAGCAGTATCATATTTGATAATATAGCGATTATAATTTCTCTTACTTAAGATAGCATCACCATTGGCTAAATGCATACCTAAATTCAGAATAGTACTCTCTATTTGAGCTTTAACCTGATACTTTTGTCCTTGAGTAATTTTACTATTTGTGGTCAAGTCGATATCTTCAGAAAATCTATTAATAATCTTATGGCATTTTGATAAAGATGTTCCTCCTTTAAAAACTAAAAAAGGAAGCTTTGCAGCCAACGATTTTAGAATAAGCGTAATGTAATAGTCCTTTTCAATAATCCATTCAGGAATAGCTGTTTCATGGGAAATTTTGGAAAGCAACTCGCAAAAATCACTCTTGTTTTCATGCATAAACACAATCCATCAACCCCACTTCATAGAGATTTTGGTAAATTTTAGCAGGATAGTATTTAAAATAAGGTTTGAGCATGGCAAAGCTTAAGCCACTCACTCGCATATATTGAATTAGCTTTTCTCTAGCTTCAGTAATAGATATTTCTATAAATGTATTTAAATCCTTTATCAAATCTAAGAATTGCAATACCTTTACATTCTGAGAAGTTACTAAAACCTTTGGCTTACGCAGAATAATACCAATCTGTCCCAGCTTAGCTTCACGATAATCTCGTGAGGCCTTATTGCTCACTATTTCGACTACAGCAGAAGCTTGCGTAGTCAGTCCTAAGCGATTAGCAAGCCCTATACCACTGATATAGCCTATGTATTCGTCATTTTCCTTAAGGTACTTTTTCTCCACAACGGTATTACTATCTGGAGCAGCTTCTACCCCAAAAATAGTCATTTTAGGTAAATAATAGATACCTTGGTCATAACGCCTAATCTTTCCATCGTCTACCAGCTTTTTGAGCTCTCTGCGCATTGCCGCATCTGTTTTGCAACATGCCTTTTTTAATTCTCCAGCCAATATCACTTCATTAGGAATATAATTCTTCAAGATGTACTCGTAAAGCATAGCATCACCTCCTATAACACTTTTGAAGTTATCTCCTTCACTTTTGTATTATAGGCTATTAAGCTTCAAAAAGCAATCCTTGAAAACGAAAATTTTTACATTTTTTGGCACAAAGGTCTTGCCAAAGGGTTAAATCTATGTTATCATATATACCTGTCAGACACCTGACATTGGCCCGGTGGTTCAGTTGGTTAGAATGCCGCCCTGTCACGGCGGAGGTCGTGGGTTCGAGTCCCATCCGGGTCGCCAATGCGGAAATAGCTCAGTGGTAGAGCACCTCCTTGCCAAGGAGGGGGTCGCGAGTTCGAATCTCGTTTTCCGCTCCATAGGGGTATAGTTCAATGGTAGAGCACCGGTCTCCAAAACCGTCGATCTGGGTTCGAGTCCTAGTACCCCTGCCAAGAATTCAAGCCTGAGCAACAGCTCAGGCTTTTCTTATTTTATATTCAAATCACTAGTAAAGAAAACAGGATTTAGTGCACAGTAAACGCTATAAATCCTGTTTTTCCTATTACAGCTTCCACTTCCCCAGGGCCAGCTTGTCAATCTTGCCGCTTTCGTTGCGAGGCAGGTGCTTGAGGAAGACGAATTGCTTGGGCAGCTCATAGTCCTCCAGCGTTGCTCTAAGCAGCTTCACCAGCTCTTGCTTGGTATATTCTTGCGTGGCAGCTACAAAGGCCACCAGCACATCCGCATCACCCTCGTGGCGAGCCAGCACAGCTGCTTCCACAACTCCAGCTAAATCCGTCAGTGCCGTAGTCACCTTTACTGAGCTCACCTTGCGCCCATTAACATTACAAATATCGTCCGTGCGCCCAAGAAAATGCAGCAACCCCTCTGCATCCACATAACCCCTATCCTTTAAAGAAAAGGGCATAGCAATCTCTTCCACGTGATAGGGCGTGTCGATAAAGATTTCCTCTTGCTGAATAGTAATGTCCACTCCCTTGAAGGGTCTACCAATCATTGTTCGATCCTCAGTCATATCCTTATCCTTGATGTAGGTAATGTAATTCAGCTCGCTGGCACCATAGTAAAGGGTAATCTCCGTCTTAGGGAACACTGCCAAAAGCTTGTCCGCCTCTTGGCGGCCCATGGTCTGGGAGCCGCTGATAATATGACGAATGCGTTCATTAGGCTCGCTCATAAATTTAGGCAACAGCATGAGCTTGGAGGGAATTAAATACAGGGTATTGACATCATATTGATGCATGAGCTGCAGCCAATGCTTGGGACGAAATTTTTCTGTCACAATCAAGGTGCCACCTGCAGCCAAAACGCCCATGTAAATGTTCAAATTGCCTGTGAAGGCCAGACTGCCTTGGCAAAAAATAATCGTCTGCTCATCCACGCCAAAAACACGGTTCTGCTCCGGGAAAAAGTCCGCCCAGCTGTGGTAATCACGCCAGAGCAGCTTACTTTTGCCGGTGCTGCCGCTGGTCATCACGCCCATGCAGGCCCGCTCCGGAATATGCCCAATTTCAAACTTTTGATTCTTGCTCAACTCCGTAGCAATAATAGGCCTCGTTGCCGTACCACTATAGGCCACGAATTGCAGCAGCTGCTTGGCAATATTATCCTCATGAATGAAGATGGCAGGCTCACTCATGGCTGCGTCAGAGCGCAGCTTAGCAGCCTCAGTGACTAGCTCGCCATAAGTGAAGCTAGCCTCATCATCCACCAAGGCCAGCTTGTCCTGGGGCTGAGCCGCTAGCATAGCCAAATAATCTTGATAATTTCCGTATGCCATTCTACGCCTCCACCCTTTCTAGCAAAAGTGCCGTGCCAATGCCCCCAGCTGCGGCCACACTGGCGCAGCCCAAGCGGCCGCCGCAACGCTTTAAGGCTTCTAACAAATGCAGGGTTATAATGGCGCCGGAGGCGCCATAGGGGTGCCCATAGGCCAAAGCGCCGCCGAAAGCATTGTATTTGTCTACGCTCTTAGGAAAAGCACGTGCAAAGAGCACATCAATCACTGCAAAGGCTTCGTTAATTTCAAAATCGTCTATATCAGCTTCCGTGAGCTTATGCTTAGCCAAAAGCTTTTCCAAGGCCGTCACCGCCGTACGAGGGCTCACCAAGGGATCACCACCGCAGGCTACGGAGCCTAAAATTTTTGCTTGGGCCTGCAGCTTGTGCTCCTGCAAATATTTTT
>JBJDXC010000022.1:0-4791 GCA_051866475.1 Phascolarctobacterium sp.
GCCAGATCCCACATACTTGCTTTCAGTAGTTTCATAACATTTTCGTTCAGCATCATAAATACCTCCAAAATCGTATTTGCTTGTATCCAGCATACTCATTTTAGAAGATTCACTTCCAGTAAACAAGATATTAGCAATTTTATAAGTCACTCATAAATTTCATAGTAACCCTTGAAAGAGGATAAATAGTAAAACAAACGACAAAAAGCCCGTACTGACATCCCATCAGTACGGGCTAAAATGTTAATATGGGTATTTTGTGAGCAAAGCAAATTTGCCCCTTACTTACAAGCCACTCGGTAAGCAGAATAATTGCGTTAGAGTAAAATCTTATCAAAACCTTATCAGAAGCGATAGTCGAAGTTCGATAAGTCCTAATACGACTAGGTTTTTCGGCTTTTTCGATTTATTCGAATTCAATCGTTGCGGGAGGCTTGGTGGTGTAGTCAAAGAGCACGCGGTTGATGTGCTTAACCTCGTTGACAATGCGATTTGCTGCAGCGGTGATGGTTGCAGGAGGCAGCATAGTAACCTCCGCAGTCATAAAGTCAGTGGTGGTTACTGCGCGCAATGCAATAGCATAATCATAGGTACGACCATCGCCCATAACACCTACGCTGCGCATATTGGTGAGAGCTGCAAAGTATTGGCTGGGGCGCTCACTGGCGGGCAGCTTATCAACTTCCTCACGATAGATTGCATCAGCGTCTTGCACAATAGCAACCTTCTCAGGAGTTACATCGCCGATAATGCGAATAGCAAGACCGGGGCCGGGGAAGGGCTGACGTGCTACCAAATGCTCGGGCAAGCCCAGCTCACGACCGGATTGACGTACCTCGTCCTTGAAGAGGTCACGCAGGGGCTCTACGATTTCCTTGAAGTCAACGAAATCAGGCAGGCCGCCTACATTGTGATGGCTCTTAATGGTGGCAGACTCGCCGCCCAAGCCACTTTCCACAACGTCGGGATAAATGGTGCCTTGGGCCAAATAGTCCACAGCACCAATCTTCTTCGCTTCTTCTTCGAATACGCGAATGAATTCCTCGCCGATAATCTTGCGCTTGCGCTCCGGCTCGGTTACACCGGCTAGCTTGCTATAGAAGCGCTCGCGAGCATCCACACAGATAAAGTTAATATCAAATTGGCCACCCTCGCCAAATACAGCGCATACCTCTTCGCGCTCGTTTTTACGCAGCAGTCCGTGGTCTACAAAAACGCAGGTCAGCTGCTTGCCGATGGCTTTAGCCAGCATACCAGCGCACACGCTGGAGTCAACGCCGCCGGACAGGGCGCACAGCACCTTGCCGGAACCGATTTTAGCCTTCAGCTCCTTCACAGTCTGCTCCACAAAGGAGTCCATCTTCCAAGTGCCGGCGCAGCCGCAAACGTTGTACACGAAATTGCTCAGCATCTTGGTACCGTTTTCAGTGTGCAGCACTTCCGGATGGAATTGCACTGCATAGAGCTTGCGCTCCGCGTCCTCGGCAGCTGCTACAGGACAGTTGGGAGTATGAGCAGTAATTCTAAAGCCGGGAGCTACCTTTTCGATATAATCGTTATGGCTCATCCAGCAGATATTCTTTTCGGGAATATCGGTGAACATGGGGCTGGTGGTATCGATATCCACCAAGGTCTTGCCATATTCACGCTCAGGAGCAACGCATACATGACCGCCTAAAAGATGGCTCATGAGCTGGCTACCATAGCAGATGCCCAAAACAGGCACGCCCCAAGTAAAGATTTCCGGGTCAATGGTAGGAGAATCAGGCAGGTAAGCGCTGTTGGGACCGCCGGTGAAGATAATGCCCTTCAGGTTTTCCTTAGCCTTAATCTCTGCTAAGCTACGAGTATAGGAAACGATTTCGCAGTACACGCCACATTCGCGCACGCGTCTAGCGATAAGCTGGTTATATTGGCCGCCAAAGTCGATGACCAATACCATTTCTTGGGATTTAGTTGTCATGCTGCACACTCCTTCTCTTCTATAAAAATGTAAATAATCTAACGTTTTTATTATAGTAGATATTAACATAAAACAAGGTAAAAATCAATGCAAAAGGCCCCTTTGGCAGATGTTTTCTACTAAAGGGGCTACTTTGTGAGTTAAGAAGGTGTAAAATGTTCGGATTTTTTCTTTTTTAGGCAAAAAGGGCTCGCAGAGCCTGCTCTAGAGTCTTCACCTTGATGATTTGCGCATCCACATCGGGAAGGCGCAGCTTGCTATCGGGCACGATGAACTTAGTAAAGCCTAAGTTTATGCCGTCCATAATGCGCCGCTCCGGCGCGCTAACGCGCCGGACCTCGCCTGTCAGGCCCACCTCGCCAAAGCAAAGCACGCCCTTGGGCACAGGACGATTACGATAACTGCTCACCAGCGCCGCCGCCACGGCCAAATCCGCTGCAGGCTCCGTAATGCGCATACCGCCAACTACATTGACATAGGCATCGTACATGCCAAAATCAAGGCCTAGGCGGCGCTCTAACAACGCCAGCAGCATATGCACACGATTATAGTCAAAGCCCACGGCAGTCCTGCGGGGCATGCCGTAGGGCGTTTTGGCAACTAAGGCTTGAAACTCCACCATGATGGGACGATTGCCCTCCATGCAGGCGCCGATAAGGCTGCCTGCGGCTTCTCCGTCCCGGTCCTCTAAAAAGAGGCCCGCCGGATTAGCCACTTCAGTAAGGCCACCCTCCTCCATGGAGAAGATGCCGCTTTCTTCCGTGCTGCCAAAGCGGTTTTTCAACGCGCGCAGCACCCTGAAGGAATAGGAGCGATCACCCTCGAACTGCAGCACCACGTCCACCATGTGCTCCAAAAGCCGCGGGCCGGCAATATTGCCATCCTTGGTCACGTGACCGATGACCAAGACCGCAATATTGGTGGTCTTAGCGAACTGCAGGAGCTTGGCAGTGCACTCCCGCACCTGACCCACACTGCCCGCGGCTGTGGGCAGCTCGGGGTTGTACATGGTTTGGATGCTATCGATGATGAGCAGCTGGGGCTGCACAGCCCCAGCCTGTGTGAGAATAGCATCCAAATCCGTAGCCGTCATAATGAGCAGGTTCTCATTGGCCTGTGCGCCTCCAAGGCGCACGGCCCGCATAGCGGTCTGCTCCTCGCTTTCCTCGCCGCTCACATATAAGACCTTCATGCCACGCTGACCAAAGCGCAGCCCCGCATCCAGCAAAATCGTAGATTTGCCGATGCCGGGGGTGCCGCCTAGGAGCACCAGGCTCCCCTGCACTACGCCACCGCCCAGCACCCGGTCGAACTCGTGAATGCCCGTGGCTAGGCGCTCCACCTTTACTTGAGCCACGCTGGCAATAGTGCGGGGTTTAACTTTTTCAGTAGCAGCGGGCAGATAGCTCTTGCTATTTCTGGCAGTAGTAACCTCTGCCTCCTCCACAAGGCTGTCCCAGGCGCCGCACTCCGGGCAGCGCCCCAGCCATTTGGCTGTGGTGTAGCCACAGCTTTGGCATACAAATTTATACTTCGTCTTAGCCATTTACTGCTCCGCCCCCTTGCTGGCGCCTACCGGCGCAGCTTGGGGCGCCGAGCCTGCCTCGCCTTCCGCTGGGCTCACTGGCTCCACATTGATCTTGGCGTTCACCGGAATTTCCAGCAGGAACTGTGCTCCCTCTAAAGCGGTGTGAAACACCAGCTCCTTGCTATTAGGCACTGCCTCAGCTAAAAGCTTGTCGCCTCTATGGAATTTACCGGCCAGGAACAAGTCGCTGACCGGGTCCTCCACCAGCTTGCGCAGAGCCCTGCGCAAGGGCCGCGCACCGTACTTGCTGTCGCTGCCCTCCGCAAGGAGCAGCTCGCGAGCGCTGGGCATGAGCTCGATGGACAGCCCATTGGCTGCCATACGCTCATTGAGCTCGGCCACAAGATTATGGGCAATGGACTCCAGCTGTACCCTGCCCAAGGGATTGAAGACGAGGATTTCGTCCACACGATTTAAGAACTCCGGTCGGAATAAATGCTTGATTTCGCCCAAGACCTGGTCCTTGCGGCTGGCCAGCTCGCCGTCGGCGCTGGCAGCGAAGCCCAAGGGCTTGGTCATGGCCAGGCGTTGGGCGCCCGCATTGCTGGTCATAATGATGACCGCATTGCGGAAGTCCACCGTGCGTCCCTGGCCGTCCGTAAGGCGCCCATCCTCCATAATCTGCAGCAGCAGATTAAACACGTCAGGATGGGCCTTTTCGATTTCGTCTAAGAGTACGACGCAATAGGGCTTGCGACGGACGGCGTCCGTCAGCTGCCCGCCCTCGTCGTAGCCAACGTAGCCAGGAGGCGCGCCGATGAGGCGGGCCGTGGTGTGCTTCTCCATATATTCGCTCATATCAAAGCGCAGCATGGCTCTTTCATCGCCGAAGAGCTCCTGGGCTAAGGCCTTAGCCAGCTCGGTTTTGCCCACGCCGGTGGGTCCGAGGAAGAGGAAGGAGCCCACCGGGCGATTTTTATCCTTAAAGCCGGCGCGGGCGCGGCGTACCGCCTTGCTCACCGCCTCCACCGCCTCGTTTTGGCCGATGACGCGCTTAGCCAAGCGCGTATCCAAGGCCAAAAGCTTGGCACTTTCGCTTTCGGTAAGCTTAGCCAAGGGGATACCAGTCCAAGAGGCCACTACCTCGGCCACATCCTCTGCAGTGACCGGGCTCGTCTTGGCAGCCTCTACCAAGGCTGCCGCAAGCCTTTCCTGCAGCTCGTTTTCTTCATCCCGCAGCTTGGCTGCCTCCTCGTAATCCTGCTCCTTTACAGCCTCGTCCTTTTCTAGCTGCACAAAC
>JBJDXC010000023.1:0-4652 GCA_051866475.1 Phascolarctobacterium sp.
AACGTAAATTATCTTGAAAAGATCAAAAAGCTGACCCTATTCGACGCTATCTTGTTTCGCAAGGCCTTCGACTTAAACATTCCTGCTGCCGAAAGCCTATTGCGAACTATTATGGAAAATGATAAAATTAAAGTAGCAAGATGTAAAACTGAATACACCGTTACCGGGCTTGCTTCCCACTCCGTCCAATTAGACCTTCTGGCTATGGACGAGCATGGTAAGTTCTTTAATGTGGAGGTGCAGACCGAAAGCGCTGGCGCTCCACCTCAGCGAGCTCGCTACTACAGTGGTGCAGTTGATACAGGGCACTTCTCCAAAGGTGATGATTATCATACTTTATTTGATACATATGTAATCTTCATTACTAAGGAAGATGTTCTAGGCGATGGCCTGCCAATCTACCATGTTAGCCGCACTGTTA
Source organism: Phascolarctobacterium sp. (assembly GCA_051866475.1). GTDB lineage: Bacteria > Bacillota > Negativicutes > Acidaminococcales > Acidaminococcaceae > Phascolarctobacterium_A. Next base: position 422 of record JBJDXC010000023.1, read on the forward strand.
AAGAAACCGGTAAAAGCTTCAACGATGGCTCTTATATCATCTATGTGAATGGCGAGTTGGCCAATGACCATACCGCCCTCGGTAGATTAGTCCATGATTTCTCTTGCTTAAATTCAAAAGATATTTACGATGAAACCTTTAAAGAATGTGTTAAACGCTATAAAGAGACCGAGGAGGGAATTCAAACTATGTGCACTGTAATGGAAGAATTGAGAAATGAAGGCATGCAGCAAGGTATCAAGCAAGGCATTAAGCAAGGCATTAAGCAAGGAAATAAACAGGGTATGCAAAAATTTGCAGAACTAACAAAGAAGCTCTTAGCCCTTCATAGGACTAATGACCTTAATCGTGCTATTGAGGATGAACAATACCGCGATGAGCTCTTTAAGGAATTTGCAATTCAATAAGCTCTAACTTTAAACTCCCCGCTCTGCGGGGAGTTTTTTGTGTAAAAAAACAAAAACTCCGCACCATAAAGATGCGGAATAAATTTGTTGCAAACGTTTATCAGTACAGTTGTTCTTCAATCAAAAAGATTCATCAAACTGAGCTTCAGCATCTCGCCCAGCATACATTATGCGGACTATGCTAACAACATGACTATCCTCTTGAATTTCATAGAAAACGTTGTAATTTTTCACAGGAAGACGCCTAATACCTTGACTAGCCCACGGCTCGTGGGGAAAAATCTGAAATTTTGTAGGCATATAATCCAAGCCTTCAATCTCTTTCATGATATGGCTAGCTAGCCTCCTAGCTGTTTCAGGCATCATAAGAACATAACTAAGGTATTCCGTTATATCACGCAAATCCTGTTTTGCCTTAGCGGAATAAATCACTTGCCATATCATAGTCCAAAGTCCCTTTCCATCTCTGCCCTTACCTCAGCAGCAGTAAAGGTTCTTCCTGCTCTGATATCATCTAAGCCCTTAGCTATCTCAGCGTCAAATTCTTCTTTTGATAGCGCCCCCATAGCTACAGGAGTATTGATATTCATACGAACTTCGAAGGGGATACCTTTATTCATAACGATTTGGCGTAAATACATATCTATAGCATTGGACATGGAAAGACCAAGGTTATTCAAGATAGCCTCGGACTGTTCTTTTATATTAGGCTCAACGCGAGCAAATACAGTTGCAGATTTAGACATTTTAATCGCCTCCTATCTTTTCCTTAATTATAGCATGATTTGCTTGCAGATAGCAATCAGTTGTAAGCAAAAAAGATATGAAATAATTAGAGATTTTGACTTTTACAAAACAAAAACTCCGCACCATAAAGATGCGGAGTAAATTGTGCGATATTTGTGATTGAGTGCCGGACAGAGCCCAAGGATTAACGCTTGGAGAACTGGCTAGCCTTACGAGCTTTCTTCAAGCCGTATTTACGACGTTCTTTTTCGCGGGGATCGCGAGTCAGGAAGCCTGCCTTTTTCAAAACAGGACGGAATTCAGCGTCAACCTTCAGCAGAGCGCGAGCAATGCCGTGACGGATAGCACCAGCTTGGCCGGAAATGCCGCCGCCAACTACGTTAACGAGTACGTCATATTTGCCTTTGGTTTCGGTAACTTCGAGCGGTTGGTTAACAATCAGCTCCAAAGTCTTCAGACCGAAGTATTGATTTAATTCACGATCGTTGATTACGATGTTGCCTTCACCCGGAACCAGGCGAACGCGGGCAACGGAAGATTTACGACGACCGGTTGCGTTATAAGTAACTACTGCCATTTATTGTTCCCTCCCGGATGTTATCTAACGTTGATTTCCAAAACTTCAGGTTTTTGAGCTGCATGCGGATGTTCGCTGCCAGCATATACATGAAGCTTGCTGTAAATGTCTGCGCCCAGACGGTTATGGGGAATCATACCCTTAACTGCCAGCTCAACCATTTTTACAGGGTTATTCTTCAGCATGTCGCCAGCCTTTACATAGCTGTCGCCGCCGAGGTAACCAGAATGATGGAAATAAATTTTCTTGGTCAGTTTTTTGCCGGTCAGAACAACCTTGTCGGCATTGATAATGATTACGTGATCACCAGTGTCCATATGCGGGGTAAAGGTAGGTTTATGCTTACCGCGCAGGACTTTTGCTACTTCTGCAGCCAGACGGCCCAGAGTTTTATCAGCTGCGTCAACAACGAACCATTTACGTTCGATGTTGGACGGATTAGCCATAAAAGATTTCATCGCTTATGTCCCTCCTAGATAGTTTCCAAATATACAGTTCGTTGTGAATTTTCTCACCGTATTTCGGGGCTAGTGAAATCAAGCGGAAAATCACGTAGATATATTATACTTAAAAGCAAGTTTTAAGTCAAGCTTTTTCGCCAAAAAAATGTAAAAAAGTTACAGTAATACAGCTAGCTGCCAGCCTTTCTCTAGGAAGTGCTAACAGGCCGTTGGGCCAGCTTAAAAATTACCTTGCCGGATAGGGCTTGTAGCAAACCTCCGCCAGATACAGCCCCTCCGCCGGGGCCGGCGCATTCAAAAACTCGCAGCGCTGCGCACGCAGCTCCGCTGCGAAATCCTCCATGCTGCGCTTGCCGAGCCCCACCTGCACCAGGGACCACACCAGATTGCGCACCATGTGGTACACAAAGCCGTCCCCGGCGATGCGAAAAACCAGCTCGCCCCCGTCCTCACGCCAGCCAGCCTCATAAATCGTCTTCACGGGCGAGCTGTCCACGCTGCCGCTGCTGCGAAAGGCACTAAAGTCGTGTGTGCCGAGTAGCAGCGTCGCAGCAGCGTTCATGGCTGCTACGTCCAACTTCGCAGCCATCTGCCAGGTGTAGCGCATTCTAAACGGGTCCGGCGCCTCCGCGCACAGGACCCTATACTCATAAGCCTTCCAGCAGGCGCTAAAGCGCGCATGAAAGCCTGTCGGCATTTCCTCCGCGCTGAGCACAACTACGTCACGCGGTAGTAAACGGCGACTAGCGCGCACGATGTTGGCGCAGGGAATGCGTCCATGCGTAGTAAAGGTCACCGTCTGAGCCAGCGCGTGGACCCCGGCATCGGTGCGACCGCTGCCGGCGATTACAACACGCTCGCCACAGAGCATGGCGAGCTTTTCCTCCAATATACTTTGGATCGTCTCATAATCCTTCTGTTTTTGAAAGCCATGATAGCAGCTGCCATCATAAGCTACCACTAGCTTTATAGTCCGCATAGCTTACCCCAACGCATTACGGCCAAGGCCACTGCCAAGGCCAGCACTAGCAGCAGGGCTGCGTAATCGCTGGCCACATAGGCCAGCTCGTGCATGCGGGTGCGACCCTCGCCCCCGCGGTAACAGCGTGCCTCCATGGCCACGGCCAGCTCGTCGGCACGACGAAAAGCGCTGATGAACAGCGGCACCAAGAGGGGCAGCATGTTCTTCATGCGCTGCAAAATATTGCCGCTGGCAAAATCCGCCCCACGGGCGGTCTGTGCCTTCATAATGCGGTCCGTTTCCTCTAACAAGGTAGGGATAAAGCGCAGAGCGATGGTCATCATCATGGCCAGCTCGTGGGCGGGCACGCCCACGGCTTTAAAGGGACGCAGCAAATTCTCGATGCCGTCCGTCAGCACGATGGGTGATGTGGTAAAGGTCAGCACTGAAGAAAAGAGCAAGAGCAAAATCAGGCGCACTGCCATCTTCAGGCCCATATCCAGGCCCTCCTGGGTCACGCTCAAAAACTTCCAGGTCCAGATAATATGCTCGCCGGGAGCGGTGAACATATGGATAAGCATGGTCAAAATCACGATAATCCAAATGGGCTTCAGGGATTTCAGCACCATAAGCCAGGGCAGCCTGCTAATTAAAATTACCAGGGCTGCAAAGGCGGACAAAATGCCATAGGAAAGCGGCGTATCCGCAAAGAAAATCGCGATAATATAAATAATCGTAGCCAAAATTTTCGCCCGCGGGTCCAGCTTATGAATCAAGGAGTTGCCGGGGAAATATTGGCCTAAGGTAATCTCTGTCAGCATTATTTCCACCCCTTTGCTTTCTTGATGGCCTTCACAAGGGCCATATCATCCTTAATTCCTTCAGGCAGCGCCAGTCCCCTTTGGCGCAACAAATCGGCCAGCTTATACACCTGGGGCACGTCCACGCCTACTTTAACAAGCTCGTCGCCGTGCTCCTTAAAAATCGTGGCCGGCTCACCGTCAAAGAGCACCTTACCGGCGTTGATAACCAGCATGCGGTTGGCATATTTCACGGCCTCCTCCATGCTGTGGGTGAC
>JBJDXC010000024.1:0-4639 GCA_051866475.1 Phascolarctobacterium sp.
AGATTTCATCTTAAATCTTTTGATTTAGGGTGTTGACATATTACCAGATTGCTTTAGGTGTATAATGCTTTGCCTTCCAATCCTCAAAAAGCAAATAAATCAGCGGAATAACCACCAAGGTCAGCAAGGTAGAGGTGGTCAAGCCACCCACCAGCACCACGCCCATGGACTGACGCAGCTCTGCGCCCTCGCCAATACCCAAGGCAATGGGCAGCATACCCAAAATGGTAGACAGGGTAGTCATGAAAATCGGGCGCAAGCGCAGGGAGCAGGCCTCCAGCACAGCTTCCTTCAAGGGCATGCCCTTCTCACGAGCCTGATTAGCATAGTCCAGAAGCAAAATCGCATTTTTGGTAACCAAGCCAAGCAGCATGATAAAACCGATCATACTCATCATATTAGCCGTCTGCCCTGCTACCAAAAGTCCCAAAATCGCACCAATCAAAGCAAAGGGCAAGGACGCCATAATAATCAGAGGCTGGGAGAAGCTTTCAAATTGCGCTGCCAAGGTCATATACACCATAACGATAGCCAAAACAACCGCCTTGGTAACCTCTCTAAAGGAGCGAGCCATATTATCGGCCTGACCAATCATCTTATAGCTATAGCCAGCCGGCATATTCAGCTCCGGAATATACTCATTTTTGGCCTTATTAATCAAATCACCGGGAGAGGTACCAACGGCGTTGGCATACACAGTAATCTGGCGCTGCTTATCCTCGCGCTCGATACGAGTAGGACCGCTGCCATAGGTAATGGTCGCGATATCGCCCAAGCGCACGAAGGTGCCACCGCTGGAGGAAACACGCAGGTTCTGCACATCGTTCATATCCATGCGTTTGGTTTTATCCATTTGCAAAATAATATCGTAGTCATTATCGCCAATAGTATAGCTGTTGGAGGTGCTCTTACCCATGAAGGCCATCTCTACAACCTCACCTACGCTGGTGGCATCCAAGCCCAGCTCACTTGCCTTGGCATGGTCCAGACGGATAACGATTTCCGGCTCTTCATCGGCGTCGGAAATATCCACGTCCGTAGCGCCAGGGGTTGCACGCAGCTTATCGGCTAAATCAAGGGCATATTGCTTCAGCTCCTTCATATTGCTGCCACGCAGGCCAATCTGCACAGGACGGCTGTCGCCGCGGCCACCGCCTTGGTTGGACACAACGGAAACCTTCAGGCCCTCCACATTGCCGAAGCGACTGCGCAGCTCGTCCATAATCTGCTGCATGCTGCGCTTACGCTCATTGGTGGGCTTGAGCTTTACATCCAAGGAGCCCTGGTTTACAGGGTTACGTGCGTTACCGATATTTAAGGCCACAATGCGCACCTCAGGCAGGCTGGAAACATATTCCTGCATGGGCTTAGCCAAATCTACAGTTTTATACAGGGATGTGCCATAGGGCGCTTTAAAGTTCACGCTGAACTCGCCGGAGTCATAGGTGGGCTGGAACTCGGTGCCTACGAAGGGCAGCAGTAAAAGGTTGATGCCCAGGCTTAAAACGCTGACCAAAACAATCTTTTTGGGACGCTCCATGCACCAGCTCATAAGGCTGTTATACATTTCACGCACGCTCTGAAAGCCTGCTTCAAACTTCTCTAAGAAGCTTTGCAAATACTTATTGCGGGTCTTGGCACTTTCCTCCTCGCTCTCCGCCTTAATCCAATACGCAGACACCATGGGTGTCATGGTCAAGGCAACTAATGTGGAGAAAGCAATAGCAAAGGCTACCGTGAGACCGAACTGCTTAAAGAATTGGCCGATAATCTCGCCCATGTTACCCACAGGAACAAATACGGCGAACATAACGAAGGAGGTAGCCAGAACTGCCAAAATCAGCTCCTCCGTAGCCTCTTTTGCAGCCACATAGGGAGTCTTACCCATTTCAATATGACGGAAAATATTTTCGATAACAACGATGGCATCGTCGATAAGCATACCAATAGCTAGGGACAGCGCCATCAGGGACATATTATTCAGGGTAAAATCCATAATCTTCATCATGAAGAAGGTGGAAATAACCGCTGTAGGAATACACAGACCACCTACGATGGTAGCGCGGAAATTGCGCAGGAACATGTAGGTAATGGCCAATGCTAAAAAGCCACCGAACAAAATCGTGTTCCACACATCCGCAATATTATCGCGAATATATTTAGATTGATCGCGGACCTTGTCCACCTTAATATCCGGCGGCAAATGGCTTACCTTAAGCATTTCCATTTTAGCGTTAACATTATCGGTAACGTCCACCGTATTGGTCTTGGACTGCTTGCGGATAAAGGTCAGTACGCTGGGCACGCCGTTAGCGCTGGCGTAGGTATCCTCGTCCTCCCAATCGTCCACCACATCGGCCACTTCCCCAATATACACAGGGCGACCATTATGGTTAGCCACAACCACTTGGCGAATATCGTTGACAGTATTATATTTACCCACAGTGCGAACAGTGATTTCCATGTCCTTGCTCTTGGCCTTGCCACCGGGGGTATTATAGTTATTTTTGTTGATAATATCCTTCACAGTCTGGTAAGAAATGCCATATTCCGCCAGCTTCTGGGGCTTCAGCACAATGCGAATAGCACGCTGGCTGGCGCCCAAGACAGTAACCTCGGATACGCCATCCACCATCTGCAGCTCGTCCTTGATATTATCCTCGATAATGCGGCGAATTTCGCCACGGCTGCGCACAGGCGAAGAAAAGGTATAGGCCACGATAGCGCGAGCATTCAAGTCTACCGTTTGGGTAACGGGCTCGTCGATATCATCGGGCAGCAGCCTGCGCACGCTGGAAACCTTCTCGCGCACCTCAGAGGATTTAACCTGGGGGTCCACACCCAGATTAAACTCCAAAACAGTCTCGCTATAACCCTCCAAAACTGTGGAGGACAGGGATTTAATGCCGGAAACCTGGCTGACGCGGTTCTCAATGGGCTTGGTAATCAAGGTTTCCATTTCCTCAGGAGAAGCGCCATCATAGGTAACACGCACGCTTACAATGGGCAAATCAACGTCGGGATTCAAATCTACGCCGATTTCCGGATAGCAGCGGATACCAAATACCACCAGCACCAAAATGAACATGGTGGTAAAAACAGGCCGCTTAATAAATGTAGCTATCATAATTATTTACCAGCCTTTTCCAACTTAATCTTGCTGCCCTCACGGAGCTTGTTATGACCTTCAATAACGATGAGATCCTGTTCGGTAATGCCACTGAAGACCTCGGCAATTTTATCATTGGTGTAGCCAATATCCAGCACCCGGCGCTGTACGACGCCCGTAGCATCAGCCACAAAGACTGTCTGCTGGTCGTCGCGCATAACAATGGCGTGCACAGGAATGGTCAGCACATTTTCCTTGGGCTTGGCAGTGAGATATACATTGGCATAGACACCGGCCAATAAGCCTTGGCTATTATCCACGCTGACCTCGGCAGCAAAGGTATGGGAGGGCAAATCGGCCACAGGAGCGATGCGCGTAATCTTACCCACGATTTTCTTGCCAGGGTATGCAGGCAGCTTAATCTCAGCCTCGTTGCCCACGGCTACGCCGGCAACCTGGCCTTCGGGAATATGAATGACGGTCTTGAGCATGCTGATATCGGCCACAGCAAAAATCGCCGTACCGGCCTTGGCATAATAGCCTTCTTGGTAATAGCGCTTGGAGACAATGCCATCGGCTGGAGCCACTAAAATGGTGCCGGCGGACTTGGATTCCATGCCATGTAAATTACCACGAGCAGCCTCCAGCTTGGCAGCAGCGTTATCGCGAGCAAAGCGATAATCATCCACCACCTGTTGGGATACAGCACCGCTGGCAAAAAGCTTCTCATAGCGCACTAAATCGGTCTCGGCCTTGCGCAGGCTGGTCTGAGCATCCAGATAGCTGCCCTTGGCATTGAGCAAATCCGCATCCGTGTCCACCTGCTCCAAAATGGCCATGACCTGGCCCTTGGCGACCTTGTCGCCTTCTTTGACATAAACCTTTTCCAAGCGCCCGTCCACCTTGGCAGCCACCTCAGCCTGCCACTCCGGGTCCAGGCTGCCGCTAAAGCTCATGGTAGGAATGATGGTCTGGCGCTGGGCGTGACCGGTGGTTACAGCCACAGTCTTTATCCGAGACATTTTTTCCGCTCTCGCCTTGTCGTTTTGGATATTGCTATAAATACGATAAGAAATAATCAGGCAGACTGCGACCATTATTCCTAGCACAATCTTGACCTTTTTATTCTGTAGGTTCATGTTACACGCTCCTTTGCCTTTTAAGAGAATAGCTTTCTTTATCCTATCAATAAAGCCTTTAATCTTGCTTAAATATACTGCATAATATTATGTAATAGACTAGTGAGTCTAGATAGATATGTCTATTATACAATCTCATGAAGTGACGTGCAAGAAAAAACTGCTAGAAGCAGGCCTTATGGTCATATTACTTTTTGTCGCCGTGCATAAGCTTTGCTAATCATGATATTATCCTGTGCTTCCTACCCCCAAACGCGGTAGGAAACAAGTGTTCTCTATAATCTAACATAACTAGGGCAACAAAAAACGCAGGCCGTCCGACCTGCGTTCACGCTCGTATAAAGTTAAGGTTGGTGGGCCCAGTAGGGTTCGAACCTACGACCAGCCGGTT
>JBJDXC010000025.1:0-4586 GCA_051866475.1 Phascolarctobacterium sp.
ACAACCGGGAAATGCTCAAGCAAGTAGAATCATGGCTACCAATGACCGTTTGGCAGCTCTTTTAGGAGATTTTCCTTCAGAAGAGGCTAGAGCACAGGCAGTGCAGGAGGCTACTGCGGCAGATGCTTACTTGATTTGCCGCGTGCGCGAGGACCGCGTGCAGCAGGACTGGTCACCTGAGACTGAGTGTATTGTAACCATTGAAGAGTATACAGAAGAAACAGGTGGCCCTGATGGCACTAGACGTTATGATGCGTCTTCCTACGTTACTACTCACGTTGTGCCTGGCCAATATGTTTATCTGCATTTATTAAATCTTGATTATGCGTTATATGATGCTCAAGGAAGAAAGATTATGTTAGTGCAGAACAATGCTCAGGGCTATGGTTGTACTCAAGAGGGACTCTATAAGGATTTGTTTAAAGAATTCTCCAAAGAGCTGAAGGTTGCTAATAAGGACAAGGGGAAGTGAGCATAATGAGTATTAAAAAAGCATTACTAAGTTTAGCTGTTGCTGCTGCTTGTTTAATTCCTTTGACTAGCACAGAGGCGGCTGCAGCTGCCAATAAGCAGATTGGTTTTGGACATATCTCTATGCCAAATGATATTGGAAATGATGAATTTGTAGTTAAGGCGCTCTATTTCACCTTGAAAAAAGAGTCCAAGCGCCTGAAAAATGTGGTTGTGAATTACGACGGTCAGTCAAAGAAGGCAGATGATTATATAATTAATGTAGACATTAATAAGTATGCTTTAGAAAGCTCTTGGAAAGAGCCATCTGCTTCTACTAGGTCTCAAGAGGTATGGCACCAAGAGACAAAGTGGTATGACGATAAGAATAAGGAGCATACCATGCATACAAGACGCTATACCACAACTGTCTCCGATTCACCTGGGTACTTCTATTTTAGAGCCTATGTAGGAGCAACAGTGTACTTGCAGAATGCAAGGACAGGGGCTATTGTAGTGCAGCATGATGGCCATGAAGGCAATGATAAGGAAATAGATGCTTATACTGATATTATAAAAGACTTCTATAAGAAGGTTAATAAAGCATTTAAAGCTGAATAAATTTAGTTTCTTTTTAGTTAATTGAACAATTTATTGTGATGTTAACGAAGAATAATATATATGAAAGGAGAACCTTATATGAAAAAGATTGTAGCACTAGGAGTACTTGCTTTAGTTTATAACCTGAGCAGCACTTCCGTACCGGTTGCAGAAGCTGCAGAGATTTTTGCTGCCGACAATGTATTTCCCACCTCCCAGGATGTTGTTCATTACAGCTTTTGGACAAAGGTGAGAGATAAAATTCTTGATCGTGATGACCATCACCATAAACATCGTGAACCACCACCGCCGCCACCTAGGCGTTATGGTCCTCCACCACCGCCTCCGGGACATCGTCCGCCACCGCCACCTCCTGGATATCGCAGACCTGCTCCGCCACCGCCGTCGGCTTATCATAGACCTCCGGCACCGCCTCCGGGACATCGTCCGCCACCGCCACCTCCTAGTTATCGCAGACCTGCTCCCCCGCCCCATGGTGGCCCCGGCCCTCGTAGATAAATGATTATTACTATCTGAAAGGATGAAAACCATGAGAAAAATGCTTAGCAAAAAATTGTTGGCTGCTGCATTGGGATTGAGCTTAAGTGTTGGTACGGCTTACGCAACTGTAGCAGCTGCGGCCCCCGTACCATCAAATACTACTTCTGTTGAAGTAAAGGTTGACGTACAACAAACTGCTGTAAACTGGGAAAAAGGCTCTGCAGCTGATGTTACCGCCTTGGGTGTTGGCTTGCCTCCCGTTAATGCCGGTCCTAGAGCTGTGCCTTTAGCGCGTAGAGCAGCTATTATTGATGCTCAAAGAAACTTGCTGGAAGCTGTTGAGGGCGTACAAATTGACTCCGAAACCTTAGTAAGGGATATGGCTGTGGAAAGCGATGTTGTAAAATCTCAAGTACATGGCTTAGTAAAAGGCGCGCGTATTATCAGAGAAGGTAGCAATCCGGATGGCAGCTACTTTGTAGAAATGAGTATTCCTCTGTTTGGTGCTACTAGAAGCTTGGCAGCCGAGGTTTTACCCGCAGCGACTCAGAATATTGTTCAAGAACCTGCACCTGTAGTTGATTTAAGGACTACTCCATTGACCAAACAAGAAGTCAAAGAAATCAAGTCTGTTACCTATACTGGTATTGTAATTGATGCTACTGGCTTGGGTATGGAAGCAACATTCTCTCCTGTTATTTATGATGTTAATGGCAGAGCTATTTATGGCATGCAAAACATTGATAAGAACATGGCTATTTCCAAGGGCATGGTAGAGTATTCCAACAATCTGCAGGCTGCAACTGGTGGTACTACTCGTGCTGGTGCTAATCCGTTAGTAATTAGAGCAACTGCAGTTAAGGGTGGCGTTAACTCTGTGAATCCTGTAAATGCTATCGTTTCTGTTGAAGACGGCGACCGCATCCTGTTGGCTAATGCTAATGCCAATATTTTTGGTAACTGCGCTGTGGTTTTTGTTAAGTAATTATTGATTGTTCTGAATGGGAATATTCTTTGCTTTAAAGAGTATTCCCATTTTTTGGAGGTACTATTATGAGAGCGTTAGGATGGTTAACTGTAATGCTGCTTTGCATGCCTACCGCAGTATGGGCAGATGAAGCTACCAATAAGCCCGAGAATGATACTATAACTATCGTTGAGAGTGTTATTGCTCATAAAACAGAAGAGAAAGAAGATCATAAAAGCAGCATGGATACCAAAGTAGAGCAGACAGCTAATGAAACAGCTGTTACTGAGCAAAAGGTTGCTAATGCTGTTGATGCTCAAGACAATATTGAGATTAAACCAGAAGATAAGCAGGATGCTTTGCAGGCAGAAGTTGCCGAAGAGGAGCATTCTGAACAAATAGAGAATGATAAACAGATTGTAGTTAAAAAGCGAGAAATAGCATTTATTGCTATTAATCCATGCAAGGCTGAAGCTGTGTCAGCTTTTAAATTAGCCAATGATTATTTTGAAAAAGGTAAGCTAAGCGAAGATGCACAGGATAAGTCTATGCAGTACGGCGAGGCTATTAGATGCGTTAATGAGGCTTTACAATACGAACCTGATAACTGTGATTTAGCTATTTTGGCTTCGCAAATTTATCGCAGTAAGGGTGGCATTGCCTATGCCAAGAGCTATTTTCAAAGAGCTGAGCGCATCTTGGGTGAAAATTTAAAGGCTCATCCAGATGGCATTGATACTAATTTGGATTATGCCTTAGCGCTTGTTGCTGGCGATTCTCGTTATCTTCCTAATTATAGCGAGTATGTGGAAAGAGGTAAGTTGGCAGCGAAAAAAGTTTTGGAGTTGTGCGAGCTGTGGCATAGGGAGCATGATAAAACAGCCAAGTCCCTGCGAGCAGAAGCAATGGCTAATTTGCTTTTGGGTAATAAAGAAAAATGTGGCGAATTATTACTGGAGGCAGATGGACTAGCCGGCGAAGAGAGTACTTTAGCCAAGGTTTATACTGACTATGTTGCTCAGGGCAAATGGCTGTGGCAGGTAAGCCCTGAGGCTGTGGACAAAGAATTTATGCTATATTTTATGAAGGATGTAGAAAGGTATAAATTAAAGTAGAACATGGGTAGCTCCTTTTCTTAAAAATGTTTTCAAACAATTGCTTTGGGTGTAGATTATGCTTTTTTCTTCAACAATTCTTCATTTCTTTGTAGACGGAACATGTGGTGCTGCATTATCCTTATTGGCTTTGAATGGCCTGGAAACTGTTGAGATAGTGTCAGCCTCTCTACAATACAACTTATGGGCTTTTGGAACACAATGGATTATCGGTTTAGTAAGTGATAAGTGGAGCTTGTTATCAAGAAAGCTATTGGTGCTTGCCATGCTTATGCTAATTGCTGGCTCGTGTCTCAATGTAGATTGGCGATGGCTAGTGGTGGCACTTGGGCTAGGAAATAGCATATTTCATGTTGTTGCTGGTAAGCTAATTTTGGAGCGGTACACTGGCTATAAGGAGCCGGGAGTATTTGTGTCCAGTGGAGCGCTGGGACTAGCATTGGGCACTCAAGGAATCATCAGCCTATACCTTATGTTAGCAGGTGTTTTTGCATCTACATTTTTCCTATATCGTATGGTGGATACTGATAACGAAGTTAAGACTTATAAGGTAGATACAAATATGGGAATGCGTAGTAGCCACCAAAAGAGTACTCTGCTCATAGGGATGTCCGTGCTTGCTATAAGTGCCTGCGTAATTATACGGGGCTTCTCGGGCTCTGTACAGTTTGCTGGCATGCCGCTTTTGTTACCTTGTATCTATATGCTGGGCAAGGCTATAGGTGGTATTTGCTGTGACAAGTTAGGCTATAAAAACATGGTGCTGTTTTTAATGATAGCAAGCTTTGCTGTCTTGCAGTTTACTGGGTTAATACCGATGTTGGCTTTTGTGCTGCTGTGTAATATGGCAATGCCATTAACATTAAAAATGATGCATAACTACTTACCAAGGCAGGCTGGTTTTGTCTTTGGTTTGGCGGCTGGCTGCCTTATTCCTGGATGGTATTTTAAAG
>JBJDXC010000026.1:0-4562 GCA_051866475.1 Phascolarctobacterium sp.
TGATTGAAGCAATCGCCCCCGAAGAGGATGCGCTCCGCGCCCGCCTGCAAAGCAGCGTTCACCTTGCCCAGGCTGTCGCAGTGCACCGTGAGCTTGCTTTGCACAGGGCGCGGCTTGCGCATCCTCGGCTGCAGGCTGGCGCTGTAGGCGTGCACAGCAGTGCGCGCCGGCGCAAAGGCTTCTAAGCGCGCGGCGTCCAGGGCCTCACAGGCCATACGCCGCGCTTCGTTCATTTCGCTCATGGGCACCATAACATTATCGTCATGCACGAATTCCAATGCGTGCAGAGCATACTCAGTAGTGCCAAGACGGTCTATCTGCTTGCGCACCACTTCATCGTCAAGCGCGCGCTTCCGCGCCGCTTCCACGATGAAGTTGGTCTCGCCGTAGCCTACGTTGCCCTCGTCGTCCGTGAGGACGACGGTCATGGGCTGGCCTAGCTTGGCCGTTACCACTGCCTTAATGCCAATGCGTTTTTTCGCATCGGGGCCAAAGAATTGGCCCGCGTAGGCCATCAAGCGACTGTCCAGGGTGCGGAAAACGCGGTCGTTAAAGCGCACGCCCTTGGGCACGTCGATGGTGACCTGCTCGCCGGGGCGAGCAACCTCTTCGCTGGCGCCGTTCTTAAGCATTTCCGTAACCGTGGTGCCTACGCGGCCACCTACGCTTACCCAAAACTCCAAGCCATCACCTAAATGCAGCTCCTTGTCCAGCTTCACAGTGGCCTTGTTATGCTGCTTATCCAATTTCGTTACACGACCTACCAGCACGCCGCGATTATTAGGACGTCTGTCGCTCATCATTTCCTTGCCCGGGCAATGGGTCAGATAAGCCGTGGTGAAGTCTCTATTAAATATTTGTTCGATGTTTGCTAAATCCTCGGCAGGAACATTGTAATTGCCTGCCTTGTAGCTATCGATGGCACGACGATAGGCGTCCACTACCACAGCCACGTACTCAGGCCGCTTCATGCGACCTTCGATTTTGTAGCTCACTACGCCAGCTTCGATGAGCTGGGGCAAAATCTCTAAGGTGTTCATATCCTTGGGGCTCAAGAGGTACTGCCCTGCATCCTTGCCCGCCAGCATATCCTCGCCCTTGGCGTTTAAGAGCTTATAGGGCAAGCGGCAGGGCTGGGCGCAGCGGCCACGGTTGCCGCTGCGGCCGCCGATAAGGCTGCTCATGAGGCATTGACCGCTGTAGCACACGCAAAGGGCGCCGTGGATGAAGGTTTCAATCTCCGTGCCACGGCTGCAGGCAGCTTCGATTTCCTTCAGAGACAGCTCACGTGCCAAAACGCTGCGCTCCATGCCAGCACTCACAGCAAAGTCCACACCACTGCTATTGGTGATGGTCATTTGCGTGCTGGCATGCAGGGGCAGCTCCGGCACGATTTGGCGTGCTAATCTAATCACGCCCAAATCCTGCACGATGATGCCGTCTACGCCCACATTATTTAAAAAGAGGAGATAGTCCGCTAGCTCCGCTAGCTCACTATCATCCACTAAAGTATTGACAGTGATGTAGAGGCGTACTCTGTGCATATGGGCAAAGTACACCGCCCTCGCCATTTCTTCCTTATCGAAATTGCTGGCGTAGGCACGGGCGCCAAAGGCTTTGCCGCCCATATACACTGCATCGGCGCCGGCATTCACCGCCGCCTCCAGTGCCTCCCAGCTTCCAGCTGGAGCTAAAAGCTCAATATATTCTTGCTTCATCATTCTTACCTTTCACGCACTGCGGCCAAAAGCTTGTCGTAACGCTCCTGCAGCTCATTAAGCTCCGCTGCCAAATCCAAAGCTGTCCATACGGCCAGCTTCTCCCGATTTTGCACCTGCTTATCCGCTGCCAAGCGCTTCATGCGCTCGTCCACATTTTGAGCAATCTTCAGCACCTGGGTTTGGGGTGCGGAGGTACGCAGCACATAGGTTTCGTTATAAATCTGTACCGAAATAGCCGTCTTTTCCATAGCTTCTCCTTATTCAGCTTTAGCAATAATGGTAAAAGCAAATTTCTCTAGGCTCAATTTTTCCCAAGGACGCTTATATTCCAGCTGCACCTTGTAGGTACCGGGCCACTGCACATTCAAAAAGAGGATTTCCGTGCCGGGCTTGCCCAGACGCTCTTCATCTCCACGGGGGATGATAAAAGAGCTGCCCACCTTGACAACGGCAGGACTGTCAGCAGTGAATTCCCATTGGTAGCCCGTGGAAGGATTGGCATTCAGCTTGAAGGCCAGCAAGCCACAGTTCTCCATTACCAAGGTTTTGCCACTAGCGGCAGCGGTCAGGCGAGCCACCTGCATAATGCGCCCAGCCTCACCAATGCGCATATTTTTTAATACCTTGGCGTAAGGAACAAAGGTTGTATAGTCCCCAAATTTTTTATCTTGCAAATAGAAGCCTTGCTCCCCAAAAAGAACCCTTTCGTAATCACCCAAGGCTTGGCGAACCTCATCCTGGTCTACGAAAAAATCGGTCACAGTAAATTCTGCGCCCGTGGTCAAATCCAAGTTTAATCCTTGGCAAGCGCTTTTATCCCCATTGGTCGCAGTCAAAAGAATGCTCACCAGGCTGGGACGGTTGAGCTTCACCTCGTAGCTTACGCTGCCCCCGCCCACATTTTTGCTAAGCGCAGCTGCAGTCTCGCGCACCAGCGCGTTAAGCTGCTTTTCATAAGTCTCATCGTTGCTGCCATCGATATAGGGCAGAGTTGCAGTGGCCTTGCCAATGGTCACATTCTCCTCAAGAATGGTTGTTCTTTGGTCGGCGAAAACCGGCAGGCAGAGCAGCAAGCAAATAATTGTAGTTAGTAAAAATTTCATCATAGTTAACCTCATAAACCCCTCAGTCATCCGCATTTACCATATAATACTATGATAGATAACTGCGCGGCCTGACAGCTCCCCTTTAAAGGGGAGCCTTCCTTCTACTGTTAATTTGTAGTTTGCCTCCCCTTCAAAGGGGAGGGGGACCGCTTTAGCGGTGGAGGGGTTAATTACAGCGCTTTAATAAACTCAATGGCCTTATGCATTCTCTCTAAGGTTTTTTTCTTGCCCAGCAGCACCATAACGTCGAACATGCCGGGGGACACAGTTCTGCCGGTCAGGGCCAAGCGGGTGGGATGAATAACCTTGCCCAGGGCCAAGCCGTTATCCGCAGCAATCTTATTATAGGCAGCCTCGGTGCTGGCCAAATCATAAACATCATCTGCCTCGATAGCAGCGATGCATTGCTCCATAATCGCGATATTTTCCGGCTTAAAGTGCTTTGCTACGCCCTTTTCATCGTAGTCGGTAACGTCCTTGAAGAAGTAAGTGGAAGCATCGGCAACCTCCTGCAGGGTCTTCACGCGTACACGCACACAGTCCACTAATTTGGCAAAATATTCCTCATGGTCGGCAAACCAAGCCTCGTCCACCAAGCCATCCTTCACGAAGAAGGGCTTAACCTCCGGCAAAATCTTCTCCAACGGCAGCTCGGACAAGTACTGACCGTTCATCCAGGTGAGCTTTTTGGTGTCATAAATAGCAGCCTTGTGGCTCATCTGCTCCAATTCAAAGAGCTTGACAGTTTCTTCCTTGGAGAAAATCTCGCGTTCATCCCCCGGGCCCCAGCCCAGCAGGGTCAGGTAGTTCACAATAGCCTCGGACAGATAGCCCTGACCGCGGAACTCTTCAACAGAGGTTGCGCCATGGCGCTTGCTCAGCTTGGAGCGGTCCGGCGCCAAAATCATGGACATATGGCCAAATTGAGGCGGCTCCCAGCCAAAGGCCTTATAAACCAAAAGCTGCTTGGGAGTGTTGGACAGATGCTCCTCTGCGCGCAGCACATGGGTCATGCCCATGAGATGGTCATCCACTACAACGGCGAAGTTATAGGTGGGAATGCCGTTGGATTTCATGATTACGAAATCATCAAATTGGTCCATACCGTAGGTAATATCGCCATGGATCAAATCATGGAAGGTAATAGCACCCTCGGTGGGATTCTTCAAGCGCACGGTGTAGCTTTCACCGGCTGCGGCGCGAGCCTTGGCCTCCTCCACGGGAATGTCGCGGCAGGTGCCCACATAGCGGGGGGACAGCTTAGCTGCGGCTTGCTTTTCGCGCTCCTTAGCCAGCTCCTCCACGGTGCAGAAGCAGTAGTAGGCCTTGCCCTCTTCCACCAGCTGCTGGCAATATTTTCTATAGATATCCAGACGCTCGGATTGGTAGTACGGGCCGTAGTCACCGCCCTTTTCCGGGCCCTCGTCCCAGTTGATGCCCAGCCAATTCAAGCTGGTGATAATTTGACTTACGGAGTCCTCCTTCAGGCGCTCCACGTCGGTATCCTCAATGCGCAGAATCAGCTTACCGCCCATCTTGCGAGCAAAAAGCCAGTTAAACAGCGCGGTGCGAGCACCACCAATATGTAAATACCCAGTGGGACTGGGCGCAAATCTTACTCTAACCTCGGACATTTTATCGTCTCCTTTTAATATTTTCTCTGCGAAAAATGAAAATTGTATATCAGTATAATTATAACTCTTAGCGCTGAAAAGTGCAATTATATTGTGTTTTT
>JBJDXC010000027.1:0-4554 GCA_051866475.1 Phascolarctobacterium sp.
TAAGGATTTGCAAAGGTAAGGGATAAAGCGAAAAATCAAGCGAGATATTTTTGGTTAAAAAGGAGTGGTAAGCTATGCGCATTGGTGTAATAGTTCCCAGCACGCAAAGCGCAAAAAGTGAGCTCATTGTAAAGGCAGCGCAGGAAGCTCAGCCTGAGGCTGAAGTTCTTAATTTAGGCTGTTTTGCTGAGGACGCAGAGCAATATTCTTATGTTGAAATTGCACTGACCATAGCCTTGCTGTTGCATAATAAAGTGGTAGACTTTGTGGTAACAGGCTGCTCCTCAGGCCAAGGCATGATGCTGGCCTGCAATGCTATGCCAGACGTATTGTGTGGCTATGTGCCTACGCCTCAGGATGCTTATCTTTTTGGTCGCATTAATGCAGGTAACGCGGTAAGCTTGCCTTTGGGCTTAGGCTTTGGTTGGGCTGGAGAGCTCAATCTTCGCTATACTCTACAAGCACTCTTTGATGGTCCCTTTGGCGCTGGTTATCCCGCGGAGCACGCCGAGCGTAAGCGCAAGGATACTTTGCTTTTAAAACAGCTTAAGACGCAGAGCCACAAGGAAATGGCAGCGTTTTTAGCAGAGGTGGACAGCCAACTACTAGCTAAGATTTATAGAAATAAAAACGTGCAAAGGTTTCTTCAATTGGAGAAATGATGCCATAACAAAAGCACTACTATGGGTGCTGAACCCGTAGTAGTGCTTTTTGCATGCCTGCGCTCGGAAGTCGCCAAGAGCGCAGGCCATATAAAATTGTCTAGGTTAAGCTTGAAGCTTACTCGTTAACCTTGTACCAGAAGGGACGGAGGAAGTGCAGATAGCAGGTCTCGTCAGCCTCAGGGCCGGGGTCACGACGACCGATTTGCACGCGCACCTCTTGGTCGCCAATCTTAACTAAGTAGTCTACTATTTCGCCCAAGAATGCTTTGCGGATTACATGGCCACGTACGCCATTGGGGTCGCCTGCATTAGTAAAGCGGATTTCGGTAGGACGGCTGGCCAGATTGAACATTTCCTCGGCCTTCATGCGCTCAGGCACGATGAGGCCACTGGGCAGCTTATGCTCGGAGCCCTTAATATAGGCATCCTTGCCCTTCCAAATAACATCAGTAAAGCTAGAAACGCCGATGAAGCTGAAGACAAACTTGTTCTTGGGATTGTTATAAACATCCAAGGGAGAGTCGATTTGCTGCATAACGCCCAGCTTCATAACCAGAATGCGGTCGGACAGAGCCATAGCTTCGGACTGGTCATGGGTTACATAAATAATGGAGAAGCCATATTTACGCTGCAAATCCTTGATTTCAAAGCGCATTTCCTCACGCAGATGGGGATCCAAGCTGGAGAGGGGCTCGTCTAGAAGCATTACGTCGGGGTTAATAGCCAGAGCGCGGGCCAAAGCCACACGCTGCTTGCCACCGCCAGAGAGATCGGCAGGGCTGTCATTAGCAGCCTTGAGTAGGTTGGTAGCGGTAAGAGCGTCCTTAGTGCGTTGCTCGATCTCTGCGTTGGGCAGCTTGCGTAGGCGCAGAGGAAAGGCAACGTTTTCGTAAACGCTCATATGGGGCCACACGGCAAAGGCTTGGAAAACCATGCCGAAATTGCGGTTTTCGGGGGGAGTATAGTGATGCTTAGCAGGGGAGGACAGCAGGCGGTCGCCTACCCACACCTCACCATCGGATAAATCCTCAAAGCCGGCAACCATACGCAACGTAGTGGTTTTACCGCAGCCGGAGGGACCCAGCATGGAGAAGCATTCGCCCTTGCCAATTTCGATATTCAGGTTATCGACGGCAGTAACATCACCAAATCTTTTTGTAACATTAACTAAGCGGATGTATGACATGACGATTACTCACTCGCTTTCTTGGTAAGATGGTTGATGAACATTTGACCTAAAACGATAATGATCAATGCGATACCTGCCAAAGCAGTGGACATAACGGTTTCGCCATCCTCATTCAGAGTGTAAATGGCAACGCCGATGGTTCTGGTGGTAGGAGCATACAGCATGATAGATACGGTCAATTCGCGCAGGGCCGGCAGGAAAATCAGGAAGAAGGCGCTGACCATACCGGGGCGAACCAGCGGAATAACGATATCCTTCAAGGATTGCCACATGCTAGCGCCGCAGGAACGGGATGCTTCCATCAGGGAGTCATGTACCTGCTCGAGGGCTGCGGAGTTAGCCTTCAGGGAGAAGGCCATGTAGCGGGCGATGTAAGATACCAGAATAATCCATACAGTGTTGTAAATGTTGATACCAAACTGTCCGGACCAAGCAAGGATTACGCCCAAGGCGATAACGGAGCCGGGAACGGAGAAGGGAAGCATGCCCAGAAATTCCAGAATACCCTTACCGCGTACCTTCATCTTAACGATAACATAGGAAATCATAACGCCGGCAAACATGGTGATGAATGCAGCAGCCAGACCCAAGGTTACGGAGTTAAAGATAGCGTCGCGAGTAACATCGTATTCAAAGAGGATGTACTTGTAGTTATTGAGGGACAGGTTATCCCAGGTTAAAGGCAGACCGTAGGTCTCTACGCCACCAACCATGAAGATAACTACTGTGGGCAGCAAGATGGTGAAGCCAATGTAAGCCAGGCAGAAGAACAGCAAAGGATAACGCAAACCGCGCAGCTTGAGCTCCATGGGACGGAAGCTCTTGCCGCCGATGATCTGGTAATGGCCCTTGCTAAGTACCTTTTGCTGAGCCCAGATGATGCAGGCTGCGGACACAATCAATACGGTTGCCAGTACGGTACCGGTACGGATGGAGGCGAAGGAGCCTGCGGATTCATGGATTTTTTCGTAAATCAAGGTAGGTATGTTATAAATACCTTGTTCAATACCCAAAACTGCTACTGTGCCAAAGTGTGCCATGGAGTAAAGCATGATGAGCAGCGCACCGCTCATGATGGATGGCAGCACCAGAGGGATGGTAATCTTGCGGGTAATGGTGAAGAGGCCGGCACCGCTGATGCGGGCGGATTCTTCCAGAGTGGGGTCCATGCGCTCTAGAGCACCGCAAACCTGAATAAAAACGAAGGGGAAGAGGTACATAACCTCTACGCAGCTGATGCCATGGTAGGTATAGATGTTAAAGAGTGGCTCGGTGGTATTAAAGGTGGACATGAACCACTTGTTAATATAACCTGCATGGGGACTGAGCAGCATTTTCCAAGCCAAAGCGCCGATGAAGGAGGGCAGCATAAAGGGAACAAGGAAAAGGCTCTTCATAAAGGTCTTATAGGGAAGGTCGGTACGAGTTACCAGCCAAGCAAAGAAGGTACCAACGATGGTGGAGCCCACGGTGGTCATGCTGGCGATAATTAGGGAGTTAATCAAAGCTTGGAAGGTTTCAGGCTCGGTGAGGACTTTATAGAAGTCCACGCTGTTGAATTTGCCATCTACGAAGAAGGCATTGAACAGAATCAAGAGTACCGGCCAAGCTACGAAGATTACCAGAATGGCGATAGAGATGAAGAGGATGACTTGGGCAATACCAAAGCCACTATCCTTTTTAATGGTGCCGCTTGCCATTATTCTTCCACCTCCTTGAGTTGTTCTGCATCAAACCAGTGCAAGGCCTTGAAGGTAATGTAGCATTCTTCGCCTTCCTTGAACATGAGGTTATTGTTGATGGCAGTATGAGTTTCGATTTCGGTGCGCAAGGCTTGGTCGTCCACGTCAATGGCATAGTCCATAGTAGCGCCTAAGAAGTTGGCGCGGTGGATGATGCCCTTGAGGCCGGGGCCTTCGCGATGGATTTCTACATCGGAGGGACGGAAGCCGGCAACCCATTTAGCAGCCTTACCCTTGGGGCCTTCCCAAGGAATTTCTTGGTTGCCGTTGCCAACATAGAATTTACCATTCTTTTCAGTAGCATGGACGAAGTTGGCGATGCCCATGAATTTGAAAACGAAAAGGTCTGCAGGCTTTTCAAAAATCTCATAGGGATTACCGATTTGGCGGATATTGCCACTGGCATCCATAATAGCCAGACGGTCGGAAATAGCCAGAGCAACCTCCTGGTCATGGGTTACGAATAATACGGTGATGCCAAATTTACGCTGCAGGGCTTTGATTTCAAAGCGCATTTCTTCGCGCAGATTGGCATCCAGATTGGATAGGGGCTCGTCCAAAAGCATAACGCTGGGGTCGGCAACGAGAGCGCGAGCAAGGGCAACACGCTGTTGTTGACCGCCGGAGAGCTCGGAGGGCAGACGCTTATCCAGACCCTTCATGCCTACGACCTCAATCATTTTCATAACGAGCTCGTCGATTTCTGCCTTGGGGCGTTTTTCCATCTTCAAAGGATAAGCGATGTTTTCGTAAACAGTCATATGGGGCCATACTGCATAATCCTGGAACACAATGCCGAGGCCACGGCGCTCAGGCGGGATGTATTCACCGGTAGCACTGTCGGCAACTACTGTTTCATCAATAATAATCTTGCCTGCGTCGGGCACTTCGTGACCGGCGATGAGGCGGATGAGGACGGTTTTGCCGCAGCCTGAGGGTCCCAAGAGGGTGAAGCATT
>JBJDXC010000028.1:0-4553 GCA_051866475.1 Phascolarctobacterium sp.
TCTGGATACGTAACAGCTTCAGTCTGTTGCCCACAAGGCGAATTCTCTCGTTCATACGCAAACACTCCTCTTATAATATATTTGCTTACGATTTATTATCATGGGAAATCAACTACACTTCATATTACAGCGAATAATTGTAAGCAATAGCTATCTTGAGTGAATTATAACACAATCCTTCAAAAGTTACAAGCAAAAAAACGCTAAATTTTACTTAATTAACACTTAATCTCTAACCAATTTACTAAATATTCTACAGCATAATTACCCATTGACTCATAAGTTGCAGCTTTGGGATGCAGGCCGTCCAGATAAGCCTGCCTGCGCTCCTTGTCACTCAGGCCAATGGCAGGCTGCAAATCTAGGAGCAGAGCTCTATCCTTACAAAGCTCCTGCACTGCCTGGCGCAAGTTCAGTAAATAGCGATTAAGTTCAGTCTCCGCACTAATCAAGGGCAACACAATGCACAGCTTATAGCGCTTTTCCTCACACCAGCTCATCAGACGCTTGTAGTCCTCCAGAATATGCTCCAAGGGACGGCCCTGAATAATATCGTTGGCACCGCCTAAAAACAGCACATGCTGCACATATTCCGGCAGCGCATACTGGCGCATGCGGTATAAAATATCATCACAGCAGTCGCCGCACAGGCCATAATTGAGCATTTTTATTTGGTTGGACGCAGCTTTTTCTACTGCGGCAATCCAGGAATATTTATTGCCAAAGGGAAAGCCCTGCACTAAGCTATCACCGTAGCAGGCAATATAGCGCATGTAAATCACTCCATATTATATAGTTTATATAATTATAGCAAATACTCTATCTGTTAAGCAAGTAGTTTTGCTTTAATTTACAAAAACTTTTCCTTATGCCTAGTTAGGTCAGCCTTGCCAAAGCAAAAAATGCCGTCCAAGCCTATTTTACAAAAAGTCTCCAGCGTGCTACAATGGTGCTAGTAAACAAAATGCCGGGACAGCCCTGCTGCCCCTAAGGAGGCCAATTTACTATGGATAAATTTCAATTTTTCGCGCCCTCCGAGGTGCTCTTTGGCAAAAACGTAGAAGCCCAGGTAGGCGCTATGTGTAAAAAATACGGCGCTCACAAGGTGTTAGTCCATTTTGGCGGCAGCAGCGCCAAAAAGAGCGGACTACTAGACAGAGTCTGCGCCAGCCTCGACGAGGCTGGCTTACAGTACGTGCTCCTAGGAGGCGTAGTTCCCAATCCCCTGCTCAGCAAAATCAACGAGGGCGTAGAGCTGTGCCGGGCCCAAGGCGTGGATTTCATCCTCGCCGTGGGCGGCGGCAGCGTTATCGACAGTGCCAAGGGTATCGGCTACGGTCTAGCCAACGAGGGCGATGTGTGGGATTATTATGAGCGCAAGAAGGCTGTCACCGGCTGCGCGCCTATCGGCGTAGTGCTCACCATCGCTGCCGCCGGCAGCGAGATGAGCAATTCCTCCGTGGTGACTAAGGACGAGGGCATGCTCAAGCGCGGCCTCACCACCGACTACTGCTATGCTAAATTCTCCCTGCTGAACCCGGAGCTGACCTATACCCTGCCCGCCTACCAAACGGCTAGCGGCTGCACCGATATCATGGTACACACCCTAGAGCGTTATTTCACCGGCAAGCAGACCAAGCAGCTCACCCTAGTGGATAATATTGCGGCAGCTCTGCTGCGCAATGTGATGCGCAACGCGAAAATCGCCTTGAAGGAGCCCACTAACTACGATGCACGCGCCGAAATTATGTGGAGCGGTACCTTCTCCCACAACGGTGTCACCGGCGACAGAACCTTGGGCGACTGGGCCTGCCACCAGCTGGAGCATGAGCTCAGCGGCATGTTTGGTGTGGCCCACGGGGCAGGCCTGGCAGCCGTCTGGGGCAGCTGGGCACGCTACGTGTATAAGGAAAACCCGGCCCGCTTTGCCCAGCTGGCTGTGGATGTCTTCGGCCTGCCCTATAACTATCGCGACGAGGAAGCTACTGCCCTGGAGGGCATTGCCGCCATGGAAAGCTTCTTCCGTCATATCGGCATGCCCACCAATATTCACGACTTGATTGGCAGTGAGCTGACCGAGGAGCAAATCAAGGAATTGGCTTATAAATGCAGCTTCATGGGTACCAGAACCATTGGTCAATTCAAGGTTTTAACCCAAGAGGATATGGCCAATATCTATCGCGCTGCTAAATAATAACAAAAAAATTACTCCAGCTGCCCTGCAGAGCAGCTGGAGTTTTTTTATTACATGTAAAAATACCAATAGGTAACGCAGGCCAAGGCAATGCGATACCAGGCAAAGCTGGTCAAATCATACTTGTGCAAAAATTTGAGGAACCAGAGCACTGACCAATAGGCCACGATGAAGGAAACTACAAAGCCAATGCCTAAAATAGTCAAATCATCTGCATTAAGAAACTTAAGGCTTTTAAGTAAATCGTAAATGCAGGCCACAAACATCAGGGGCACCGCAATCAGAAAGGTGTAGCTGGCTGCTGCCTGCCTGGAAAGTCCCACCAAAAGGCCACCGGCAATGGTGCTGCCGCTACGGGAAAAGCCCGGCCACAGGGAGAGAAATTGATAAATACCAACCCACATAGCCTGCTTCATGGAAATCTTGTCCACATCATCCACGAGCTCTGCCTCCTTGCCCTTGGTTCTATGCTCCGCAAACATCAAGAGCAAGCCGCCCAATACCAGGCCAATAGCCACGGTAAAGGGAGAAAAGAGATATTTTTTGATGAGAGGATAACACAGATAGGCCACGCCCATCACCGGCACAATACCTGCGGCAATATGCCATACGCTGAGTCCCTTGTGCATATCCCAGCCATCCTTAGTAAAGAAACGCACAAAGCGCTCCTTATAAATAAAAATAACCGATAAAATCGCACCCAATTGCACGAAAACATCAAAAACATCTGCCACGGGCCCGTCAAAGCCAAGCACATGCCCTACAATAATCATATGTCCGGTTGAAGAAACAGGCAAAAACTCTGTCAAGCCCTCCACAATGCCCACGATAACGGCAATTAGATATTGATCCATGCTAACATCCTTTCATCTGCACCATATTGTGTCTATTATACGCTATTTCAGGCGAATACACAACAAGCAAGCATTACTATAATAAAATTTTTAACTTTCTCGAAAAAAGGCCAAAAAATAAAAGACAGCCCCTAAGAAGAAGCTGCCTTTTATTATATACGTTTTAAATGAATCAAAGGTTAATTAGCCAGGCTTAGTCGCCAAAACAAATGCCCAATTGGCGACCGGTGCGAATAATTTCGCTATCCACAGGCACCTGGCGCGGCTTTTCAGCCGCCTTTTGAATGTACACAGTAACAATCTGGTCATGGTACAAGGAAACCATCACATTGTATTCGCCTCTAAGGCAAGCCTCAGCTGCTGCCACGCCATAACGGGTGGATAAAATGCGATCGAAGGGAGAAGGAGTACCGCCACGCTGTAAATAGCCCAATACCGTACATCTGGACTCAATGCCTGTACGCTCTTCAATTGCGTTCGCAACCTTCTCGCCGATGCCACCTAAGCGGATGGGCTCAAAGCTGCCCTTGACCACACGTGCCACGGACATTTCGCCGCCCTCCGGCTTAGCACCCTCGGCCGCCACGATAATGCTAAAGTTTTTCCCTGCTGCCTTACGCTGCTCGATCTTAGCGATGACGCTATCCAGCTTGTAAGGAATTTCCGGCAACAAAATCACGTCTGCGCCGCCGGCAATACCGCTATGCAAAGCAATCCAGCCCGCATAACGACCCATAACCTCTAAAACCATCACCCTGTGATGGGATTCAGCTGTAGTATGAAGTCTGTCCAGGGCCTCCGTAGCCACAGCCATTGCCGTATCAAAGCCAAAGGTGCGCTCCGTACACGGCAAATCGTTATCAATGGTCTTGGGGCAGCCAACTACTTTTACGCCACACTCTCTAGCCAACTGCGCCCCAATATTGAGGCTGCCGTCGCCACCGATAACCACTAAAGCTTCAATATCATATTTACGCAGATTTTCCAGCACCTGCTCCCGCATATCCTTGTAGATAATAGTTCCATCCTCTTGGTCAATGGCAAATTTAAAGGGATTATCGCGGTTGGTGGTGCCCAAAATCGTGCCACCACGGGGAAGAATGCCTGATACACTGGCATAATCCATCTTTTGCAAATTGCCGTTCACAAGGCCGTTGAAGCCATTATGCACGCCATAGACATCACAGCCGTTTTGCAAAAAGGTTTTGACCACGGCTCTAATAACTGCATTCAGGCCGGGGCAATCGCCACCACCTGTTAGCACGGCAAAACAACGTTTTTTCTCAGTCATGCCTTACCTCCGCATTCAACTAAGAAGGGACAGAAGAAAAATTAGTCCTCTACGTTCCAAATCTTGAAGCCGTCCGGGCTAATACGGATTGCTTCAGTGCCATCGAATTTATCATAGCACAGATTGCCGTTTTCAATGTAGCCAGGCCATGCGGTGATAATGGTGAACTTTTTGCTCAGCTTACGCATTAAGCTGTCGGTGTTAATATGGAATA
>JBJDXC010000029.1:0-4540 GCA_051866475.1 Phascolarctobacterium sp.
ACCACATGACTCTGGCTTTGGCTATGGGTGCTGACTTCATGATGCTGGGTCGTTACTTCGCCCGCTTCGATGAAAGCCCCTCCAACAAGGTTAATATCAACGGCACCTACATGAAGGAATATTGGGGCGAGGGCTCTGCTCGTGCTCGCAACTGGCAACGCTATGATATGGGCGGCGCAGCTAAGCTGTCCTTCGAGGAAGGCGTTGACTCCTATGTTCCCTACGCTGGCAGCCTGAAGGATAACGTTAACCTGACCTTGGCTAAGATGCGTTCCACCATGTGCAACTGTGGTGCACTGAATATTCCTGAGCTGCAAGCAAAGGCTAAGCTGACCTTGGTTTCCGCAACCTCCTTGGTTGAAGGCGGCGCTCATGACGTTCTGCTGAAGGAAAACAACAACAGCAACTATCCGAAATAATTAAGGCTAAAGAAAATTACTCCCGCATCTTGTCAAGATGCGGGAGTTTTGCTTTCGTAACATATGGAATGATATTACTGTATGGGCAGTACTACTTTTAGCTCTTAGCCATAAAAGTAAGATTAACCGTTGACCTTAGCCATAAAAGTTCGATTAGCCGTTAACCTTAGCCATGAACTTGTCATTGTTAATGATAAAGCGTTCATGGGTACCCTTGCCGATGCTGCCCTTGCTATCCTCGGCTTGCACGCTGAAGATGAGCTTGCGGCCTTCTACAGCAGTGAGGGTAGCAGTGGCCTTGACAGTGTCGTCCATAGCGGTAGCTCTATCGTGGGAAATATGCAGACTGATGCCCACAGTGCCATTGCCAGCCTCCAAATGGGCATTGACAGCTGCGCAGGCAGCTTCTTCCATAAGGGCGCACATGGCCGGAGTGGCAAAAACAGCTAAGCTGCCACTTTTCATAGTGGCAGCAATGTTTGCAGTAGTGACGGTGGTGGTGGCAGTGCCTACAAGTCCTGCAGTTAAAGTATTAGACATACGAAATTAACCTTCTTTCATAAATAAGCTTCTGTAAGGAATATGTTTACTCTATCATAAACCATATGGAGTAAAAAGACAAGCTGAAATGTATAAATGGTAACATATTTGTAAAATTCATAATTTGCATAGAAAAATTACTTACACAGATTTGGCGAGTGTGCTATAATGACAGTAGATAGAGAGCTATCAACATTCAAGGGGGTGCTTTTATGGCCTTGGAATTTAATAGAACTACTTTTTTAAAGGTGTATACTGGTGAAGACGTGCTATGTAACGATATTCCTTTGTATAAAGCTATTTTGCGAGAGGCGCGTCGTTTGGGCTTGTCCGGTGGAACCGTAATGAAGGGCATTGAAGGCTATGCGGCCAAGCTGCGTGGCGTGGGGCGTGCGGTAAACACTTTGATTAGTGGCAATGCCAATATGCCCGTGGTTGTAGAAATTGTTGATAAACGCGAAAATATTGATAAAATCTTGCCCTGGCTAGAGAAAAATGCTGCTCATGCTCTGGTTTTGGTAGAGGAAAGTACCTATATGGTTACAGACTATATGCGTGAGCGTGGTTATGTGGATCGCTTAATCGGTGGGCCACCTCGCAATCAAGCGGAAAGAGAAATGGCGCAGCAAAACATCCAGCTGCAGCAACAGCAACAACAATAGAAAAAGAATAAAAGCCGCAGTCCAAAAAAGCTTGAGCTGCGGTTTTTTATGGCGTGTGAAAGGAGTACAAGCATGACTGAGGAAAGAAAAACTATGGATGAAGAGGTAAAGGTGGGGGAAATTATTGACGATCGCATGCGGGAGGAAGAGGCTGAGTCCCTGTGCCGTTGGGCAGCAGCCCGCGCCGGTGTTATTGTAGTAGCACCGCTTTTGGGAACCATGAGCCTTGTGGCCAACGAGATTTATTTGATTATAAAGCTGGGCAAAGTCTATGGTGAGGAAATTACTGAGCAGGCCGCAGTAAGCGTTTTGGGAAGCCTAGGTGCTTATTTTGTGGGCAGCACCTTGACCACGCTCATTCCCTTTCCGCCCATGCAAATTCCTGTGGCTGTGGGTACAACCTATGCCTTAGGTCGCGTGGTAACCGAATGGCTTAAGGCTGGCAAGCCCAAGGATATGAGCCCCTTTAAAAAGGTTTACGACGATGCCATGAATTTGGCCAAGAAAAATATCGATATTTTTAAGGATAATCCGCGCAAGGATGAACCCTTGGGCGACGAAAAGCACCACTACGAAATCTAGGATAGGCAAGATTATGCTAGCAAGGGAGCTAGCGAATTAGGAGGATGACTATGTACGATGTAGCCATTATTGGTGGCGGTCCGGCGGCGATTTTTGCAGCCTATGAATTTGTAATCAAATATCCCGAGCTGAAGCTGGTGATGCTGGAGGCGGGCAATGCTATTGATAAACGTCACTGTCCCCTGGCTGCGAAAAAGGTGGACCATTGTATTAACTGCAAGCCCTGCAGCATTATGCGTGGCTTTGGCGGTGCCGGAGCCTTTTCTGACGGCAAATATAATTTTACAACAGAATTCGGCGGCTGGCTCAATGAGTATCTGCCGGAGGAGAAGGTTATTGAGCTGATTGATTATGTGGATGAGCTGAACTGTCGCCATGGTGCGCCGGGTGAATATTTCACTACGAAAAACAGCGATATCGGCCGCAAGGCGCTACGCTATGATTTGCACTTGCTCAATGCCAAGGTGCGTCATCTAGGTACGGAAAACAACCTTGTGATTATGGAAAATATCTATAAATTCCTGCAGGAGAAGATGGAAATTCGCTGCAATACAGCGGTGGAGTCCATTGTTAAGCAGGAGGATGGCAGCTTTAAGCTGACATTGGCTGATGGCAGCGCTGTAGACTGCACATACCTTATTGCTGCCCCCGGTCGTGCCGGAGCCGAATGGTACACTGAAGAATGTCGCAAGCTGGGCCTCTCCTTTATCAATAACCAAGTGGATATTGGCGTGCGGGTGGAGGTGCCTGCGGATGTGTTTAAGCATATCACCGATGAGGTTTATGAGGCGAAAATTCTCTATCGCACTCAGACATATAACGATATGGTGCGCACCTTCTGCATGAATCCTTATGGTTACGTAGTTGCAGAAAATACGGATGGCATCATTACTGTTAACGGCCATAGCTATCGCGACCCCAAGCTGCACAGCAAGAACACTAATTTTGCTTTGCTAGTGAGCAGTAAGTTTACTGAGCCCTTTCATGAGCCCCTGCAATATGGCAAGCGTATTGCTTCTTTCTCCAATATGCTGGGCGGTGGCGTTTTGGTGCAGCGCTTTGGCGACTTGGTCAAGGGACGTCGTACCAATGAAAAGCGTCTTTTGAAGAGCTTTACTAAGCCAACCCTCTCTGCAACACCGGGAGATTTAAGCTTGGTCTTGCCTAAACGGCAGTTAGATGATATCATTGAGATGATATATGCTCTGGATAAGATTGCTCCGGGTATGGCTAACGCTGATACCCTGCTTTAT
Source organism: Phascolarctobacterium sp. (assembly GCA_051866475.1). Lineage (GTDB taxonomy): Bacteria > Bacillota > Negativicutes > Acidaminococcales > Acidaminococcaceae > Phascolarctobacterium_A. Next base: position 3,457 of record JBJDXC010000029.1, read on the forward strand.
GGCGTCGAGGTTAAATTTTACAGTGCTCGCCTAGAGCTGGACGGCAATTTGGAAACGAAAATTCCCAATATGTTTGCTGTAGGTGATGGTGCTGGCATTACAAGAGGCTTGTCGCAAGCCAGCGCGTCAGGTGTGTGGGTGGCCCGAGTAATCGGTGAAAGAATGAAAAAAATGTAGGAAGGTGTTTTAGTAGTGAATTTTGAGTTCTTTGCGTTTTTAGTGTTCATGTCCTTTGTGTCCTTCGCCATTGCCTTTTTGGCCTATGCCATGGTAGTGCGCTTTATGGGTAAGGAGGGCTTTTTGTCCCGTATGGGCCAGATTATTCTGGTGCCTGCCTGCGTGGTAATTTTTGATTTTATCTGCATTGCTGCTCCTAGCAGCTATCGTTATTTGATTGGTGGTATTCCTCTTCTGGGTGTGGCAGGCTTAGCTCTGTATTATCGCTTTGTAAAGGGTGAGGATTTTGCTAATCCGCAAAAAACTCCCACCGAGCTGGCACAAGCAGCTGCTGAACCGAAAAAATTTAGCAAAAAATCTGCCCGCATTCATGCTGCTCGTCAAAAACGCGGTCGCGAATAATCTCATTTATCCGAGCTGTGCAAGCAGGAGAATTGCAGCTAGAAAACGAATATATATAATGACAGAAGCAAAATAGCGGTCTGTGCCGCTAGGTTATATATGGAGGTGTTGTATATGTTCAAAAAAATTCTTGTTCCCGTGGATGGTAGCGAAGGCTCCTGGAGAGCATTGAATACTGCTGTGGAGCTTGGTAAAAAGTTTGATAGCGATTTAATGGTAGTAAACGTAATTCAGCCCTATAACAATGCGGCTTTGTTGGCGATTCCTCTGGACCACGCCACTGTTACCCAAGGCAACAGCGAGCTGGAAAAGATTGGCGACAAGGTTTTGGAGATGGCTGAAGAGCGTTTAGCTGATTATCCTCACAAAACTGAATATAGCCTAGAGGTTGGTCATCCCTCCGAGCGTATTATCGCTCTGGCGAAAAAGGCCAATGCAGATGCCATTGTTATCGGCAGCCGCGGTTTGTCCGGTATTGCTGAATTCTTCTTGGGCAGTGTAAGCT
>JBJDXC010000030.1:0-4505 GCA_051866475.1 Phascolarctobacterium sp.
CGAAAAACCTCCGTCTATATTTCCGCTCCGCTTCGCCTCAGCGCCAGCTAGAGCGATACTCCCTAAGCATGCTATGCTCTTAGCTTTTAAAACTACTATAGCATCTTATTATACCATAAAAAATGCCCCTCGTGCGAGGGGCAAACAAATAATCGTAAGCTTTGTGATGAGGTAGAAAATACCAATATACATCTCTCCTACGTATTGAGCCCGCCCCCAGAATGTGCTAGAATAAGCTTAAATTCGTCTATGAGATATGTCTAAAAGGAGGCTATTATGCCTAAAAATATACCCTTTGTGCCCGCTGACGATTTAAGCAAGCTGTGGCGGGCCATTATCGAGTTTGATATGCTGGCACCCGGGGACCGCATTCTTGTGGGCTTGAGCGGTGGCAAGGACAGCATGCTACTGACGGCCATGCTGGCGGAAATCAAAAAGTTCTCGCCCATCCCCTTTGACTTAGCCTGTTATACCGTCAACGCTATGTTTGCTCCTCATTTCCCCAAGCAAGAGCTGGTAGATTTTTGCGCTCATTATGGACTTGAGCATTACAGCGATGATGTGGATATTATGGCAGCCCACGCCAAAAAAGGCGGCAGCCCCTGTTTTACCTGCGCTTACTTTCGCCGTGCATCCACCAATCGCCGTGCTAAAGAGCTAGGCTTTAACAAGGTAGCGCTAGCCCATCATAACGATGACGCTGTAGAAACTTTTTTCATGAATGTGATGACTAGTGGTCAGCTGCGCACCTTTTTGCCGGTGACTCCCCTTTCACGCAGCGGCATTACTGTGCTGCGCCCTTTGCTTTATTATCGGGAGCAGGAGATTCGCGAATTAGTGGCTAAGCTAGGCATCAGGCCTCTCAAAAATCCTTGCCCTTATGATGGTCACACCATGCGTCAGGATGTAAAGGAGCATATTGTCCAGCTCAACGAACGCTATCCTGAGGTTTATGACCATCTCTTGGCGGCCATGCGTGGCTCCGATAGGCAGGAGCTCTGGCCTGCTAAGCCCACCGACAAGGAAATGGTAGCCAAATTTCGCACCTTCTGGGGACGCAAGAAGAAGGAGCCAAGACCTTGAAAACACGCTCTTATTTATACATTATCGGAGCAGCAGCTCTGTGGGGATTGATTGGCCTTTTCGTCAAGGCCATTGCAGCCCAAGGCTTTGGCTCCATGCAAATTGTGGCGCTACGCGCCATTGCTTCTACTGTGTGTATTACCCTAGTTATACTGTGGCGAGGCCTTGACCAGCTACGTATTTCCTTACGGGACACATGGATGTTTTTCGGCACAGGCATTTTAAGTCTGGTGTTCTTTAATTTTTGCTATTTCAATTGCATCCAAAGCAGCAGTCTGGCGGTAGCCGCTTTGCTTTTATATACTGCTCCTGCCTTTGTCATGCTTATGAGTCTAGTACTTTTTGGCGAGCGCTTTACCGCGAAAAAAGGTCTGGCGCTTGTGTGCACCTTTATTGGTTGCGGCTGCGTTACAGGTGCCTTTGAGGGAGGTATGAGACTAACTCTCAGCGGACTTCTCTACGGCTTAGGCAGTGGCTTTGGCTATGCGCTCTACAGCATTTTCGGCAAATACGCTGTGCAAAAATATTCTTCACTAACTATTACAGCCTATACCTTTTATTTTGCGGTGCTTGCAGCTGTGCCCATGGCAGGCTTTGATGGCGCAGCCTTAAGCAAGATTAATCTTTCAACCGTTGGTGGTAGTCTGGGCTTAGGACTAGTCTGTGCTGTAGTACCCTATCTTTTGTACACGAAAGGCTTAGAGCAGGTAGAACCGGGACAGGCTTCGATACTTGCAACAATTGAACCCTTTGTGGCTGCTACGGTTGGTATGCTTTGCTTTGCCGAGCCGATGACCTTGAGCAAGGCCATCGGCATGCTCCTTATCTTCTGCTCCATTGTGATTTTAAATATCAGAGAGAAATAGTAATTCTTTTTTCATGAGGAGGTCATGACCATAACTATTGCACGATTTACTCTTAACGATATTGCCGAAGCCACCCGCCTAACCCTGTTGACCTGGGGTGAGGAGATGGCCCTAGCTAATCCACAGCTAAAAGAAGTCCTATATGAGGCTATGGTACGCTACTATTTTCGCAGCTCGGATTTTTCTTATAAAATGGCAGACGAAGCTGGCGCTATGCAGGGCTTTTTATTGGCTACACCCCTGACCTCTAGGGACAGCTCCCAAAAATGGCTTCAGGAACAGCTGCAAGGCTTTGCTGCGGATGAGCAGGATTTAGTCTACAACTATTTACGTTATTTGAGCTACAACGGTCAACAGGTGCGCAAGCTAGCGCAGACGGAGGATCTATTGCTTTGCCTCTTTTTAAGCCGCAAGCCAGGTGTGGGCAGCAAGCTTTTAGAAAACGTAGAAGAGGTTGCTCACGCTCATAGCATCAAAAGGATGCATTTGTGGGCGGACGCTACCTGCGATTACAGCTATTATCGTCGCCGTGGCTATAAAGAAACAGGTCATTTTATCAATAAAATTCTGCCTGAATTAGGTAACCAAGCAACATGGATTTACAGCAAGGAGGTACGCCCATGAAAATCTATACCTTGATGGAAAACACAGCTAAGGACGAGCAGTTTTGCTGTGAGCATGGCCTAAGCCTGTATGTGGAAACTGCCAAGCACAAGCTGCTTTTTGACACTGGTGGTAGCCCTGCCTTTGCCGAAAATGCTGCTAAATTGGGAATTGCTTTAAGCCAAGTAGACATTTGCATTATTTCCCATGGACACAATGACCACGGCGGTGGTCTGGCAAAGTTTTTGGAAATTAACAGCACTGCGCCTATTTACATTAGTCGCTTTGGCTTTGAGCGCCATTTCTCAGGCACGGACCGGGAAATCAGTATCCCCGCAGCCTTACAGAATACAGGGCGCTTTATCCTTGTAGATGACTATCTCAAAATCGACGAGGAACTGGAGCTATGCAGCTGCAACGATAAAAAGGCTCTGCATTTTGCTGATAGCTTCGGCCTAAATATGCTGCAGGGCAATGAATTTATCCCCGACGATTTTCGTCATGAGCAATATCTAACCATTCACGAAAACGGCCGTAAAGTGCTTTTGAGCGGCTGCTCCCATAAGGGTATTCTTAATCTGATGGCATGGCTGCAGCCCGATGTTTGCATTGGCGGCTTCCATTTCATGAAGCTTGCTACCACAGGTGCTGACGAAAAAGTTCTGCAAGAAGCTGCCACAGAGCTTGAGTCCCTTCCCGCCGAGTACTACACCTGCCACTGTACAGGTGCCGAACAGTACGCCTATCTTAAGGAGCGCATGACGCGCCTCCACTATCTGGCTGCAGGAGATATACTAGAGCTTTAAAAACACAATAACCCTCTCGACATTGTGTCGAGAGGGTTCAATTTTTAGAAGCGGAAGTCCCGCTCGCCTTGCTCGATCTGGCTTAGATGCTGCTTGCATACCTCGCGTACCTTCGCCTTGGTAATAGTCAAAAGCTCTTTTTCGATTAGCTCTTCACCCAGAGTACGCGTAGCCTTAGAAGCATAGTCAACTAGGTACTCCTTCAAGGTCATTAAAGCATTGGGATGGCAGCAGTTTTGAATCTGCTTGGACTTGCACAGCTCCATAAACCTGTCGCCCGTCCTGCCCTCGCGGTAGCAAGCAGTGCAGAAAGAAGGCAAAAAGCCTAGCTCCATGAGCCATTTAATAACTTCATCCAAGGTACGTTGGTCGGATACATCAAATTGCTGGGTATCCTCAGGACGTTCTTCTTCGGTATAGCCACCTACGGAGGTGCGAGAAGCGCCACTAATTTGCGAAATACCTAAATGGAGAGCTCTTTCGCGCACCTTCTGGCTTTCGCGAGTACTGATAATCATGCCTGTATAGGGAACCGCAATGCGGATAATGGCAATAATTTTGGCAAAGATGTCATCATCAATGCCATTGTCGAATACACTGGGATCGATATCATCAGCGCGCTTAATGCGAGGAACACTAATAGTATGAGGGCCTACTCCGTGCACTGCTTCTAAATGCTCTGCATGCATCAGCAGTCCTGCCAACTCATATTTATAGCGCTCCAAGCCAAACAGCACGCCCAGGCCTACATCATCAATACCGCCCTCCATGGCTCTATCCATGGCCTCAGTGTGGTAAGCATAATTGTGCTTAGGTCCTTTGGGATGCAGCTGTTCATAGCTTTCCTTGTGATAGGTCTCTTGGAATAAAATATAAGTGCCGATGCCTGCTTCCTTTAACTTGCGGTAATTCTCTACTGTTGTAGCAGCAATATTCACATTAACCCTGCGAATGGCACCATTTTTGTGCTTAATGCTGTAGATAGTCTTGATACAATCCAGGATATACTCGATAGGATTGTTGATGGGGTCTTCCCCTGCCTCCAAGGCTAAACGCTTATGTCCCATGTCCTGCAGCGCGATAACCTCCTTACGCACTTCCTCTTGCGTCAGCTTTTTACGGCCGATATGCTTATTGGTGGCATGGT
>JBJDXC010000031.1:0-4497 GCA_051866475.1 Phascolarctobacterium sp.
TTCCATGCGAGAAACCTCCTAAATTGAAAGGGCAGCCAAAGTGGCTGCCTCCCCCGAAAATCTTATCAAATTATATCACAAAACAATGCTTCTGGCTACGCTTATTTAGTGGCTACAGCCAAAGAGTTCACATTATTTTTTTGTCCTAAGGATTTTACGTAAATATTACTGCGAGCCACGCTCATGCCCAGATGCTGCTCCGCCAGGCCAATGATGCGCTCCGGCCCCTTGAGCTGCTCCACTTCGATCTTGAGCTCGTTGTTTTTATTAATCAGCTGTGTTTCCAGCTTGCGCATGCTCACCAGCTCGCTGCCATAGGTCACCATGGCTTCGCTGCGCACTACGCTCAGCAAATAAGTCGCCAGAACTACTACGGCAAAAAACATAAAGCGATTTCTGAGCCCGCGATATGGATCCGTATTCACTTTTTCCTGCTGTCTGGGCTGGGGAGCTTCTTGATACTGTTGATATTCTTGATACTCCTGCTCTTCCCAGGCATAATTGTCATATTTTCTGGCTAACATTTCTTACACAACCTCTTAAATCTTGATAGCATAGCGCAGTCTGGCGCTACGAGAGCGGGGATTTTCCTCCACCTCGGCAGCGGAAGGAACCATATTGCCCGCTTTTTTTAAAACTGGTTTTTTCCCACACACGCACACAGGCAGCTGGGGCGGACAGGTACAGCCCTTGACTAGCTTAGCAAAGGTCTGCTTAATAATCCGATCCTCTAGGGAATGGAAGGTGATAACGCCGATGCGACCGCCGCTCTTCAAGCGTTCCACTGCGGCCTCCATGGTGTCAGCTAAGATACCCAGCTCGTTATTCACCTCGATGCGAATAGCTTGGAAGGTGCGCTTAGCCGGATGGGGACCATCGATGCGTGCTCCTTTGGGAATGGCCTTTTTGATCACATCCACCAGCTCAAAGGTGGTGGTTAAAGGCTTTTCCTTGCGCGCAGCCACGATAAATTGGGCGATGCGCTTACTCCAGCGCTCCTCCCCATATTTGTGAATAATCTCCGCAAGCTCTTCCTCTTTATAATTATTGACCACGTAAGCGGCGTCCAGCTGAGCCTCCTGGTTCATGCGCATGTCCAGCGGCCCGTTATGCATATAGCTAAAACCCCGCTCCGGACAATCCAGTTGGTAGCTGGAAACGCCCAAGTCAAAAAAGATACCGTCGAGCTTATCGATGCCCAGCTCGTCTAGAACCCGAGCGAAATTTTTAAAATTGGACTTGGCCACCTTGGTCTGGCAGGGAAATTGGCCTAAGAGGCGCTCCGAAGCCACCTTAATGGCATCGTCGTCCTGGTCGATGCCTAGGATGAGGCCCCCTGCCTCCAGCTGGGAAGCAAAGCCACAGGTATGCCCCGCGCCGCCCATGGTGCAGTCCACATAAATACCATTTTTATCCGTAATAAGAAATTCAACGCTTTCCTTCAGAAGGATGCTTGTATGCTTGAACTCCATGCTCGTCCTCCCTCAGCCTTAAATTCCCAGGTCAGCCAGCTGCTCGGCCAATTCATTGACGTCTTCAGCGCTTTCTTCGTTGTAAGCAGCCCATCTAGCGGCGTCCCAAATCTCGGCTCTGCTGCCCACGCCCACGATAACGGCGTCCTTTTCCAGGCCCGCATGGCGACGCAGATTGGCGGGCAATAACACGCGGCCCTGCTTATCGCATTCACCCTCACAGGCACCACCAAAGAGAAAACGAGTAAAATCACGGGCAGTTTTGCGGCTCATGGGCAGAGCGGCCAGCTTAGCCTCCACCTTTTGCCATTCATTCATATCGTACACAAAAAGGCAACCGTCCAAGCCCTTGGTAATAATGAATTTGCTGCCCAATGCTTCACGCAGCCTAGCAGGCATAGCAAGGCGACCCTTGATGTCCAAGGTGTGTTCATATTCACCTAAAAGCATGTTGTCGCCCCCTTTTTACCCACTTTACTCCACTTTTCTCCATTATATCCTTATTTTGCTGCCATTGCAAGCCCTAAATGCAAAATTATGAAGAATTACAAAAAATTTTCTGTATTTTTTCCTTGCATCAGCTATCTTTTTCTTAGTTGCGCTAATACTGTTTGCTCAAACTGGCTTTGCAGGCAATTAGTACTTGCTTCCGTTACACTTTCTTTGCAAAAAATTTTCGTTTATCCATTTGGCTTTTAGGGAGGAAAATGCTATAATTAGGTGGTACATGTTGTGTACTTATCATATTGTTCTAAAGGAGAAATGCATCATGATTACTAAAGATACCGGCATTATTGAAGCCGTTCAATCCCATCCTGAAATTATGGAAGTTTTTGCTGAATACGGCCTGGGCTGCATCGGCTGCATGGCTGCTCATTTTGAGACCATCGGCCAAGGCGCCGGAGCTCATGGCATCGACGTGGACGCTCTCATCGAAGACATCAACAAGGTCATCGCTGAGCACGCTGAAAGCAAATAAGCAAAAAAAAAACAACCGCTCTAGTTACTAAACTAGAGCGGTTAATTTTTTATTGTGTAATTATTATGATGTTATTACTCTACAGTTACAGACTTAGCCAGGTTACGCGGCTTGTCCACGTCGCAGCCGCGAGTTAAAGCTGCGTAGTAAGCCAAGAGCTGCAACGGCAGCACTGCCAGCAGCGGCGCCAAATACTTATCCGTCTTGGGAATGTAGATAACATGGTCAGCATATTTCTGCAAGGAAGTATCGCCTTCAAAGCCGATGGCAATAACCACAGCCTCGCGGGCCTTAACCTCCTGCAAATTGCTAACAGTCTTGTCATAAACATCCATTTGCGTTGCCAAAACAATGACAGGCACACCGGAGACAATCAAGGCCAGGGTACCATGCTTCAGCTCGCCTGCTGCATAGGCCTCAGCGTGAATATAGGAAATTTCCTTCAGCTTCAGGGCGCCCTCCAGAGCTACAGCATAATCCAGGCTGCGGCCCAAGAAGAAGGCATCCTCGCTGGAGCCATACTCGCGGGCGAAGACCTTGATTTGGTCCACATTCTCCAGCATCTGGTGAATTTGCTCCGGAATGGAGATCAAGCCTGCTGCCAGAGCCTCAGCCTTTTCCTCGGCCAAGGTACCGCGCAGACGGCCCACATAAATAGCCAGCATCAGCATTGCCAGGAGCTGAGTGGTATAAGCCTTCGTAGAAGCTACGGCGATTTCCGGACCCGCATAGGTGTACACAACCTGATCCGCATCACGGGCAATGGAGCTGCCTACCACATTGGTCACAGCCAAGGTGCGGGAGCCCAGACGCTTAGCCTCGCGCAAAGCAGCCAGGGTATCGGAGGTTTCACCGCTCTGGCTAATGACGATGGTCAAGCTGTTGCCATCAACCAAGGGATTGCGATAACGGAACTCGCTGGCAATATCCACCTCAACAGGAATGCGAGCCAGCTGCTCCAAGTAATATTTGCCAACGATGCCTGCATGATAAGCAGTGCCGCAGGCTACGATAAAGATCTTATTAATATCGCCCATTTCCTCCGGGGTCCAGTTCAGCTCGGGGAAGGAAATAGTCTTGGACTCAGCATTCAGACGACCGGTCATGGTGTCGCGCATAGCCTTGGGCTGCTCGTAAATTTCCTTCAGCATGAAATGCTCAAAGCCACCCTTTTCCGCAGCCTCAGCGTTCCAGTTAACCTCGAAGACCTTCTTGCTAATGGGAGTGCCATTAATATCCTGTACCCACACGCCATCGGCAGTTACGGTAGCGATTTCACCGTCGCTCATAATAAAGGTGCGGCGGGTGTGATTAATAATGGCCGGAATATCGGAAGCGATAAAATTCTCGCCCTCGCCCAAGCCAATAACCAGCGGGTTATCCTTCTTGGTGCAAATAATCTTATCAGGCTCATATTGGCACATAAATACCAGGCTGTAGGAGCCCTTAATAAGCTTCAAAACCTTCTTGACGGTCTCTTCAAAATCACCATCATATTGGTCCTCCAACAGGTGAGCTACAACCTCACTGTCGGTCTCGGACAGGAACACATGACCCTTGGTAATCAATTCTTCCTTCAGGGACAGATAATTTTCGATAATGCCATTATGAACTACTACAAATTTACCGCTGCCATCCATATGGGGATGAGCATTGCGGTCGGAGGGACGGCCATGGGTTGCCCAACGGGTATGACCAATACCCATAGTGCCCACGGGCATCTTGCCCACCAGCTTCTCACGCAGCGCATCCAAACGGCCCACACACTTGTCCACACGGATAGCGCCCTTTTCCATCACAGCAATACCGGCAGAATCATAACCACGGTACTCCAGCTTGCTCATTCCGTCCAGCAAAAAAGGAGCAGCCTGATTACTGCCAATGTAACCAACGATACCACACATACTAGTATCCTCCTATATTGTATTTGCTATTCTGCTACCGAAGCTTTCCCTCCACTGTTACCAATGGGCTTTGTTTTCGGCTTGCGGCCCACAGCCGGCCGTGAGGCATCCGCTGACTACTCGATAACCTCATTCCTCGTCT
>JBJDXC010000032.1:0-21705 GCA_051866475.1 Phascolarctobacterium sp.
GCCATTGTACCAAGCCACTCATTTGCTAAAAATCACAGCTCCCTTGCTGATTACTCATTGCTCAATTCATCTTTTCAAGAAGTATTTTCTTTTTCTATACCATAAACCACAAGACAAATTCGTGATTTTATACTATAATAAAAAGTTAGATATAGAAAGAAATTGAAGGTGACAATTATGTCAGTAATCTTTTATTTTAGTGGTACGGGCAACTGCTTGGATGTGGCTAAGCAAGCTGCTGCTGTCCTCAAGGGCTGTCGCTTAGAGCCCATTAGCCGCTATCTTGCTAAGCCCTATAAGGTTGAGGACGAGGCAATGGGCATTGTGAGCCCTGTATTCAGCGCTAGCCTGCCTCCCTATGTGCAGGAGTTTTTGGCCAAGCTTGAAGCAACACCCAAGTATTCCTTTGGTATCGTGACCATGGGCGGTATGCAGGGCAGAGCTTTAAAGTGTATGCAGGAGCTTTTGCTCAAGCGTGACATTACCCTTAATTATGCAGCCACAGTGCTCATGCCGGATAATATCTTCAACACGCCGGAGCTGAAGGCTAGCCAAATGCTCACTGCAGCGGACCAAGCTTTGGCGAAAATTGTGAGCGATATTCACGACGAGAAGCAGGACTTGAGCCAATGCCAGGAAAGCTATTTGTGGAAATATGCCGGAACCAGCCTGTGCTGGTGGTATCTGCGTACTTTCCTCAAGATTGGCCAGTTCAAGGTGGACTGCGAGTCTTGCGTCAGCTGTGGCCAATGTGCAAAAATTTGTCCCGTGGGTAATATTAAAATGGTTAATGGTCGCCCTGCCTTTGGGGATAACTGTACCACCTGTTTAGGCTGCGTCCACTGGTGCCCCAAGCATGCTATCCAAATGGGCAGCGTGAATAAAATGGGTAGCAAGCGTTATGTAAATCCAAATATTAAAATACAAGAAATGTTTAGTCAGGAGGGGAAATAATGACTACTTATAATCCCGTGAGCCCGGAATTTTTGGCTGAGGTAGAAGCTGTAATCGGCAAAGAAAATGTTTTCACCGACCCCGAAAAGCTGGATATGTACAAAACGGACGAGGAATATGACCCTCGCCGTTTTCGCGTGCCTGAGGCAGTGGTGCGTCCCGGTACCCCTGAGGAAATCGCTGCTATCGTGAAGCTGTGCAATAAATACATGGTGCCCATCACCGTGCGCAGCGGCGGTACCAGCCTTGCTGATGGCGCTATTGCTGTCTGCGGTGGCATCATCCTTTTGATGGAGCGGCTGAACAAGGTTATCGAGATGAATACCGAGGGTATGTACGTGATTGCCGAGGCAGGCGTGCGCACGGTGGATATCCAAAAAATGGCCAATGACGCAGGCTTCCTCTATGCAGGCGACCCCTGCAGCGCTGAGTCCTGTATGATTGGCGCGAACCTTGCTACTAACGCCGGTGGCAACAAGGCAGTGCGCTATGGCGTAACCCGCAATCAGGTCTATGGCTTGGAAATGGTTACTCCCGAAGGTGAAATCGTGGAAGTAGGCGCACGCCTCAAGAAGTGCTCCACTGGCTATTGCATGGAGCAGCTGGTAATGGGCAGCGAGGGTACCTTGGGCATCATTACCAAGGTTTGCTTGAAGCTTCTCCCCATGCCTCCGTATCGCTTTGATGTGCTGGCTGTTTTCGAAGATCCCCACATGGCCTTGAGCTTGGTTGCTAAAATCAATAAAGCAGGCATCAACCCCACCAGCATCGAGTATATGGATAATTCCTATGTGCGTGCTACTGCGGACTACATCGAGTTTAAGGGAGCCCCCCATTATGAAACCGGTATTTACGTTATCATCACTGTAGAAACCTTCACTGAGGAAGAGCTGGATACTAAGATGGAGCAGCTCAGCGATTTGTGCGAGGAAGCAGGTGCTGTGGACGTGCTGGAGGCCGACGACCGCATTTGGTCCATGCGTCGCAACTGCCAAGAGTCCATTAGCCTTGTGAGCAAGGTTTCCTTGACCGACGACGTGGTTGTACCCGTTGATAAAATCGCTAGCACCATTAAAGAGATTATGCAAATCGGCGAAAAATATCCCTTCCCCATTCCTGTTAAAGTAAATGCCCATATCGGCGATGGCAACCTGCATCTGGTGCTGTGCAAATGCGATATGACCGATGAGGATTGGGAAAAATATGTCCATGGGTTCCACGAAGAGGTTTATGCTTATGCATACGCTCAGGGCGGTCGCTTGGCCGGTGAGCACGGTATCGGCGCTAAGAAGCTGAGCTACATGGAGGAGTTCACTCCTCGTGGCGAGCTGGAGCTGATGCGCAAGATTAAGCGTGCGTGGGATCCGAATAATATTTTAAATCCTGGTAAAATCTTTAACGCGTAAGGAAGCTAGAGTATGACTGAATACAATAAAGTAACCCATGAATTTGTGGACAAGCTGCGAGCCATTGTAGGCGAGCAGTATGTCTATACGGATGGGGAAACCTTGGATAAATATAAAACTGATGAAGAAACGGATGAGCGTTGCTTTCATTTGCCGGATGTGGTAATCGCTCCTGCCAGTGCTCAGGAAATCGCTGCTGTGATGAAGCTGTGCAACGAGTATGTGATTCCTGTGACGGTGCGGGGTGGTGGCAGCGGCATCGTGGATGGCGCCATCGCCACCATGGGTGGACTCATCATTTTGATGGAGCGCCTGAACAAAATTATCGAGCTGAACAAGGAGGGCATGTACCTCATAGCGCAGGCCGGTGTGCGCACCATCGACATCCAAAAGCTGGCTAATGAAGCAGGCTTCCTGTACGCAGGGGACCCCTGCAGCGCCGAGAGCTGCCAAATCGGTGGCAACCTTGCCACCAATGCCGGCGGCAATAAGGCGGTGCGGTACGGCGTAACCCGTAATCAGGTGTATGCGGTGCAAATCGTTACTCCTGAGGGCGAGATTGTGGACCTGGGCTCACCTCTCAAAAAGTGTAGCACGGGCTACTGCATGGAGCAGCTAGTTATCGGCAGCGAGGGCACCTTGGGTATTATTACCCAGGTGACGCTGAAGCTGCAGCCGCTGCCTCCCTATCGCTTGGATATGCTGGCCATCTTTACCGATGCGGTGGAGGCTATGAGCGTGGTGCCCAAGGTAGCTAAGGCAGGTATTACGCCTACAAGCATCGAATATATGGATAATCCCAATGTGCGTACCACCTCACAGTTCCTCGAATTCCCCGGTGCGCCCCATATTGAGGACGGTATTTATGTAATCTTCACCATCGAGACATTCACGGAGGACGAGCTGGACATGAAGATGGAGCAGCTCAATGATATTTGCGAGGAATGCGGTGCTATCGAGGTGCTGGAGGCGGACGACCGCATTTGGGCTATGCGCCGCAATTGCTTGGAGTCCGTGCGTTTGGTAAGTCTTGTGTGCACCACCGATGACGTGGTTGTGCCTGTGGATCAAATGAGCGACACCGTGAAGCACATTATTGCTACGGTGAAGAAATATCCCTTCCCGCTGCGCATCAACGCCCACATCGGCGATGGCAATTTGCACATCGTGCTGTGCAAGATGGACTTGACCGACGAGGAATGGGAGGAGAATTTAGCTCGCTTTACTAAGGAAATTTATACCTATGTGTATGCCCATGGTGGTCGCCTGAGCGGCGAGCATGGTATTGGCGCGAAAAAGAGCGGCTTTATGGAGGAGTTTACCCCTCGCGGTGAGCTAGCTTTGATGAAGAAAATTAAACGTGCTTGGGACCCCAAAAATATTCTTAATCCCGGCAAAGTATTTAATTTATAAAATAAACCTACGAAGTAGTAAGGTAGAATGGAAAGGATTGAAGTAAATGACAAAATTTAACCCTGTAACTGAAGAAGTGTTGGCGGAATTGCGTGCTATTGTGGGCGCAGAATTCGTGAAAAATGATGCGGAAACCCTGGAGCGCTACAAGACCGATGAAGAGCCGGATCCCCACTACCATCACCTGCCTGAGGTAGTTGTACTGCCGGGCAGCACCGAAGAGGTAGCAGCCATTATGAAGCTGGCCAATAAATATTTGGTGCCTGTTACTCCCCGTAGCGCCGGTACCAGCGTTTCCTGCGGTGCTATCCCTGTTTGCGGTGGCATTGTGCTGCTTTTAGAGCGCATGGATAAGATTATCGAAATGAACACTGATGCTATGTACATGGTTGTGGAAGCGGGTGCCCGCACCGTGGAAATCCAAAAGATGGCTAATGATGCAGGCCTGCTCTACGCTGGCGATCCCTGCAGCGCCGACAGCTGCCTAATCGGCGGCAACATCGCTACCAATGCCGGTGGCAACAAGGCTGTGCGCTATGGCACTACCCGTCATCAGGTGTTCTCTATTGAGGTTGTTACTCCCACCGGTGAAATCGTAGAGCTGGGTAACCGCCTGAAGAAGTGCTCCACTGGCTACTGCCTGGATCAGCTGGTAATGGGCAGCGAGGGTACCTTGGGCATCATTACCAAAGCAACCTTGAAGCTGTTGCCGTTGTGCCCCTATCGTCTGGATATTTTGGCCATCTTCACCGATGTGCAAAAGGCAGTCGACCTTGTGCCCGCTCTGATTAAGGCTGGCCTGAACCCTACCAGCGTAGAATTTATGGACAATGGCTTTGTACGCGCTGCCAGCGATTATGCAGAGCTGCGCTTGCCCCACTATGAGGACGGCAGCTATGTTATCGTTACTGTGGAAACCTTTAGCGAGGACGAGCTGGATATGAAGATGGAGCAGCTGGATGAGATTTGCACTGCCTGCGGCGCTACCGACGTTGTAGAGGCCGATGAGCGCGTGTGGAAGGTACGTCGTAGCTGCTTAGAGGGCTCCAAGGCACTGAGCAAGGTATCCACCTCCGATGACTTGGTTGTGCCTGTGGACAAGATTGCTGTATGCCTGAACCACCTGATGGAAGAGTCCAAGAAATATGATTTTGAATGCATGTGCTTGGCTCATGCAGGCGACGGCAATTTGCACTTCAACGTACTGAAGATGGATATGAGCGATGAGGAATGGGAGAAGCAGGTAGCCGAATTCCACAAGATTTGCTACGCTTATGTATATAGCATCGGCGGTCGTCTGAGTGGCGAGCATGGTATTGGTGCTAAGAAGCTGCATGCCTTGGCTGAATACTGCGACCCAGTAGAAATGTCCATTATGAAAACCATTAAGCGCGCTATGGATCCTAATAACGTGCTGAATCCTGGCAAGCTCATAGACGCGCAATAAATAAAAAATATTTGTCAAAAAACAGGTAGCCCTCGTCTTGCATAAGCTAATCGCTAGTTTTTATAAAAAATCTTCATTGTAGACCAAAAAGTAAGTATTTGTATAGGGGCAATGCTTGCTAATACAAGAATGATGTGTTATAATTTCAATAACCATTCATATAGAATTAAAAAATGTGCACGTACGCAAAATATATACTGAAGGGGTGTTTACAGTGGCAGAAGACTACAACAAAATGATTGGTACTAGAGTTAAGATGCTGCGCATTACAAAAGGTATTTCTCAAACCGAGCTGGCAAAGCAAATCGGTGTGACTCAAACTCATTTGAGCAATATTGAAAATGGCCGCGCAGGCTTGACTATTCCCAATCTGATCAAGCTGCATGAGGCTTTGGAGACTCCTATTAGCAGCTTCTTCGAGGATATCGAGGGTAAGCCTGAAGAGGAAAAGAAGAGCGAGGTTACCTTGGAGGATTTGACCGAGCTGCTGCGTCTTTTAAAGGCTGGCAAAAACTAAATAGCATGAAATTAGGCAGGAACTCATGAGTGTGGGTTCCTGCTTTTTTATTCTTTTGTGTATATTGTGAAAGGACATGTCTACCGAAAATGCAATCTATGCTTGTAAAGCTACATTTGGTGCATTTGCTGTTGCAAAATATTTGTGAAATGGTATAATAAAAATGGGAGGATACACTTTGCAACCTCCTGATTGATATAAATATATATAAAACAAAGCATTAGTTAATATATTATTACAGTATACGCATTGAAGGAGTATCACCATGAGCACCACACGAAAAGCATTCCGTTACGGCTTGAAAAAACAAGAACTAAATCGGCAAAATAAAAGCCTTGCTACCAGCATGAAGCTATTGCGCAGCGTGCTGGCGGTGGGCTTTGCCATGACGCCTTTTCTAGGAGGCAGGGAGGCCTTTGCGGGCAACGGTATTGTGCGCTCTGATGGGATTACTTTGCCCTCTGGCTTGGATAATGCTTATTTACAAAATAGTGGTGATAAGACTGCTCATATTTATGCTGAACAGGCCAGTGGAACCACTGGCTTAAACCGCTTTAAGTATTTTGACGTTGGTGCTGGTCAAATTGCTAATTTATATTTCCAAACGGGAGCTAAGGGTGCGACTCTCGATACTTTGGTGAATACTGTCGAAAATCAAATTAATATTAGCGGTACTGTGAATGCTGTGCGTAATAATAAAATAGGTGGTAACCTGTACTTTTTGAGCCCTAAGGGCATGGTTGTGGGTGCAGGTGGCGTGATTAACGCGGGCTCGCTGACTGTGATTGGCGCTAAAGATACATTCTCTGGCGACGATGCTGCGAAAAAGGCTGCAGAGGCTATTGCGGCCAATAAGTGGGATATGGATAACGATGCCCAAATTGAGATTAACGGCCAGATTAATACCATGACCGGCATTGATTTGCGTGCTGCTCATATTGCGCTGAAGAAGGCTTCTTCGGGCAACACATCTCCTTTACTGCGCACGGGTGCAGTGTTTAGCAGCACCGTCAACACCGAGGGCCTGTATCCGGTGCTTGCTGACCAAAAGCTCACCGTAGTCAAGGGCGATAACGGAGCTATTAGCTTTAAGGATAGCAGTGGCAATGCAGCTGATGTCAACGGCGCTACCGGTGATGGTGGCGTAAAGCTGACTGCTGAGGCTACTCAGCAGAATAGCTGCTTTAGTCTTTTTAATATTGGCAGCAGCGACAGTCCTGTCTTTTGCAATGATACTGTAGAAGCCAAGGTAGATCTTGGCGGTGGAAGCAGTATACAAGCAGCAGGGGACGTAAATATTACAGCCACAGCTACCCGCCAAAATGATAATAATCCCATTGAGTTTTGGGATTTCTTTACAAGTACTAATGCAGAAATTAATGTGGATGGCAATGTAAGCGGTCAAAATGTGACTATGTCAGCCAAAGCTACTAGTAGCTTTACTGGTTCGAATAATCAAAGCTTATTCTATGTAGTGGATAATAGGGCAACGCAGATTATCAATAATTCTACCGGGAATACCGTGCAAATTGATATCAATAATAGCTTGACCGACGCTATTATGAATACGATGATAGCTCATGGGCTCTTGGGGCAGAAAACTACAGTAATGAATAATATCGTTGAACAACTGTATATGCCCTTTTCCTTTGTGAATGCCAATGCTACTGTTAATCAGGGAGTGGACTCCATTATTCAAAGCACGGGCAATTTAAATGTTAATGCAGAAAGCTCGGCTAGCAATAAGCTGACCGCTGCCATTCAGCATAAGGTGACCACTGGCTCCAATCCCTTATCCATGCCCGTGGGCGGCGGCTTTGTCTATGCGCAAACGGGTAGCAATGCTACGGTTAATCTTTTGGGTAAGGATCAGGCCGCAGGTAACTTAATTGTGGGAGCTAAATCCACTAATACAAGCGTCAGCAGTATGGCTTTGAAAAAGGTTAAATCCATCGATACAGGTAATACAACTCCTGGAGCCTCTGGCGTGGATTATTGGGGCTTGGCTTTGACTATAAATGTGCAGGATAATAATGCTGTTGTTAATTTGGGCTCAGCAGGCCAGCAGGATAAGGGTAGTGCTAGCGCGCCGCGGATTAAAGCGGGCGGTGGTTTGAATGTAAATGCCACTGCTATCGACACCGTGTCCAGCACTGCTGTTGTAGCGACCACATCAGATAGCATTCTCAATACCACTATTAATATTGTGGACAGCGATGGCAAGGCCGCCATCAATAGCTATGTACCCGTGCAGGGCGCTAGCGTCAGCATGGGCTCCACTGAGCTTTTGAATAATCTGAGCATCACCACTGATGGCTCTAGCGGCGTGGAGCTAACAGGGCTTGATTATCTCATTAGTACGGCTACAGTAAAGCAAGGGGTAGAGAATACTATTACGCCCATTTTGAACTCTTTTCGGGAACTGACTGAAAATGCTTCAGGCAGTAAAGTAGATTTAAAAACGGATGGCAAAAAGGATGCCGGTGGCAATCAAACAAAGACACCTTCTTGGAATAATTATTTTAGCGTTGGCGCTAGCCTCATGGTGGCCAATGTTGATAACATTGCTAAAATTAATATTGCCCCTGGGGCAAGCATCACCAGCACTAGGGGAGACCTAAAGCTAGCCTCTAAGGTTACCATTGGGGATAGCCTATTAGTGACTAAAAATCTATTGACCAACGAGAAAAAGAGTTCTCAGGTCGGCGTATCCGCAGCTATTGCGGTGGAGGATATGCATAATACGGCCGAGGTGAATGTGGAGAATTCTGACTCCGATAATGCTACCAGCATCGCTGCAGCTGGCTCGGTTATTGCTACAGCAGAAGTGGACCAATCCTATAACCGTTTGGACAAAATGGTGGATGCCCTGAAGAAGGGCTTGCAGGCTGCTCACGAGCATTGGACAAGTACGGGCATGGAGGGCGCTCAGGACGTTATCCAAAGAATTGAGGCGGCTGTGGCCGATTTGCTGACCATTACGGCCAAGGATTCGGCCACTAATTTGGCCCTGAGTAAGCAGCATACCGTAAAGGCCAAGGCCGTGGTGGATTTGGTGGCTCAGCTGGGTGGCGTTGACGAATTGAAAACAGCCTTAGAAGCCTTCTGTAACGCAGCTAACTACACCAATATGTATGTTTCTTCTTCCACTGATAAAATGGACACACCCATGGCAGGGGATTCGACTGCTATGGCAACTGGTACGGTGGGTATCCAAAATTTAGATAATAATGCAACCGTAAAAATTGGCTCCAATGCCATGATAACCGCCGGAAATGAGAAGCTAGTGCAGCTGTCTGCAAACTCTGTGGAGCAAAGCTTCTTGATGGCGGGCAAATGGGCCTTTTTGCCGGATATTTATACCACCGACGCTGGTGCCTATGGCATTGGTGGTACGGTGGGCGTGCAGAATGCCTCTAGTAATAGTTTGGTTCAGGTTATGGATGGCGTGCAGATTAATGCTGGCGCCATCGATTTAGCAACTGAAAATGATGTGCTCAATATGAGCCTTGTGATGGGCGGTGCCCGCACTAGTGCCTTGGGTATTACAGGCATGGTGTCCTATCAGGGTGGTGACTCTACTGCGCAAACCTTGGTGGATGACGATGCTAGGTTAACTGCGCTCCAAAAACAGGTGGTCCTGACTACTACCAATGCCGACGGGAGTACTTCCTCCGAAGAATATGAGGGTTTGAAGCTTACTGCTGATAACAACACTATCGTAATTGGTATCGCAGGTGATTTGTCTAGCACTGGCGCTAGCGCTGTAGGAGTAAGTAGCAGCGTTGTGGATTATAATGTAAAGTCCTTGGCTGTAATGGAGAACCAAGAAGAAACGGATACAGAGGGCAAGGGCTCTATTAAGGCTAGCGATGTGCTGATTGATGCCCATACGGGCGGTGTTATTAATAGCCTGTCAGTGGCAGGTGTGCAAAATAATACTAGCAATACCAATAAACAAGCTGGTGGTGCTAGTGCTTCTACTAGTGGTGGGCAAGGCTCTCAGGGTGTAGAAAATATCGAAGCCAAGGCCACTACTAACAATAACGATAATAACAATAGTAATGATACCAACAATACTGAGGATAACAACACTGAGGGTAACGACAATGTGGTGCAGGCAGAAGCTGGCGAAGGCAATAATGGAGGCAATGCTGCTGCCCAAGCTCCCGCAAAGGCACAAAAGAACCCAGTTGTGGAGCTTAAGGCGGCTGGTAGTGTCTCTGTGAACTACATTGTGGATGAAACAAGAGCCGGTATAGACAATGTCGATATCGAGATGATAAGGCCCGCTAGTGGCAGTGATGTAACCACCAATGTACAAATTACTGCTGAGGATGATTCCTATATTGGCGCGTATAGTGGTGCTGGTGCCCTTACTAAACAGGGTGTTGATTATCAAAATAACAGCAAATTTAGTAGCCTGATTAATGGTGCTGTTGCTTTTAACGAAATCAATAAAACTACTAGTGCTACTTTAAAGGACAGTACCATTAACAATGTTGATAATGTGCTGAACCAAAGCGAGAACAGTGGCGCTCAGGTAGCTCTGGGCTTGGCTTTGGGCGTGGACCTAGCACAGCGCATGGATAATTTTAGCGTCAATTTAGGAGCGTCCGGTTCCTTTAATTTTGTGGATAGCACTGTGCAGTCCGTAATGGATAATGCTAGCATTACTGGAAATAGCGGCGGTAGCCTTAACGTAAATAATACGGCTTACGACAAGGACGTTCAGGTGGTAGGCGGTGCTAGTGCAGAATATGCTGGCTCAGCTGCGTTAGGTGCTTCTGTGGCTGTTAATGAGGCAACGAATAATATTTTGGCACAGCTGCAAAATACTACTATTGGTAGTCAAGCCGTGTCTGCAGATAGCATCAATAACCTGGCTGTCAGCAATTTGGTTCAGGTTGGCGGAGCCATTTCTGTGGGTGTTACTACGGGGAGCGGCAGGACATATGCTGTGGGCGATGTGGCTGTAGCTACCAATGTGCTGGAAAATAATGTGCAGGCCGAGGCTAGTAGTGTGACTGTTTATGCGTCTACCTTCGCTAACGAAGCTCGCGATGGTAAGCTTAAAGCCGATGAAACGGCCAATAAATATGTGGCCGAGGTTAATTCTGTACCTAATACGGCTATTCAAGTAGATGTGGCCGTTTATCAGGATGGATCGGGCTTGAGCGTGGTGCGCAATCTGAATGGGGAATATGTGTACGAGGCTACTGGTGAAAAGGTGCCTCAGGGCACGATTGTGACTCAGGTTGATGGCACAGGAACGGGTAAGTACTATGTGCTAGACGAAAATAATACGAAGCAATATATTGTGCTGAACGATGCAGGACAGTTTGTCTATGAGGGTACTACTACTATTGTGGACATAAATGCGCCCGTCACTCAAAACATGTTTGATTTGGATGTGGATACTGCTCTGGCTAATGCCAATGGAAGCACGGGTGTGGATTTTGCTCTCAATGTTGGCACAGATGGCAGTGTTAATGAGAATGCGCGCTATACTAGCCAGAATATTACTGTTAATGATAGTGGTAATGTGATTGTGGGCAGTGCTATTGGCGTGGCCGTGAAGGCCGGTGGCAGCAGCTCCAGCGTAGGTGTGGCTGCGGCTACTAGTGTGAACGATGTGACCAACAGCTTCAATGCTAGCGTAACGGGCAGCACGCTTAACATGAGCGGCAGCGATGGTGTTAGTGTTAAAGCGGAAAGCAATACTGTGATGGTTGCGGTGGCTGCCGGTGCGGCTGCGACCGTGGGGAGTAGTGGCCTTGTAACTGTGGACGTGGCCGGTAGCGGCGTGGCCAATACTATCAACAATGAAACTGTTGCCAAGGTAGAAAACAGCACTATCACTGCACCTAAAGTGGCTGTGGACGCTACTACTAATGCTACTTTAGTGGGCGTAGCAGGGCAGCTAAGCACCGCCATTACGGAAAACTATGGTGGTGTAGCAGGCTTAACCTGGGCTCAAAATGATTATGATAATATTACCGGTGCCTACGTGCGAGGGATAACCTTACAAGGCTATAATAGCGCTAATACAGGACTGTATGTGAATGCCTACAATAACAGCGACATGTATACAGTGAGCGCAGGCGTGGACGTAGCTGTGGCGAATGGGGCCGCAGTGGGCGCTTATGCTGCCAATTATGGCACCAATAGTACGGAAGCAGTTGTAGAAAAATATACTGACGGTTCTACAGAGAAAAAGAATGTGCTTAATAATGCTGCAAAAATTGCAGTGCAGGCTAAGGATGATTCCGACCTTGCTACTGTAGCAGGCTCCTTGGGCGTTGCAGTGAGCCAAAATCCCGCCGGAACTGTGGGCGGGGCTGTTGCTAATACTCAAATCGGCAGCGGTGAAGCAAAGCAAAGGGTGTGGGCAGCGCTCAATGATGCGGACATTAGTATGGTAGCTGGCGCTGATTTAAGCGTCCAAGCCCTGAATGATGCCAATGTGGCTAGCTTTGCCTTGGGCGGTGGCGTTGCTGTAAACCCAAGCTTGGTGGGCGTTTCTGTCGAGGGCAGTGTTTCCGTAGTGGATGTACATACCGATAGCTTGGCCAGCATGAATAATACTAATGTGTCCGGCTCCAATAACAAGGTGGAGCTGCTAGCTCAAAGTGATGGGGATATTGTGTCCAGTGCGGACGCGGTGGATGTAGCCTTTGGCGGCGTGGCAGGCGTAGCCAGTGGCGCTGCGGTGAGCGTGCTTAATAGTGACGCAGATACTAGGGCTGAGGTCAAGAACACTGCTGATAATGGTACCTGGAATGTTAAGAATGCCCTTGTACAAAGTCAGGCACAAAATGATATTTTCAATTTGGCTATGGGCATAGGCGTTGGCACCAGTGAAACTATAGGTGTTGGGGTTGAAGGTAATGTGGCCGTTAACAATATTAGCAATGATGCTACGGTGGATGTTGAAGGCATGAGCATTACTGCTAGCGAAAGCTTGGGCATTTTAGCTCAAAGCCAGGAGCATTTGCAGAATTATGGCGGCGCTGTGAGTGTTGGTGCTGCAGGCACTGCTGGCGTAGGTGTGGGCGCAACTGTGGTTGTGAACACTATTAGTGGCTCTACCTTGGCAGAAGTAAACAATAGTAATTTGGCTGCTGCAGGCGGTGGCAATGGCATCACGGTCAAGGATTATACTGTGGCCGAGGACGGCTCCGTATCTGCTACAGAAAAGCAAGTAAAGGGTATTGTTGTTAACGCTGACAGCAAGCATGAGCTTGATAATGTGACTGTGTCCAGCTCCATTGGTGGTGCTGGCGTAGCAGCCGTGGGCGTGGGCGTAACTGCTGATGTGAATGAAATTAGTGGCGAGACCAAGGCTGCTATTAGTAATTCTAATATTAATAAGGGGCAAAATAGCGTGGGAGATGTCCAGGTTTTGGCCCATGATGCTGCCGATATTAGTGCGGATGTAGTGAATATTGATATTGGTGGCTCCGGCGTTGCTTCTGTTGCTGCCTTGGGCACTGCTGGTGCCAATATAATCAGCAGGGATACCAGTGCTGTAATCGATGGCGATACCAGTGCTTCTGGCACCAGCCAAAAAGTGCTCAATGCTAACAGCGCGAAGGTATATGCTTTGGGCGAACGCAAGCTGCGCGAAAGCGTTACGGGTGTGGGCATTGCTGCTTCTGCAGAAGGTGCAGCAACGGCGGCTGCCAATGTGTCCGTTATTGAGCTTAGTGATGACACATTGGCAGCAGTAAGAGACATGACTGGTTTAGTGCATGGACTTACTGTTGATGCTGAGCGAGTTGCGGATGTAAATAGCTACAATAATGTGATTACCCTGGCTGGCGCTATTGGCACCATTAACGCTGGCTGCGGCGTGACCGTATTCGATGATAAGAGTGGTACCCAAGCCGAGCTCATTAATGGGGACTTTACTCGCAGAGGGAATAAGGACTCTTCCAGCAAAATTGCTGTTTTGGCCAATAATAAAACTAAAGTGGACACGGAGCTTTCCGTTCCTCAGTTAGCTATTTCTATTGGTGGCGTAGTGGGTGTAGCTGTAGAATGCGTAAATATGGAAGCTCTTGTGGGCGTGACTGTGGATGATGTCAGTCTAGGCGAAAGTAATAGTGGGTATACCCAGCTTGACGCCATTGCCAACAATAAGTTAACTAATAGATTTACCAACGCTAATGCCAGTGCTAGTGTTTTAGGCGGAGCCATGGTAGGCGTGGGTAATGTGAATATTAATAGCCAAACCTTTACTAGTCTCAACAATGTGACTGCCTATGCAGATACCATTACTGTGGGCGCTTATGAAGACCGCAGTGCTCATGCAACCTTAGTTGCTGCCAATGTAGCGGGTGGCGAAACCATAGGCGTGAATTTGATGTACACCAATATTGGTGATAAGCTGGAGAATAGTTATACCTATTATCGTGGTGATAATTCTGAGACTGGTGCAGAGCAAACAGGCACGGATTCCACAGCATCTGTGCAGGCCATGGTAAACAGTGGCTTAACAAGCAATAAAGCCGTGCTTACCTCCTTAGAGGAAAATTCCGGTGCTGAGCTTACCTATACCGGTACGGAACAGATGAATACTGGCGCTTCCGCACAGGAAAAGGTGGGGCTGGCTACCTCTGTAATCGGCAATAGTAAGCTGCAAGCCACTAATGCTTTGGCTATTGATGCAGCTGCTACCAATGATGTTTATAGCACTCTGGAGCAGGTGCAGGTCTCCATAGGTGCAGTTGCTGTGGCTTCCAATAGGGTTAGCGTGGTTGAGCATCAAAGCTTGCTTGTAGAAAATACTGCTTTGTCGGGCAATACTGTTGCTATAAATTCTGAGAATGCTAGCTCCTTGGGAGGATCCATTGGCACCGTGCCCATTAGCGGCACAAGCTACACTGATACGACCGGTTTTATCAAGCATAGCGGTAGCAATACGATCACTGTGCTTGGCAGCCAGTTAGAGGCAAATAAAACGATGACTGAGAGTAGCACAGAGATACCTTTAGCTATCAGTGCGTCCAATAGCACCACCATCGATAATTTGGGGCATAACGTTACCGTTACTGGTGCCGGTGGCGGGCGTATGATCCTAGAGGGTGAGGATGCTTCTTCTGCTGCGGTTAACTTGGGTAATTCTACGACTAACAATAGCTTGAAGGCTGCTAAGATTGCCGTGCAAGCACAAAATAATCCTCATGTAAAGAATGAGGCTACTATTGTAGATACTGGCGTTTTAGTGGGCAGCGGTAATATTATTACCTCCAAGGTCAGCGGTGGTGCCAACCTTTCCATCACCGACAAGAATACCTTTAATGCCAGCGAGGTTGATTTGCTGGCCCTCAGTGGTAGTGCCAGTGAAGATAATAAGTATACCACTGAGGCAACTGCTCATAATGTTAGTGTTACTATGGGCGATATTACTGTCAACAAAGTGCGTACATATAATGAAATGGAAACAGATATTACCTTGGGCGCTGCCAAATTCCTGAATGGTTCGGTATTTAGCGATGTATCCTTGAGAGCAAGGAATTTGACCGATTCCTATGCTTATATCCATACTACTAATGTTGCCTCTGGTGCTGGCAGTGGCAATAACTTTGCGTATACTAATGCTAATGACGAAGTGCATATTTCTGTTGATGGTGGCACTGAAGGTATCGTGACCAATAATTTGTCCATTCTTGCAGAAAACACTGCTGATATTACAGCTAGGGCAGTTGGTACGGAGGCAGGTACCGTAATCATTTCTCCCTATACAGCTAGAGTTGGACACAGCTCAAATTCTGAAACGGATGTAACTCTAAATGGTAATTTGGAAGCTAAGGGTGCCTTGACAGTCAATGCTCAGAGAAATGATACGGTTAATTTGAAGGCTGATGCTCTGACTGTAACCTTGGATGGTGGCGGTGACGCTCATGTGGACAGCTCCATTACGAGCAGCACCGACATAAATGTTAACGGAGCTAGCGAGAAGGCAGTTTTAAAGAGTGGCAACGATATGCTGCTCCAAGCCAATAATAACATCACTATGAACCAGGATGAGGACTTTTTCGACATGCTTTGGGGACAGGGCTATGGCGCGACAGCGATTGACACTGCCGGCATTAATAATACCGTTGTTTCCACGGCGAAGGTGCTTCTTAAAAATGCCGATTTAGTAAGTACCAATGGAGGCATTAGTCTGTCCGGTTATACTAACGAGGATTTGCTGGTCAATGGATATGTTTTCTCCGTAGGTTTAGTCGGTGGCAGTGTAACCAATGTTAATAATACGATTACTAATACAGAGGCTGTGGAGCTGGAGAATAGTAGCGTTACTAATAAGAGTCCAGGCAAGGCTATCACTTTGTCCGCTGCGGACGACCTGAAGCTCTTTACCTATGCCCTGACTGAAACTCCGGCTGGTGCTATTGGTGGCTCTAACGCTGATTTAACTGATAGAATTACTCGAACTAATACTATTGCCCTGAAAAATAGTGGTAATAGCCTCTATAGCACCCAAGATATCAACCTTTACGCCGGTAAAAAGCTGGATGGCAGTGTGGCTACGTTTGATTTAGATGCGGAGGCGAAGAATTACAACGGCAATATTATTCCTGTTGTGCTGATGCCTACTGTAGAAAATATCGTAAATCAAAACAATTCTGTGACCATTGCTGCCAATAGCAGTAGTAATAGTGTTCGCCACACCAATATTTATGCGGACGCAGGCCAAGAGCTGACTCGCGTGTTGGCAGCTCGTGACACTGGCTATGGTGGCACGTCCAATGGCGGCTATGTTACCGAGGCCAGTGGTGATGAAAAATATGAAAAATCCAGCAATAATAAAGTGGATATCAATGGCTCAGTGACTGCAGGCTCCGGTAATGTGATTTATATTCAAATTGGCGAAGATAATGGCAATATTGCGATTTTTGATGCTGATGATAGGGCTGCATTGAAAGATGTAACTGCTTTGGATGAGGCTGGTCTGAGAGATAAGATTACGATTGATGCTGATCCGATAACTGGGATCACCGAAGATACTATTACTCTGGGTAGGGCGAACTATACCCTTTTCTTGCTCAACCGTTACAACGAAGTAATGAAGCTGATGGACGAGTATGCTAAGGATGGCAGCACTTTGGACAGCGATAGCTCTAATGCAGCGGCCAATGCTGCTTATTTGGGCTATAAGGCTGAGGCAGAACGGTTAAGAGAAGAAATGCTTGCCAATGGTGGCATCTATTTGGATAGCACCGGGAAATATCATATTGTGAATGCTAAATATGTGGATTATGTGGAAATCCCTAGCTTGACTGCTTCCGGTGGCAATATTAATATTCAAGCTGATACTCTTACAAGTAGCTCTCAGAGTGGTAGCATGTTGGCTAATGGTAGCGCCAATATTGATATTATTAATAATACCAACCTACTCTTGAAGTTGAACGAAATAACCGTTGATTCCGATGGTGGCAAGCTTGTTTATAATGGTCAAGTTTTGAAGCCTAATGAGTATACTACTGAGGCTTTGAACGAACAGATTAAAAAGCTTAACGAGACAGGTACCTCTGCTAATTTTGCTAGCATAGAAGCCAAGGCTGGCGATGGTAGTGATATTAACATCGAGGGTAATTATTCTGGCGCCCCCTTGAATTATACCTATCAGAATACCAAAACTACCGATACAGGTACAGTGACAGAGACTGTCACGGGGCATTACACACCCATGGCAGATATTTGGGTGCAGAAAAATATCATTAATCTGGCTGGTTCTGTGTCAATTACTAGCGATCATAATAATATTCGCATTGCTGGTAGTAGTGCGGCCGATGCTGTGGCTATTTCCGGCAAAACGGTAGCTCTATCCGCGGGCGGTAGCATTACCCAAAGTTATACTGATGGCATTGTTAATGTGGGTGGTAGTGTTGAAAGTATCTATGGCTCTGAGTTTAGTAATATGCAGAATAATGGTTGGGGACAAACTAATATTGACATCAAAGAAACTGGGCCACAGCATGGAGCTAAGGCTACAGGTAGCTATATTGCAGGCGGTTCCGTTTATATCAATGCCTCCGATATTAATGTGAATGGTGTTATTCAAAGTGGCTATGGCGACTATTATTTAGATATGACGTATGTCACCAATGGCGAGGGAAAAGCTGTAGACGAGAAAATTGCGGAAATCAATAAGGGCTATACTCAGGGAACAGTTATTTCTGATGAGGCAGTTAAGGGGAATGACGCTTATAAGGTAGTGGATGGCGGAGCATACTGGGATAGGTATGATGGTTGCTACAAATATAAGTTGAATGCATATTACAATCCCTATACCAATAAGATTATCGTAGAGGATGTTGATGCTAGTGGTGGTAAGATTTATCTCACCGGTCGCATTGTAAGTACAGGCGCAGGCAAAATCATATGCCTTGATGGCACTAGCAATATCGATATCCAAAATGCTACGAGCCATGTTTTGCAAGTAGGTAATCTGCTGACACATGATGTGGAAGGTGTTATCAGCATTACCGATACTGCTGGCTATACAGTGAAGAAGAATGGGGTTGATACTCCCGTTACTGTAATATCCACAATTAAAAAGAATTCTAAGGATGTAAAATATCTTGCTGCAAATGGTGAGTACATTACTCCTGATAGTGGAACTGCAGTAGTACCAGTTTCTGATGGTCGTTTGGCTGAGTATGACTATGCCTATAATCCCAAGAGCGGCTTGCGCTATACTTGGACTGAGGGCGAGCAGTCTACTGAGTATACTCGCTACAAAAAGGACGTTATGTACGGTGGTTGGGGCCTTTGGAGTCGCAGCGAGGAGCAGGAAATATTGAAATCTTGGTCCGTTAAAGAGAACATCCTGAATAGTGGCAGCTATAGTGGCGAGACAAGGCTTCCAAATATCGATAGCGCTGTTATTGAGGATAAAGGTGATACATCTAAGACTCATATGGATTATTCTATTGAGTCGCTTGATAATTTTGCTTACACTGTGGAAAGTGATGAGGTATATCATAGCGGCGCCTTTGGTTGTCATGAGCATCATGTGATTACTTGGACGGAGTCTAGGGGTACGCTGAAAACATATCATGCTAGCGTTAAGGCAGACCAGACCATAGATATCAAATTTATTGGCTATGATGCAAGCCTTACTGCTGCTTCAGATAGCGATACTGCTAAGGTTGCTCAAATCAACATTGATTCTAGTTATGGCGTGGATATTAATGGCAGCATTGGCAATACCCAGGTGTATAAGAATGAGACTACCGGAGCTGTAGCCGAGAGAGGCATCATCAAGATTAATTCTATGTTTGGCGCCATTGAGCACAATAGCGGTAGCTTGTATGGAGCGGGTATAGAGTTACTTGCCGCTCAGGGTATTAAGGATATTAACATTGTTGCCGGAGATAATGTTGCTTTAACACTGCTCAACATTGGTGCTCATAATGTGTTCGATGCAAGTATTACGGTGGATAGTGCAGTGGGTGCTAAGGGTAATTTGGCTTTAGTAACTGCTGATAGCGGTAGTACAGGTGGTAATACTTGGAAAACCTTGAGTATAACCAATAATGGTACGCAGGGCGATATCTGGAAAACCAGTGATAATGCTGTGGCTGTGGGTAGAATTAATCTTACCACTGTTAATGGTAGTATCTATGGTTCAGGGGGAATTGATACTGGCTTTAACGTAAATGTGGGACAATCGCCAGTAGATGATGGCGATAGCCTTAGTGCGTCCTTAAATGCCGCTGCCTATGGTGATATCAATATTAGGCAGGCTAGTGGTGACCTGCGCCTTGGCAGAGTATATTCTAAGACTGGCGATGTAACTCTGGAGGCTACCAATGGCAGCATTATCGATGCTCTGCCCACCGATGCCAGCAATAAGGGTACGGCGGAGGAGCGTATTGCTCGCTGGAAGAGCTTGGGCATGATTGGCGGCGAGGGCAGCAATGAAGCTTTGCTTGCTATCAAAAATAGATTAATCCAAGCTGCAAATGCTAAGAATAATGGCAGCAACGTTTTGTCTGCTTACGAGCAATATGATGTCAATGCACTGCTTTACACTGTTTCCGAAAGTATTGTGAACCCCGATGGTAGCAATATGACCAAAACCTCTAGCAAGGATCCCAATGTTATTGGTCACAATATTACTTTAACTGCGGGTAAGAGCGTGGGCTATGACAGCGGTACAGCTCAAGATATTACTCTCACTGGCATTTTGAAGAAGGATGCCAATGGCAATTATCTGAACACTAATGCTGTAACCCAGCTGCAAACCTTGGCTAATGCAGATATAACCAATGTTAGCGTTAAAGCTGATGCTAGCGGAAATACTGTTGCGTCTGTGCAGAACAAGCAGGCTGTGGGCGTGCAGCAGATTACCAGCCTCGCTAATCCTGAAAATGGCAAGCTAAATGTGTCTGCTGGTGGCAACGATGATAAGGGCTATATTTTGCTGGCAGGCCGCGAGGAGGTTGGCAACGATAGCTTTATCGGTATTGATAACAAGGGCCAATTTAATAACCTTTATGTGGACAGCATTAGCTCCGCAATTGGCGAGGTCAACCTGACCAGCTTGGGTAGCATTTATAATACTGCTGCGTCTGACAATACTGCCAATATTAAGGGTAAGAGTCTGTATATTACTGCAGTGGGCGATCTTGGCGCTGCAAGCAGGAAGCTTACAACGGATATATTTGGTACAAATAAGACCACTGATGGCTTAAGCGCTGTAGCCGGTGGCAATATTTATCTGAACCAAACTAGTGATAATAATTTA
Source organism: Phascolarctobacterium sp. (assembly GCA_051866475.1). Taxonomy (GTDB): domain Bacteria; phylum Bacillota; class Negativicutes; order Acidaminococcales; family Acidaminococcaceae; genus Phascolarctobacterium_A. Next base: position 20,505 of record JBJDXC010000032.1, read on the forward strand.
ATTCTGCGCAATGTTTCTTCTAGCAAGACTACGTCCGGTGCTGTTACCGAAGGTAGCTCTGCTGGCGAGAGCAGCAATAAGAAAGAAATTTATCTCGGCGCCAATAAATCCATCCTCATGGGAACTAACGGGACCAGCGAGGATTATTACCTGCGCACTGATGGACTGGAGCTGACTATTGAAGCTCGTGGTGGCAGCATTGGTGAGGCTATAAGCAGCAATGCTGGGGTGCGCTACACTGATAACGATGGCGTGCGCATAAAGAATGTGGACGCAGCTGACACTACAAGCAAGGTTGTACTTAAGGCGAAGGATAATATTTATGTTAAGGGCTTGACGAGCTCTAGCACGGGCGCTGCTCAGGGGCAGTTAAATCTTGAGGTTGCACCTGTTACTGCTGGTGTCGTTCCAGTGAATGTAGGCATTGTAGTTGATGGCAATTTGAATTTGCTTGAGGCAGTGAACAGCAGTAATACTGCTAGCATTTACACTACGACAGATTTAACTTTAGATAATAATAGCAAAACTATTAGCTCTAGCGCTGTTTATTTAGGTAGCTTGGTCAATGTTGTTGTGAATGGCACCAATGCTATAAATGGCACCAATAGTGTTAACATTCATGCAGGGCAAAACATTAAACTGCAGACTGGTACACTGAGTAGTGCTGCTATTGATTTGCATTCCTACAATGGGGTTATTGAAGAGGCTAGTAGCTTTGTGCTGAATGCTCCTGTGGTAAATGCAACTGCAGCAGGCAATATCCTTTTGGATAGTAAGGTGAACCAGCTGCAGCAGGTGAAGGTGGCCAATACTAGTGGTAGCATTACTGTGGGCAGTGGCAATACTACAAGCGCTGACTTGAATATAGCTATTACTACGCCCGATGCGGTTGTGGGCGGTGATTTAACTGTGCACAACTACGACGCGGGCAACGATAATAATATTGTTTTGGCTGATAAGCTGCAGGCAACAGGCGCTATTAGCATCATCAACGAGGAAGCTAATGTGACTGTGGGCGCTGATGGCGATATTAGTGCAAAGAATATTAACTTGCAGGCTGTTAACAATGATGTTGTGATGAGCGGTGGCAGGTTAACTGCTACAGAAAAGGTGCTGCTGGATGGTGTGAATGTTACCATTAGCGGTGGCTTAGTTAAGGCTGCAGAAGCTGAGCTAACTGCTGATGCAGGAGTAAACATGA